>DASRHK010000174.1:0-40446 GCA_035650495.1 Nevskiaceae bacterium | reverse complement strand
GGCCAGCTCGCCGCCGGCATCGCGCACGAGATCAACACGCCGCTGCAGTACATCGGCGATCACCTGCACTACGTGCGCGAGGCGCTCAACGGCGAGCCGCTCGGCGAGCGTCGCGACCAGCTGCTGCACGCGCTCGACGCTGCGCTGGAAGGCTTCGCGCGCGTGTCGCGGATCGTCGAGGCGATGCGCTCGTTCTCGCATCCGTCGAACAAGGTCGCGCCCTGCGAGCTCAACCGCGGCCTGCGCGACACGCTCACCGTCGCGTCGAACGAATACAAGTTGCTCGCCGACGTGCAGACCGACCTCGGCGAGCTGCCGCCGGTGCTGTGCAACGGCGGCGACATCAACCAGGTGTTCCTCAATCTCGTGGTCAATGCGGCGCACGCGATCGAGACGCAGACCAAGGCGACCGGCGGACGCGGGCGGATCATCGTCAAGACGCGCTGCGAAGGCGACGACGTCATCGTCGCGATCAGCGACAACGGCTGCGGCATCCCCGAAGCGATCCGCCATCGCGTGTTCGACCCGTTCTTCACCACCAAGGAAGTCGGCAAGGGCACCGGCCAGGGACTCGCGATCGCGCGCTCGATCGTCGAGGACCGCCACGGCGGCGCCCTCTGGTTCGAGAGCGAAGTCGGCAACGGAACCACTTTTTATGTCCGCCTCCCCATCGCGGGGCAGGCGGCGGGACGGGTGAAATGATTCGCGTGCTGTTCGTCGACGACGATCCGATCGTGCTCAAGGGCCTGGCCATGCGGCTCGGCAAATCGGAGAAATGGGAAGTGCATTGCGCGGGCAACGGCCCGGCGGCGCTCGAGCTCCTGGCGGAGAAGCCGTTCGACGCCGTGGTCAGCGACATGCGCATGCCCGGCATGGACGGCATGCAGCTGCTCTCGCTGGTGCGCGAGCGCTATCCGCAGATCGTGCGGCTGATCCTCACCGGCCATCCGGGCGCGGACACCTCCGAGCAGCGCATGCTGCCGATCGCGCAGCGCGTGCTGAACAAGCCGTGCGATCCGGCGGTGCTCGAGCAGGCCGTCGAGCGCTGCTGCGCGCTCAATCGCCGCGTCAACGATCCCGCGGTGCTGCAGATCCTCGCCAACGTCACCAAGCTGCCCGCGCTGCCGAAGCTGTACTGGGAAGTCGTGCGCGAGCTCGAGAATCCCAATGCGGATGCGACGTCGATCGGCAAGGTGATCGAGCAGGACGTCGGCATGACCGCGCGCGTGCTGCAGGTCGCCAACTCCGCGTTCTTCGCGCCGGGCCGGCGCCTGCGCCATATCCGCGAAGCGGTGACGTTTCTGGGTCTGCTGCCATTGCGCTCGATGGCGCTCGCGATGGAGATGTTCAACGCGATGTCCGACGTCGTCGCGCCGCCGGGGTTCTCGCTCGCGAAGCTGCAGGCGCATTCGCTGCGCACCGGACAGATCGCGTCGGGCCTGCTCTCCGATCCCGAAGATCGCCAGACCGCGTTCTCCGCCGGCGTGCTGCACGACATCGGCCAGATGATCATGGCGGTCTACCTGCCCGAGCGCTGGATCGAAGCGCGCGTGCGCGTGCAGGTCCGCAAGGAGCGGATGATCGACGCCGAGTTCGCGGTGTTCGGCTGCACCCACGCGGAGATCGGCGCGCATCTGCTCGGCAATCGCTGGGGCTTGCCCAACGCGCTCGTCGAAGCCGTCGCGTTCCATCACGCGCCGGGCCAAGTCGCTGCGCCGAAGTTCGGCCCGGCGGGTGCGGTGCACGTCGCCAATGCGCTCGCGCACGAGGAGGAAGCGGCCGGTCAGCCGCCGGGCGATCACGACGAGCAGCTGCTCGATCACGATTACCTGCGCGAGGTCGGCATCGAAGGCGAGATCGCCGCCTGGCGCGAGAAGATCGGCAACCTCACCGCGACCCAGAGCGCGGCGCAGGCGGCGTGAGTCCTGCGCATGGCTGGAATCCTGCCCAAGCTGCTCGTCGTCGATGACGAAGCTGCGGTCATCAGCGGGCTCGCGCTGACGCTCGGCAACGATTTCGCGGTGCACGCGGCGACCAACGGCGAAGCGGCGCTGCGCAAGCTCGTCGCCGAAGGCCCGTTCGCCGTCGTGCTCGCCGATCAGCGCATGCCCGGCATGGACGGCGCGACCCTGCTCGCGCGCGTGCGCGGACTTTCGCCCGACACCGTGCGCGTGCTCCTCACCGGGTACGCCGACGTCGACGCCGCCGTCGCCGCCGTGCACAGCGGACAGGTGTTCCGATTCCTCACCAAGCCGTGCCCGCCGGATCAGCTGCGTCGCGCGCTGCTCGAAGCGGTCGCGCAGCATCGGCTGATGCGCGCCGAGCGCGAGCTGCTCGAGCGCACGCTGCGCGGCGCCGTGCAGGCGCTCGCCGAAGTGCTGGCGCTCACCGAGCCCGACGCGTTCGGCCGCGCGGGCCGCGTGCAGCGCCTCGCGCTGCAGATCGCCGAAGCGCTGCATCTGGATCCGCGCTGGCCGCTCGAGCTCGCGGCGCTGCTCTCGCAGATCGGCACCGTGAGCCTGCCGCGCGAAGTCGTGCGCAAGCTGCGCACCGGCGAAAAGCTCGACGCTGCCGAAGAGGCGATGGTCGAGCGCATGCCCGAGGTCACCGATAAGCTGCTCGGATCGATCCCGCGGCTGGAGCCCGTGCGCGAGATCCTGCGGCTCTGGCGTCACGCGGGCTCCGGTCCGATGCCCAAAGGCGCCGGCGAGGAGACGCGTCAGGCGTGGCGTGCTGCGTCGATCCTGCGCGTCGCCGACGATTTCGATCTCTTCGAGTCGCGCGGGCAGCTCGCGGCGATCGCGTTCGCGAGCATGCGCAAGAGCGGCGTCTACGCGCCGGAGCCGCTGGCCGCGCTGGAGCGCATCGTCGACTCGCTGCCGGCCGATCGTTACGAAGTCCGCGAGCTGCCGCTGTCGCTGCTGGCCGTCGGCATGGTGCTCGCCGACGATCTGCGCAATCGATCGGGCCTCTTACTCGCGCCGCGGGGCAGCGAGATCACCGCGAGCTTCGTCGAGCGCGCGCGCAATTTCCTTCCGGGTGCGGTGCGCGAGCCGATCAAGGTGATGCTCCCGCCGGCGCACGCCGCAACAACCCCTCCGCCAGCGCCCACAGTGGCAAAGGTGGCATGAGCACATGGCAATCGATCTATCGCGATTCCGGCAGACGTTCCTCGAGGAGAGCCGCGAGGGGCTGGACACGATGGAGGAGCATCTGCTCCGCCTCGAGCAAGGCAGCACCGACGCCGAGCTGATCAACACGATCTTCCGCGCCGCGCATTCGATCAAGGGCGGCGCGGGAACCTTCGGCTTCACCGAAGTCGGGCAGGTCACGCATCTGCTCGAGACCTTGCTCGACGAAATGCGCTCCGGCAAGCGCGGTGTCACCGAAGAGGCGGTGACCGTGCTGCTGGAATCCGTCGATGTGGTCCGCACGCTGCTGGGGACCGCCGAGCGCGGCGAGGCTGCGGATCGCGAAGTCGTCTCTTCTCTGTCGGAGCGGCTCTCCGCGGTCCTGAAGGCTTCGACGGCGGCCCCGGCAGCACCAGCAGCCGCGCAGGCGGCGCAGGTCAGCGGCTGGCGCATTCGCTTCGCGCCGCACGCGGGCATGCTCGGGACCGGCAACGAGCCGATCCGCATCCTGCGCGAGCTCGGCGAGCTCGGACCGGTGCAGGTCGAAGCGGACCTTTCGAAGCTGCCATCGCTCGCCGACGTCGATGCCGAATCGGCGTATCTCGCGTGGAATCTCACGCTCAACGCCGGCGTGCCCAAAGCGCGCGTCGAGGAAGTGTTCGCGTGGGTGGATGGCGAGTGTGAGCTGAAGATCGAGCCGATCGCAGCAGTGTCGGTCGTCCCGAAGGGCGACCCGCAAGCGCCGGAAGCCACGGTGGCGCGCGTGCCGACCGCGGAGCGTGCGGCCGTCGCGGCCAACACCGCCGGCGACGGCTCGATCCGCGTCAACGTCGAGAAAGTCGACGCGCTGATCAATCTCGTCGGCGAGCTCGTCATCACGCAGGCGATGCTGAAGCAGCTGTCGAGCGCGCTCGATCCGGTCGTGCACGAGAAGCTCGTCGGCGGACTGGAGCAGCTCGCGCGCAACACGCGTGACCTGCAGGACGCGGTGATGTCGGTGCGCATGCTGCCGGTCGGCACCGTGTTCAACCGCTTCCCGCGCGTGGTGCGTGATCTCGCGTCGCGCCTGGGCAAGCAAGTGCGCCTGAAGCTCGTGGGCGAAGCCACCGAGCTCGACAAGGGCGTGATCGAGAAGATCGCCGATCCGCTCAATCATCTCGTGCGCAACGCGGTCGACCACGGCGTCGAGATGCCCGCCGATCGCCTCGCCGCCGGCAAGGAAGAAACCGGCACGGTCACGCTGAAGGCGTCGCATCAGGGCGGCTACATCGTCATCGAGGTCGCCGACGACGGCCGCGGTTTGAAGCGCGAGAAATTGCTGAAGAAAGCCGCCGAGCGCGGCATCGCGATCGCCGACAACGCGCCTGACCAGGACGTCTGGCAGCTGATCTTCGCGCCGGGATTCTCCACGGCGGAGCAAGTCACCGACGTCTCCGGCCGCGGCGTCGGCATGGACGTCGTCAAGAAGAACATCGTCTCGCTGGGCGGCAACGTCGAGATCGTGACGCAGGGTGGTCAAGGCTTATCAGTGATCATCCGCCTGCCGCTGACGCTTGCCATCCTCGACGGAATGTCGGTCGCGGTCGGGGAAGAGATGTTCATCATCCCGCTCAACTTCGTCGTCGAGTCGCTGCAGCCGCGGCGCGAGGACGTGAAGTCCGTGCAGGGCCAGGGGCGCCTGCTCAAGGTGCGCAACGAGTACGTGCCGCTGCAATCGATGCATGACCTGTTCGGCGTCGGCAAGACGCCGCCGCCGGTGCACGAAGGCATCGTCGTCATCCTCGAAGCCGAGGGCCGCAAGCTCGCGGTGCAGGTCGACGAGCTGGTCGGCCAGCAGCAGGTCGTGATCAAGAGCCTCGAAAGCAATTACCGCCGGATCTTCGGGATCTCCGGCGCAACCATCATGGGCGACGGTCGCGTCGCTCTCATCGTGGACGTCGGCAGTCTCACGCGCGCGAGCGCGAAGGCGGCGTGACGTCGTCAGGCAGTGGGAGGGATGTATGCAGACAGCAAGCAGTACGGCGCCCGGGTCAGGTGCGGCGCAGGCCATCGCGGCCAATGAGTACCTGACGTTCACGCTCGGCGCCGAGGAATACGGCGTCGACATCCTGAAGGTCCAGGAGATCCGCGGCTACGACACCGTGACGCGCATCCCCGACGCGCCCGACTTCATCAAGGGCGTGATCAATCTGCGCGGCACCATCGTGCCCGTCGTCGACATGCGACTGAAGCTCAAGCTCGCGAAGGCGGAATACAACGCGTTCACCGTGATGATCATCCTCAACGTCGCCAAGCGCGTCGTCGGCATGGTCGTCGACGGCGTGTCCGACGTCATCAATCTCACGGCCAGCGAGATCAAGCCTGCGCCCGAGTTCTCCGGCGCGATGAACACCGGCTACATCACCGGGCTCGGCACCATCGACAACCGCATGCTGATCCTGATGGACATCGAGCGGCTGATCGCGGCGAAGGACATGTGCCTGGTGGACGGCGGCGCCGTCCAGTAGCAACCAACCGTAGGGCGCGCACTGCGCGCCGGCATTCATACAGACAGAGCGAAAGGTAGGAGAGAGCAATGACGAAATACATGAAAGAGCTTCCCAAGACCGGGAAGGGCGGCGGCGCGGCGAAGGCCGGCAAGCCGATCAAGGCAGCCAGGCTCAGCGCCGAGCAGATCGCCGATCTGCGCGGGCAGATCGCGGCGATCCACAAGGCCCAGGCGGTGATCGAGTTCACGCTCGACGGCCACATCCTCACCGCGAACGACAACTTCCTCGGTGCGATGGGCTATCGCCTCGACGAAGTCGTCGGCAAGCACCATTCGATCTTCGTCGATCCGGCCTACCGCTCGACCGATGAATATCGCGCGTTCTGGGCCAAGCTCGGGCGCGGCGAGTACGACGCCGGGCAGTACAAGCGGATGGCCAAAGGCGGCCGCGAGGTCTGGATCCAGGCGAGCTACAACCCGATCCTCGACGACAGCGGCAAGGCCTACAAGGTCGTGAAATACGCGACCGACATCACCGAGCACATGAAGGTGAAGTTCGCGGCCGAGGCGCGCGAGCAGCAGCAGAAAAAGGAGATGGCTCGCGTCAAGCAGGGGCTCGACGTCGTGCAGACCAACGTGATGGTCGCGGACGCCGACCTCAACGTCGTCTACGTCAACGAATCGATCAAGAAGATGCTGGCCGTCGCCGAGGCCGACATCAAGAAGGACGTGCCGGCGTTCAACGCGGCGACCGTCGTCGGTACCAACATCGACACCTTCCACAAGAACCCGGCGTATCAACGCGGCCTGCTTGCGCGGCTGAACGGCACCCACACCGCGAAGCTCGTGCTCGGCGGACGCACCTTTTCGCTGATCCTTTCACCGATCAACGACGACAAGGGCGCGCGGCTGGGCTACGTCGTGGAATGGAAGGACATGACCGCCGAGCTCGCCGCACAAGCGCGCGAGCATCAGCAGGCCGCCGAGATGGCGCGTGTGAAGCAAGGCCTCGACGTCGTCGCGACCAACGTGATGATCTCCGACGCCGATCTCAACATCGTCTACGTCAACGACTCGATCCGCGAGATGCTCGCGGCGGCTGAGGCCGACATCAAGAAGGACGTGCCGGCGTTCAATGCGGCGACCGTCGTCGGCACCAACATCGACAAGTTCCACAAGAACCCGTCGTACCAGCGCGGCCTGCTCGCCAAGCTCGATCGCCAGCACAAGACCAACCTGAAGATCGGCGGACGCACCTTCTCGCTGATCCTCAACCCGATCGTCAACGACGGCAAGAAGATCGGCTTCGTGGTCGAGTGGAAGGACCTCACCGCCGAGCTCGAGGCGGCCGAGAAGGAGCGCCTGCGCCAGATCGAGGCGGAGCGCGTCGCCAACGAGAACCTGCGGATCAAGAACGCGCTCGACAACGTCACGGCGAACGTGATGATCGCCAACAACGATCGCCAGATCGTCTACTACAACAACTCGCTCGGAGAGATGCTGACCAAGGCGGAGAGCGATCTGCGCAAGGCGCTGCCGCACTTCGACGCGCGCAAGCTGATGGGCACCAGCATCGACACGTTCCACAAGAATCCGGCGCACCAGAAGGGACTGCTCGAGAACCTCAAGAGCGCCTACAAGACCGAGATCGTCGTCTCGGGTCTCACCTTCGGCCTGATCGCGAGCCCGATCGTCAACGACAAGGGCGAGCGCATCGGCACCGTCGTCGAGTGGCGCAATCGCACGCTCGAAGTCGCCGTCGAGAAGGAAGTCGGCAGCATCGTGCAGTCGGCGGCTGCGGGCGACTTCTCGAAGCGCGTCGGGCTGGAAGGCAAGGATGGCTTCTTCAAGATGCTCGCGGAGAACATCAACCAGCTGCTGCAGACGAGCGAGGTTGGACTCGGCGAAGTGGTCCGCGTACTGGGCGCGCTCGCGAAGGGCAATCTCACGCAGACAATGAGCGGCGATTTCAAGGGCACGTTCGGCAAGCTCAAGGACGACTCGAACATGACGGTCGAGCAGCTGAGCAAGATCGTGTCGCAGATCAAGGGCTCGACCGAGACGATCAGCCGCGCTGCCGCGGAGATCTCCAGCGGCAACGCCGATCTGTCCGGTCGCACCGAGCAGCAGGCGGCGTCTCTGGAGGAGACCGCGTCGTCGATGGAAGAGCTGACCTCCACCGTGAAGCAGAACGCCGAGAATGCCAAGCAGGCGAACCAGCTCGCGATCGGCGCGAGCGACGTCGCGGTGAAGGGTGGCTCGGTGGTCAGCGAAGTGGTGCAGACCATGGACGCGATCAACCAGTCGAGCAAGAAGATCGTCGACATCATCGGCGTCATCGACGGCATCGCGTTCCAGACCAACATCCTCGCGTTGAACGCCGCGGTCGAGGCCGCGCGTGCCGGCGAGCAGGGACGCGGATTCGCGGTGGTCGCCGCGGAAGTCCGCTCTCTCGCCCAGCGCTCGGCCGCCGCGGCGAAGGAGATCAAGACGCTGATCGGCGACTCGGTGGAGAAAGTCGGCAACGGCACCAAGCTGGTCGAGCAGGCGGGCAAGACCATGAGCGAGATCGTGACGAGCGTGAAGCGCGTCACCGACATCATGGCCGAGATCACCGCGGCGTCGCAGGAGCAGAGCTCCGGCATCGAGCAGGTGAATCAGGCGATCACGCAGATGGACGAGGCCACGCAGCAGAACGCATCGCTGGTCGAGGAAGCCTCCGCCGCCGCGCGTGCGATGGAAGAGCAAACCGTCGCGCTGGCGAACGCAGTCAGCATCTTCGTGCTGAATGGTGACGGTGCCGCAGCTCCGGCTGCGGTCGCGAGAGCCGCCGCGCCGGCGCCACGCGCCGAGCGTCCGGAGATGCCACGCAAGCCGATGGCCGCGAAGCCCGCAGCGCGTCCGGCCGCGAAGCCGGCAGCTGCTGCGGCGCCTGCAGCGAAGGCTGCTGCTCATGCGCCGGCCGAGAAGTCCGGCGAGCAGTGGAGCGAGTTCTAGGAGAGCGCCGATGCAAGCCAAGACAGAGTCGTCGGCGGCGGTCCTGTGCTGCGCGCTGTGGTCGATGCTGATGCCGATCGTGCCGGCGCTGCTGCCGGGCACGGTCGGCGTGTCGGCCGCCGCGCTCGGCTTCGCAGCCGGTGTCGCGCTGTTGCAAGCAAGCCACCGGTGATGCATGCGTGAAGGCCGCGAGTTCGCGTACACACGGCGCGACTTCGAGCGTGTCTGCGCGCTGATCCGCCAGCGCGCGGGCATCGCGCTCGCTCCGGGCAAGGAGGACATGGTCTACGGTCGCCTTGCCCGGCGCCTGCGCCATCACGGCCTGCAATCGTTCGCGGACTATCTCGATCTGCTCGCCAACGCCGGCGAGGAGGAGTGGACAGCGTTCACCAACGCGCTGACCACCAATCTCACGTCGTTCTTCCGAGAGGCGCATCACTTCAAGGTGCTGAAGGAGCATCTCCAGCAATGCGGCGATCGGCGCGTCCTGCTCTGGTGCGCCGCATCGTCGACCGGCGAGGAGCCGTACTCGATGGCGATGACCCTGTGCGAGCACTTCGGCAGCCTGCGTCCAAACGCCGCGATCCTTGCCACCGACATCGACACCAACGTGCTCGACGTCGGTGCGCGCGGCGTCTATCCGATCGAGCGCCTCGAGAAGATGAGCGACGAGCGCAAGCGGAAATTCTTCCGGCGCGGCCGGGGCGCGCAGGAAGGCTATTGCAAGGTCATCGACGAGTTGCGCTCGCTGATCACCTTCCGCCAGCTGAACCTGCTCGATCGCCACTGGGGCCTGCGCGGACCGTTCGACGCGATCTTCTGCCGGAACGTGATGATCTATTTCGACAAGCCGACGCAGTACCAGATCCTGCAGAAGATGCTGCCGCTGCTCACGCAGGACGGTCTCTTCTTCGCCGGTCACTCCGAGAGCTTCTTCCACGCGACTGATCTGATCACCTCGATCGGTCACACCGTCTACGTCCGCGCGCGCCGCAAGGTCGAGGCCGCGCCAGGTGAGCGCGGCGCGCTCGCCGCATGAAGCAGCATCATGTCCACAAGGCGCATCCTCATCACTCGGCCTGGGAGCAGCCGACGGACCATCGCGCGCGCTTCACGTACTACGAAGCACGTCATCGCCTGCAGGCGATCAAGATCAATCCGGGCGAGTACTTCGTCACCCACGACGACGTCGTGCTGGTCACCGTGCTCGGCTCCTGCGTGTCGGCGTGCATCCGCGATCCCGAGCGGCATCTGGGCGGGATGAACCACTTCATGCTCCCCGAATCCGAAATGCTCGGACCCGCGACGCGCTCGGCGCGCTACGGGAGCTACGCGATGGAGCTCCTGATCAACGAGCTGCTCAAGCACGGCGCGGCGCGCGAGCGGCTCGAAGCCAAGGTGTTCGGCGGCGGCAACGTCCTGCACAGCATCACCGCCAATCACGTCGGCGCGCAGAACGCCGACTTCGTGCTGCAGTACCTTGCCGCCGAGCGCATCCCGATCGTCGCGCAGGACCTCGGTCACCACCATGCGCGCAAGCTGCATTTCTTTCCCCGCAGCGGACGCGTGCTGATGGCGACGCCGGCGGTGAAGACCGTCGCGACCGATCTCGCTTTTGAGCGCGCCTACGGCCAGCGCCTGCGCACCGAATCGATCGCGGCGCAGGGCGACGTGGAGCTCTTCTAAAGGACTGCCATGCCGATCCGTGTCCTCGTCGTCGACGATTCCGCGCTGATGCGGCAGCTGCTGACCGAATGCCTCTCGGCCGATCCGCAGATCCAGGTCGTCGGCAGCGCGCCCGATCCGTTCATCGCGCGCGACAAGATCAAGCAGCTGCGTCCCGACGTCGTCACGCTCGACGTCGAGATGCCGCGCATGGACGGGCTCACGTTCCTCGAGAACCTGATGCGGCTGCATCCGATGCCGGTGGTGATGGTGTCGTCGCTCACTGCCGCGGGTGCCGAAGCAACGCTGCACGCGCTCGAGCTCGGCGCCGTCGACTTCGTCACCAAGCCGAGCCTCGACGTGCAGAGCGGCGTGCTCGCGTACGCCGACGAGCTCAAGCAGAAAGTGAAAGCCGCAGCCAAGGCGCGCGTGCGCGGCTCATCGCAGGCGAGGCCCGCAGCCGCACTGGCGAAGCCGGCGCACATGCTGCGCACCACCGACCGCCTGATCGCGATCGGTGCTTCGACGGGCGGCACCGAGGCGATCAAGGAAGTGCTGATCCGCATGCCGGCGGATTCGCCGGCGATCGTGATCACGCAGCACATCCCGCCAGCGTTCTCCGGGCCGTTCGCGCGCCGCATGAACGAGAACTCGGCGATGTCGGTGTGCGAAGCCGAGGACGGGCAGAAGATTGTTCCAGGCCACGTCTACATCGCGCCGGGCGGACGCCATCTCGAGGTCGCGCGCGATGGCATCCGCTGGCGCTGCAAGCTCACCGACGCCGAGCCGGTGAATCGACACAAGCCGAGCGTGGATGTCCTGTTCGTGTCGGTGGCGCGCAACGTGGGACGCAACGCGGTGGGCGTCGTGCTCACCGGCATGGGCGACGACGGCGCACGCGGGCTGCTCGAGATGAAGAACGCCGGCGCGCCGACGATCGTGCAGGACGAAGCGACGTCGGTGGTGTGGGGCATGCCGGGCGCGGCGTTCAAGCTCGGCGCAGCGGATCACGTCAAAGCCCTGCCTGACATTGCAGATCTCGCGCTGACCCTCGCGGCAGGCGAGGGCGCGCCAACGCGCTCAAGCGCAGCCGTTGCCGGCCGATAAGGAGTCGAAATGGAACGAACCACTTTGTTGCGCCTGCTGATCCTGCCGGCGGCTTGCACCTTGCTTCCCGCGATCGCGCTCGCGACCGGCGCCGCGTCCGCGTGGATGTGGGCCGCGCTCGGCGTGAGCGCCGCGGCGTGGGCGATTTTCGTCGCGCTGGTGGAGCGTCAGGCCAGCGCCGAGCATCGCAACACGTCCGATCTGCGCGCGACCGTCAAGCGCCAGCAGAGCCTGATGCAGCAGATGCGCCAGGCGATCACCGTCGAGCTCGGCGCCGTGCACAAGGAGATCCAGCGCACGCGCGGACTCGTCCATGACGCGGTGAAACAGCTCGCGCGCAGCTTCGAGGAGATGAGCAAGCGCTCGCGCGACCAGGAGACGCTGGTGCGTGGCATGGTCGAACGTGCCGATCAGGCGCACTCCGATCTCAACGTGCGAACGTTCGCGCACGCGGCGACGTCGCTCACCGAGCGGCTCGTCGGCGCGCTCGCGGCGGCGTCGGAGCAGAGCGCGGGCAACGTCAAGCACATCGACGACATGGTCCAGCACCTCGACGCGATTTTCGCGCTGCTGGAGGACGTGAAGTCGATCGCCGATCAAACCAATCTGCTCGCGCTCAACGCCGCGATCGAAGCGGCGCGCGCCGGCGATGCCGGCCGCGGCTTCGCGGTCGTCGCCGAGGAAGTGCGCAATCTGTCGCAGCGCTCGACCGCGTTCAACGACCAGATCCGCAAGCTCGCGGTCAGCGCGAAGGACGCCATCGCGACCGTGCGTCACAACGTCGGCGAGATGGCCACGCGCGATCACGACGCCAGCGACGAAGCGCGCGGCGAAGTGCGCAAGCTCACTGGCAGCGTCGAAGGCATCGAGCGCGCGCTCGGCAACGCGATCCGCGAAGTGTCGGCGTCGACCGAGAAGATCGCGTCGGCCGTCGGCGACGCGGTGCGCTCGCTGCAGTTCGAGGACATCGCGACACAAGCGCTCGGCGCCGCCGAAGTGCATCTGCGCCGGCTCGAGAAGATGGACAGCGAAGCGCGCGGCCTCTCCGAGCTCTTCGTCACCGAGCCGGAAGTGCAGGCCGCACCGCCGCAGGTGCAGCACAAGGCAACCGAGCGCGTGAAGGAAGTCGTCGACACGATGGCCGTGCAGCCGCACAAGCCGGTGTCGCAGACGTCGGTGGCGGCGGGCGAGGTGGAGCTGTTCTAGCTGCGCTCGCGGTTCAGCGGCTCGCTTCCGACGGCTCCCAACCAGCCGCTTCGGGGACTTCTCTCGTCTTCAGGCGCAAGGCCGGTTGCTCGATGAAACGCCACGAGGCGAGGGCAAACAAGAGCGTCGTCGGCAGCGCCGTCGCGAACAGCGTCCACGGCCGGATTCCGGGCATCGCATGGACGATGCTCTGCTGCACGGGCCAGGCGTAAAGATAAAGGCCGTACGAGAAATCGCCGATCCGGTTGTAGGCCAGCCATCGTGCGGGCAACTGCGTCGCCGCGCTCAGAAGGACGAAGCCCAGAAGGAACGGCGCTGCAATCGCGAGTGAGGGCACCAAGCTCTCGGTCCTGGCGATCAAGAGCAGCGCACAGAACCCAAGCAGGGTCGCGCGCGACCCGAGCTGAAGGCGAGGCAGCGCGATGCGGCCCAGGACTCCGATCGCGAAGAAGCCGAAGAAGGTGACCGGGCGCCCCAAACGACCTGGAATGATCCCGAGCGCGTATTCCACCGAGGCCGCAAGCGCGAGGCCCACGAGCAGCAGGAGGAAGGCCTTTCGCAAGGACACTTGCTGCGAGCGATATAGAGCCAGTCCAAACGGGATGAACAGGACATAGCAGAGCAGCTCCCACGGCAGCGTCCAGGTCGAACCGTTCACGACGTGAGGGATCGGATTGTCGACGAACGCGCCCGGGATCGATCGGCTGATGACGCGCTTCGAAAGCGTCACGTTGTCGATGATGAAGCGGCCCAGCCCGGGCGAGCGCCAGTAGTCGACGGGATCCTGGTCGGACCCAAGCGCTCCAAGAACGATCGCCGTGATCACGGCGCAGACGATCGCCGCCGGATAGATCCGCAGCGCCCGAGCGCGCAAGTAGGTCCACAGGCTCGAAGAGCGCTCGAGGCTTTGCGAGACCAGATAACCGCTGAGGATGAAGAATCCCAGCACGCACGTGGTGCCCAGGATGCGCTTGTGCAGCGTGAAATCGAACCAGGGCTCGCCGTCGAAGACGTTGTCGCCCTGCGTGAGCGGGAAGCAATGACACAGCAGGACGCCCACCGCCAACAGCATGCGGATCAAATTGAAATGGTTGTTGCGCATCCGCTCCCCCCGAAGCTAGACGCTTGCGTTCATGGCCGTGCCGACTTCCGTGTCGGTCTAGTTGCTGGGGGCAGGATACAACGAAGGGTAGGAGATGTTCAGATCAGAACCAATCGTCGATCAGCGGCACGCGCGATTGCTGCGCGTCGGCGATCGACTGATACGCGGAGGTCTCACGCTCGCCGCGGGGCAGGTTCACGGGTGACGGCGGGACGACTTCGAACACGCGACGGTTTTCCGTCGTCGCGCGCGGAACGGCGACCAGCTCCACGCGCCGCCAGGTCAGCGGCTCGCGGAACCAGACCGTTCCGACCGAGCTGATCCTCATCGCTGCCTAGCGCGGACGGCTCTGCGTGCGCGGCGTCGCGTGGCGCAGGCGGACGTAGTCGAGATCGCGATCCTGATCGTCGCTGGGCAGCTCGAGCTGATCGGGCCGCGCCCAGCCCGGCGTGCAGCCACCGCCGAGCGAGAGCACTTCCTGGCGCCAGGAGTAAGTGCCGTCGATGGTCGAAGGCCCGACGAGCTTCAGCTCCGACATGACGACGACCGGCGCGCCGCGGCGATGCTGATGCCCGCTGCGCATGTCGGCGTCGAGCTTGAAGCGCAGGCGCATGCCCACGGGCCACTGGCTGGTCGGACGGCTGGGAACCCGGATCTCTGACATTGCTTCGCCCCCGCGAAGTAGGTTTTATCTACGCGCCTTGAGACTGCGGCACGCGCGGGGGAGCGGCAATAGGAAAACTGACTCTACGTTACGGCGGCGATTCCAGGTGTTGCAGGACGGCGTCAGCGAGCTCGTCCGGCGAGAACTTCGGCAGGAAGCGATTGGCCCCGACCTTGTCGACCATCGCGTGGTTGAAGCGGCCGGAGAGTGAGGTGTGCAGCAGCACATAGAGATCGCGCAGCCGCGGATCGCGCCGGATCTCGGCGGTGAGCGTGTAGCCGTCCATGTCGGGCATCTCGATATCGGAGATGACCATGCCGATCTGGCTCGCGACGCTGTCGCCCGCGTCGGCGATCGACTGCAGGTACTTCAGCGCCTGCCGGCCGTCGGTGACCTGGACCGGCTCGACGCCGATCTCCTGCAGGAGCCGGCTGACCTGATTGCGCGCGACGCGCGAATCGTCGGCGACGAGCACGCGGGCGGGGCGGCCCTGCAGCTTCGCGCGGCGACGCGAATCGCCGGAGAGCTCGCGCGGACCGCCGGTGATCGCCGCGAGCACCTGCTCGACGTCGATGATCTGCACGAACTGGCCGGCCGCCATCGTCACCGCGGTGAGATGCGTGCCTTCGCCGTCGCCCGGCGGCGGCTTCACGTCCTCGACCGAGACGTTGGCGATGCGATCGACCGAGCCGACGAGGAAGCCCTGCACCGAACGATTGAACTCGGTGACGATGACGTGCGCACCGCCGATCGCGATCGCCGATTCGCCGATCGCGGTCGCGAGATCGATCACGGGAATGGTGCGGCCGCGCACCAGCGCGAGCCCGCGGACCAGCGGGTGCGATTCGGGAACCGCATGCAGCCGCGGGCAGGCGATGACTTCCTGCACCTTGAAGACGTTCACGCCGTAGCAGGCGGCGCCGCCAAGCCGGAACAGCAGCAGCGCGAGGCGATTGTGCCCCGCGAGCTGCGTCTGCCGGTCGATGCTCTGGAGGAGCCCGGAGTCCATTTCACTCGCTGTATCGGCCGTTCGCGGCGGAACTTGATGCGAGGTTCTCGCCACGGGGTTTGCGGCTTTCCCGTATGAAAAAAATTCACGGTGGGCCGATACCGCGCTTCGATGGGCAATCCCAATCGCCACTGGATCGCGTTGCTGGCCGGCCTGCTCGCGGCGGCCTCCGGTCATGCCGCCGAGCCGATGCGTCTCGCTGCGCTGCCGGCCGATCTCACGCAGTTGTCGCTCAACGAGCTCCTGTCGATCGAGGTGACATCCGTGTCGAAGCGCATGGAGCCGCTCGCACAAGCCGCCGCGGCGATCTTCGTGCTCACCGGCGAGGAGATCCGTCGCAGCGGCGCGCATTCGATTGCCGAAGCGCTGCGCATGGTGCCCGGGCTGCAGATCGCGCGCACCGACGCGCTCGGCTACGAGATCACCTCGCGCGGCATGGGCGACGACCTTCTCGAAGTGCGGCTCGACGGGCGAAGCGTCTATTCGCCGTTCACCTCGGCCGTGTTCTGGGACACGCTCGACGTCGATCTCGCCGACATCGAGCGCATCGAAGTCATCCGCGGGCCCGGCGCTGCGCTGTGGGGCGCCAATGCCGTCAACGGCGTCATCAACATCATCACCAAGACCGCGTCGGAGACGCAGGGCACGCAAGTGCGCGCCGGCGTCGGCAACGAGGAGAAAGCCTTCGCGAGCGCTCGCAGCGGCGTGCGTGTCGGCGCGATCGGCGACGCGCGCTTCTATGCGCAAGCCCGCTCGCGCGACGGCAGCAAGCGCGACGACGGCAGCGATGCCGACGACGGCGGCAGCATCGCGCGCACCGGCTTCCGCAGCGACTTGCTGATCGGGCGCGGGCACGATCGCGCACCGGATCGGCTGCTGCTCGAAGGCGACTACTACCATGGCGATTTCCACGCCGCGAGCCCGTACGGCGGCTACGCGCCGCTCGACGTCGGCGGCGCCGACTTCATCGGGCGCTGGACGCGAACGCTCGCCGGCGGCTCCGAGCTCGCGGTGCAGACGTACTACGACCACACGCTGCGCGACTTCCACGGCATCTATCGCGAGATGCGCGACACGGTCGACCTCGACGCGCAGCACACGATGCGCATCGGCACTCGTCATCAGCTGATCTACGGGCTGGGCTATCGCGGCACGCACGATCGTTTCGGCGAGCCGCCGGAGCACACCGTGGTGGTCGACCCGCCGTCGCGCCGCAATCAGACGTGGAGCGCGTTCGTCCAGGACGAGATCGCGCTCGCCCCGGTGACGCTGACGGTCGGCAGCCGCTTCGAGCGCAACGACATCACCGGATTCGAGTTCGAGCCGAACCTGCGCCTCGGCTGGCAGGCGGGCCAGCGGGTATTCACGTGGGCGTCCATCGCGCGCGCCGTGCGCATGCCGAATCGCTACGACACCAGCATCGCGCTGTACTGCCCGCCGCCCGACGGCATCCCCGACACCTGCGGGCCCGGCCTGCTGCCGCTCGGCAATCCGCAGATCCGATCGGAAACGGTGATCGCTTACGAATGGGGCCTGCGCTTCTGGTCGGCGCACGACTTCTCGGCCGACGTCGCGCTCTTCTACAACGACTATCGGCGCCTGGTCAGCACGGAGGAGGTGCTGCCGCTGTTCGACAACAAGCTCGCGGCGCGCTCGGCCGGCGGCGAGCTGTCGCTGACGTGGAAGCCGAGCCGCACCTTCGACGTGCGCGCGTTCTACAACGAGCTGCACGTGCACGGACGCACGACCGGCGACGGCACGGACACGCTCGACGCGGATTTCATCGGCCAGAGCTGGCCGAAGCATCAGGCCGGCTTGCGCGTCGGCTGGATGCCGGCGGCCCAATGGACGCTCGACGGGTTCCTGCGCTACGTCGGCGCCCAGCCCGGCGTTCCGGTGCCCGCCTACACGGAGCTCGATCTTCGGGCGGCCTGGCGCGTGCGGCCGTCGCTCGAGCTCGCGATCGTCGGCGCGAACCTGCTGCACGCACGTCACGCGGAAGACGGCAGCGCCATCAACGTCAACGATCAGTCGTCACTTTCGCAGCTCGAGCGCAGCGTGACGCTCGAGCTCGAATGGAGCTGGCAATGATCCTTCGAAACCCCATCGGCGCGCTGCTGATCGCATGCGCGAGCGGGACCGTCGCGGCTGCAGACCTGCCGCCTGATCTCACCGAGCTCTCGCTCAACGACCTGCTCGACATCGAAGTGACGTCGGTGTCACGTCACGCCGAGCCCTTGCACGAAGCGGCAGCCGCGATCTTCGTGCTCACCGGCGAGGAGATCCGCCGCAGCGGCGCGCGCTCGATCGCCGAAGCGCTGCGCATGGTGCCGGGTCTGCAGGTCGCGCGCTTCGACGCCAACAGCTATCAGATCACCTCGCGCGGCATGGGCACCGACAAGCTCGAAGTGCGGCTCGACGGACGCAGCGTGTACTCGCCGCTCACGTCGACGGTTTTCTGGGATGCGCTCGACACCTATCTGCCCGACATCGACCGCATCGAAGTGATCCGTGGTCCCGGCGCGGCGCTGTGGGGCGCCAACGCGGTGAACGGCGTCATCAACATCGTCACGCGGCCGTCGTCGGAGACGCACGGCACGCAAGTGGTGGCGGCGGTCGGCAACGAAGAGAAGGCATCTGCTGCGCTGCGCGCCGGCGCGAGCCTGGGCGATCGCGGCGACGTGCGCGTCTACGCGCTGGCGCACGAGCGCGATGCGAGCGTCCAGCCCGATGGCGCCCATTCGTCGGATGGCGGCAGTCACGCCCAGGCGGGATTCCGTGCCGATCTGCTGACGTCGCCCGACAGCTCGAAGCCGGGCGATCAGCTGATGGTGTCCAGCGATTTCTACAAGGCCCGCGAGCGCGCGGTGAACTTCACCGGCGGCGCCGGTCACATCGACGTGACCGGCGCGAATGCCACGACGCGGTGGACGCATCCGTTCGGTCCCACCTCCGACCTGTCGATCCAGGCGTACTACGACACCGATCGGCGCAACCAGGCGACGCTCTATGCGGAGAAGCGCGAGACCGTCGACTTCGACCTGCAGCACCGCTTCGACTTCGGCAAGCGCCATCAGGTGATCTGGGGCTTCGGCTACCGGCGCACCAGCGACAACATCGGTCAGCCGCCCGACGATTTCATCTTCGTGGAGCCCGCGGAGCGCGTGCACCGCACCTGGAGCGCGTTCGCGCAGGACCAGATCGCGCTCGCCGGCGATCGCGGGCAGCTCACGCTCGGCAGCAAGTTCGAGCACAACGACATCACCGGCTTCGAAGCGCAGCCCAATCTCAAGCTCGGCTGGCGGCTGTCGCGCGACTGGTTCACCTGGGGCTCGATCGCGCGCGCAGTGCGTATGCCCAATCGCTTCGACACCGACGTCGCCGCATTCTGCCCGCCACCGAATGGCTTTCCGGGCTTCTGCGGGCCGGGCGACATCGTGCGGCTCGGCAATCCCGACGTGAAGTCGGAGACGCTGATCGCCTACGAGTGGGGCTTGCGCATGAAGGCGGGCAACGGCTTCTCCGCCGACCTCGCGCTGTTCCACAACGACTACGACCGGCTCATCAACGGCATCAGCGCTTCGTCGTCGGCGCTCGGCGGCTTCAGCAATGATCTCCGCGCGAAGGAGACCGGCGGCGAGCTCGTGCTGACGTGGGCGGCGCGCGCCGATCTCGATCTGCAGGCCTGGTTCGCGGCGCTGCACGTCGACGCGCGCAGCCGCAGCGGCGCCCCGGAAAGCCCGGATGAAGAGGCGCTCGAGGGCCGCGATCCGCGGGAGCAGGCCGGCCTGCGCGTGAACTGGCGACCCGCCAGCGGTTACGCGATCGACAGCTTCCTGCGCTACGTCGGTCACGTCCGCGCGCAAGACACACCGGCTTACACCGAGCTCGATCTTCGCGGATCGTGGCGTCCGCTGCCGTCGCTCGAAGTGGCGCTGGTAGGACAGAACCTGCTTCATGCAAGCCACGTCGAGCAAGGCGCGGACGCGTCCGATGCTGCCGCGGGGTTTGCGCAAGTGAATCGCCTGCAGCGCAGCGTGCTGCTCGAGCTCAGCTGGGAGTGGAAGTGATGCGCTTGCGCTTCCTCGCCATCGCGCTCCTGTCGGCCGCGTGCACCGCATCGCACGCGGCGGACGATCCGCTCGAGTACCGGGTCAAGGCGGCGTTCGTCTTCAACTTCGCGCGCTTCGTGACCTGGCCCGCCTCGCGCTTCGCGACGCCCGACGCGCCGGTGGAGATCTGCGTGCTCGGCTCGCAGGGCTTCAGCGAAGTGCTGGAGGAGACCGTCGCGGGCAAGACGGTCGGCGCGCGATCGCTGCACGTGAAGCGCGTCGAGCAATCGCGCGAGCTGATCGAGTGCCACGTCGCCTACGTGATGACGGACACCAGCGCGCAGACCGAGCGCCTGCTGTCGCAGGTCGCGGGTCACAGCGTGCTCACGGTCTACGAGGCGTCGATCGCGCTCGAAGGCGGCGTCGTGCGGTTCTACCTCGAGGATCGTCGCGTGCGCTTCGAGATCAACGCCGCGGAAGCGGAGCGCGAGAAGCTGCAGGTCAGCTCCAAGCTGCTCGCGGTGGCGAAGGTGGTGGACGAATGAGCACCGTTGCCGGCGACGTCGTCGCGACGCCGATCGCCGCCGAGCCGCGCCTCTGGCGCTGGTTCCGCGACTTGCCGATCCGTCGCAAGCTCACCTACCTGATGCTGGTGCCGTCGGCGGCCGGCCTGCTGTTCGCCGCGGCCTCGCTGATCGGCAACGCGGCGATGAACGCGCGCGCCAACGCGCTGCGCGATCTGCAGGCGATGAGTCTCGTCGTCGCCAACAACGCTGCTGCCGCGGTCGCGTTCCGCGACGGCGCCGCCGCGGAGGAGATCCTGTCGGCGCTGCGGTTCAAGCCGGAGAACGAAGGCGCATGTCTTTATGTCGCCGAGCTCGGCGAGCAGCCGTCGGTGCTGGCGAGCTATGCGTCGGGCAGCAAGGCGGCTTGTCCCTCGCGGCCGGGCGAGCCGGGCACGCGACAGGACGGCATGTACCTGCTGAGCGTCACCGAGGTGCTGCAGAAGGACAGCCGCCTCGGCTGGCTCCTGATCCGGCAGAACCTGCGGCCGCTGCAGCACGCGCTGTCGGTGCAGATCGCCATCACCCTTGCGGTGCTCGCAGCGAGCTTCGCGGCGACGCTTCTCATCGGCTTGGGCACCTACCGCGTTCTGGCGCGGCCGCTGCTCGGCCTCGCGCACATCGCGCGGCGCGTGTCACAGACGCACGAGTTCCGGCTGCGCGCGCAGAAGTACGGCAACGACGAGCTCGGCCGCCTGGTCGACGACTTCAACGAGATGCTCGGGCACATCGCGCAGCGCGACGGCGATCTGCGCGCCGCGAACCACAGCCTCGAGCAGACGCTCGGCACGCTGCGCGAGACGCAGTCGCAGCTCGTGCAGAGCGAGCGCCTCGCGTCGCTGGGCAGCCTGGTTGCCGGCGTCGCGCACGAGATCAACACGCCGGTGGGCGTCGGCGTCACCGCCGCGTCGACGCTGCGCGATCACGCGCGCGAGCTCGCCGAGAGCTACGCGCGCGGCGATCTCAAGCGCTCGTCGCTCGAGCAATTCATCACGACCGCGGACGAGGCAGCCGAGATCACGCTGAAGAACCTCCAGCGCGCGGCGGACCTGATCGCGAGCTTCAAGCAGGTCGCCGTCGATCAGTCGAGCGGCGAGCGCCGGCAGTTCGCGCTGCGCGAGTACATCGACGAGGTGCTGCTCTCGCTCGCGCCGCGGCTCAAGAAGTACGGCCACGCGCTGGAAGTGGATTGCCCGGCGGCTCTTGCGGTCGATACCTATCCGGGCGCGATCGCGCAGATCCTCACCAATCTCGTCAGCAACGCGCTCGTCCACGCCTTCGACGCCGGCAAGAAAGGGCATCTGCGCATCCACGCCGAAGCCGCGAACGGCTGGGTGACGCTGACCTTCGCCGACGACGGCCGCGGCATCCCGCAGGAGAATCTCGGCCGCATCTTCGACCCGTTCTTCACCACGCGCCGCGGCGCGGGTGGCAGCGGGCTCGGCCTGCACATCGTCTTCAACCTGGTGCACCAGCTGCTCGGCGGCACCATCGACGTGGTCAGCGCGCCCGGCCGCGGCTCGCTGTTCACCATCCGCTTCCCGATCGCAGCCCCGAGAGCCAAGCCATGACCGATGTCCTCAATTTCGCGCCGGAAGTTGTCGACGATCCGGTCTCGCAGCCGCCGTGGGAGATCCTCGTCGTCGACGACGAGCCGCAGGTGCACTCGGTGACCACGCTCGCGCTGAAGGGCTTCAGCTTCGACAGCCGGCCGCTGAAGCTGCTGCATGCGTACTCGGCGCGCGACGCGAAAGAGATGCTCAAGCATCACCGCAACGTCGCGGCGATCCTGCTCGACGTGGTGATGGAGACCGATCACGCGGGGCTCGACGTCGTCGAGTACGTGCGCGACGTGATGCACAACCGCCTCGTGCGCATCATCCTGCGCACCGGGCAGCCGGGCCGCGCGCCGGAAGACCAGGTCATCCGCAGTCACGCCATCAACGACTACCGGCACAAGACCGAGCTCACGCGCCAGCGTCTCGCCACCACGCTCTACGCAGCGCTCGCGACCTACAACGAGTTGAAGCGCATGGACGCCGACGAGGCCGTGAAGCGCGTGCGCCAGGAAGCCCTCAAGCTGGTGCGCACCAAGTCCGAGCTGCTCGACAACGTCAGCCACGAGCTGCGCACGCCGATGAACGGCGTGGTCGGCATGACCGAGATCCTGCTCGACTCGGCGCTCACCCCCGAGCAGCGCGACGCCGCGGAGACGATCCGCTTCAGCGCCGACTCGCTGATGAAGATCTTCAACGACATGTTCGACCTGAAGCGCATCGAGGAGGGCTCGACGCAGCTCGAGCTGCGCGAGCTCGATCCGCGCGCGCTGATCGGTCACGTGCTCGATGCCGCGCGGCCGCTGGCGGCGCCGAAAGGCATCGCGCTCAACAGCACGATCGACGATCGCGTGCCGAGCGCGGTGTGGGGCGATCCCGCGCATCTGCGCCAGGTGCTCTCCATCCTCGTCTCCAACGCGGTGAAGTTCACCGATCGCGGCGAGGTGCGCGTGTCGGCGGCATGGCTGCGCGAGAGCAGCGTCGGCGTGACCGTGCGCTTCACGGTTCGGGACACCGGCATCGGCATCGCGCCCGAGGCGCGCTCGAAGCTGTTCACGCCGTTCACGCAGGCCGACACGTCGAGCACGCGGCGACACGGCGGCCTCGGTCTCGGCCTCGCGATCTGCGAGCACCTGGTCAACCTGATGGGCGGCGACATCAGCGTCGACAGCGAGATGGGGAAGGGATCGACCTTCGCGTTCTCGCTGACGCTGGCGCGCGCTTCCTCGTCGCGCGATGCGGTGGCGCCACCGCAAGTCGCGGCGGTCGACAGTCTCCAGCCGCCGCCGCGCGTGCTGGTCGCGGAGGACGATCCGATCAATCGCAAGGTCGCCGATCTGCAGCTGCGCCAGTGCGGCATCCTCGCGGACTTCGCAGCCGACGGCGCGCAAGTGCTCGACGCGCTGGCGCATCAGCATTACGACATCGTGCTGATGGATTGCCAGCTGCCGAAGCTCGACGGCTATGAGACGACTTCACGCATCCGCGCGCGCAGCGGCGCGCAGGGGCACGTGTGGATCGTGGCGATGACCGCGAGCGTGATGGTCGGCGCGCGCGAGCGCTGCCTCGAAGCGGGGATGAACGACTATCTCGCCAAGCCGGTGACCGGCCGCAGCTTGCGGGAGGTGCTGGATCGCTTCCACCGCCACGCGGTGAAAGCACGGAGCTGACGCGACGCTAGTGCAGCGTCTGCGATCCGGGGATGAACGCGCGGCCGCCCTTGGGCAGCTTGACGACGACGTGGAAGCTCGAGCCTTCGCCGCCGAGGTCGACGCTGATCGCGGCGCCCATCGAGTCGACCAGGTCCTTGCAGCGCGCGAGACCCGTCGGCGTGTCGGCCACGGCAATGTCGCCGGGCACGCTGAAGCGCTCGAAGAATTCGGCGAGCGTCTGCGCGGTGATGCCCGAGCCGGTGTCGCGCACCATGAAGCGCACCGTCACTTCGGCGGCGTTCTCGTGCTCGAGCTCGGCGCACACGCAGACTTCGCCGCGCTCGGTGAAGTGCACCGCGTTGGCGACGAGCTCCGTGAGCACCTTGCGCAGCGCGGCGGCATTGCCTTGCAGTCGATGCGGGATCGCGGGCTCGACCGAGCGCGTGAGCTTCAGCTGCTTGGTGCGCGCGAGCGGCGCGGCCGCCTCGATGGCAGCGTTGACGAGATCGCGGACGTCGAAGTCGCGCGGATCGAGATCGATCAGAAAGCCGTTGTCCATGACCGCCTGAATGTCGTGGTGCGCTCATCGCGCGGGGCTCAGCTGCACTCAGGCTGACAGCGGACGCGACCCGCGGAAGCGGGCCGTGAGGTTTTATCTACGGACCTGGAAGGTTTATCTAGGGCGGTGAGACGCAGGTCACACTTGCGCCATCCGGCGCTCGCTCATCTCCCACAATTTCGCTGCGAGCGCGGGGTCGCGGCTGGCGCGCGTGCCGGCGTTCTCCTCGCGCTTCACGAAGTACTTGCCGCTCACGTTCGCGAGCGAAGGATCGGTCGCCAGCCAGATCGCAGTGTCGGCGCCTTGCGCGGGCGTGAGCATGAAGCCGAGCACCAGCTTCTTGAACAAGCCCGGCGTCTCGCGCCAGATCTCGGTGGCGACCGCGCCCGGATGGAAGGCGTTGACCGTCACGCGGGTTCCTTCGAGTCGCTTCGCGAGCTCGCGCGTGAACAGGATGTTCGCGAGCTTGGCCTGGCCGTAGGCCTGCATGCCGATGCGATGGCGCTTCGGGTCGGTGAAGCTCGCTTCGTCGATGCGACCCCATTTGTGGCCGACCGAGCTCGTCACCACGATGCGGCCCTGCTGCGCCGCCTTCAGCGCCGGCAGCAGGTGCTGCGTCAGGCGGAAATGCCCGAAGTGCATGATGCCGATCATCGCCTCGTAGCCGTTCGGCAACGTGTGCAGCTTCAGCGTGTAGAGCCCGGCGTTGAGCATCAGCACGTCGAGCACCGGCATCTTCCTCAGGAATGCGTCGGCGAAACGGTCGACCGCGTCGAAGTCGCCGAGGTCGAGCGGCATCGACTCGACGTGCGCCTGCGGATGCGTCGCGCGGATGCGCTCGATCGCGCGCTCGGATTTTTCCGCGCCGCGCGCCGCGATGACGACGTGATTGCCCTGGCCGGCCAGCGCGAGCGCCATCTCGTAGCCGATGCCCGTCGAGCCGCCGGTGATGAGGATGTTCTTGTTCATGGCGTTCCCCGTACATGACCGCTGAGGAGCGATCCTCGATCGTTGCTGCCGATCACGGCCGCGTCCTCAGCGAGCGAAGCCTCAAGAGGCATTCGACTGCTCACTCTTTCTTCTTCGCAGTGGATTAGACGAAGCGCTGGCGGTTGGGTTCCCGGAATCTTCGCCGCTGACGGCAACGCCCTCGGCGTCCTCTTCGTCGGGTCCCTTCGCGGCATCGAAGCCGAAGCGCTCGACGAGGAAATCGACGAACACGCGCACCTTCGGCGCCATGTGCCGCGTCGGCAGGTAGACGGCGTAGAGATGCGCGCCGGATTCGATCTCCCATTCGGGCAGCAGCCGCTTCAGCTTGCCGTTACGGATGTCGACGCCCGCCATGTATCCGGGCAGCAACGTGATGCCCATGCCCGCGAGGACGAGATCGTGGAGCGCCTCGACGGTGTTGCAGATCAGGGATCCGTGCACCGCGACTTCCTCGCGCTCCTTCTCGCGTCCCGACTTCTCGAAGTGCCACACGCCGTTCTGCAGCGTGTTGGGGAAGATGAGGCAGTTGTGGCGCGTCAGGCCCGCGGGATGCACCGGCGTGCCTTCGCGCTGCAGATACGCCGGCGACGCCACCAGATGCCAGCGCACGGGGCGCAGCTCGCGCGCGATCACGTTGGGCGGCAGGCTGCGCACGATGCGGATGGCGACGTCGAAGCCGTCCTCTGCGAGATCGACCACGCGATTGCTGGCGTTGAGCTCGATCTGCACTTCGGGATGCTTGCGGAAGAACTCCGGCAGCACCGGCGCGAGTCGCGAGTTGGCGAAGGTCACCGGCGCGGTGACGCGCAGCAGCCCGCGCGGCGTCGCCTGCAGCGTCGCGACGACGCGCTTGGAGCTTTCGATCTCGTCGACGATGCGCGCGCAGTGCTCGTAGTACGCCGCGCCGGCTTCGGTGAGCGAGAGCTTGCGCGTGCTGCGATTCAGCAGCCGTACGCCGAGCGACTTCTCGAGCTTGGCGACGTGCTTGCTCGTCACCGACGTCGAGACTTTCAGCTTGCGGGCCGCGCCCGCGAAGCTGCCGTTCTTCACCACGCGGGCGAAGGTGACCATGTAGGTGAGGTCTTCCATCGGAATGGTTCCCCAGTGTTGCTTCCGGCCGGGAACTAATCGTATTCCATCTGGCGCGCTTATCAACCCAACGGAAAGAGAGGAGCCTCATTCCATGACGATTTCACCCGCCTCCGCCGAAGGTGCGCCCCGCGTGACATTCCGGTTCGGATTGTCGGCGCTGCGCTGGGGTCACGAGGGACAGCCCGCCGTGCTGATGATGCACGGCGTCGGCGGGCGCCCGGCGCAATTCACGAATCTCATCCCGCCACTGCTCGCGCGCGAGCGCCAGGTGATCGCGCTCGAGGCGCCGGCGCACGAATACGCGCTCGACGAGGAAGCCACCCAGATGGAGCTCGCGATGGCGATGCTCGAGGCCGCCGTCGAGATCCGCGAGCTGGAGACGGTCGTCGGGCATTCGCTGGGCGCCGCGGCCGCGGCACTCGCGCTCGCCCACGGCTTGCCCGCGGACCGCGCGGTGCTGCTCGCGCCGGCGTCGACCATCACCGCCGGTGATGCGGCGTTCGCCCGCACGCTGCGCAAGCTCGACATCCCGGCGCTCGTCGTCCACGACAGCGGCGACACGATCGTGCCGCATGCGGAAGCACAGGCGATCGCGCGCGCGTGGCCGGGCGCTCAGCTGCTGACCACGACCGGACTCGGCCACTGGAAGATCCTCGCGGATCCCGGCGTCGCGGAGCACGTCGCGGACTTCGTCGCCCGCCGGCGCATCGCCGCGCGGACGCTTCACCAAGCTGCGCTGGCGACTCTGCAATGAGCTGAGCCGCATCCGTCTCCTCCGCTGCCTGCACAGGGCAGCCCCTCTTGCGGACCGATCTCTCCCGTCGGTCCGTTTTCTTGTACGCGTGAACTCGCTTTCGCGCACGAAGGTCGGATTCCTAGAGTCACCGCAGCGAGAAGGAGCAGCAGCAGTGGATGCGAAAACCTTGGTCAACCACGGACAGGAAGTGGTGAAAGCCGGCGTCGAGACCTTGAGCGCCGCGAAGGAAGTCGTCGCCGACGCACGGCGGGAAACCGCCGAAGTGCTGAGCCGCAAGAAGGAGGAGCTGAAGCAGACGCTCAAGGACGGCGTCGCCCAGGTCGGCGAGAAGATCGCGCGCATCGCGCAGCCGACGCGCAAGGAGCAGGCGCTCGCGCGCAAGGCCGAAGTGAAGGCGAAGAAGCGCGCGAAGCAGGACGGCGAGGGCGCGGAGCAGCCCGCGGCCTGAAGCGTCAGCGACCGAGGACCTGGTCGAGCGCCGCGAGGAGCTGGGTGATCTCGTCCTGCGACGTGTAGTGGACGAACGACAGGCGGATCACGCCGCGCGCGGGATCCACGCCCATGCCTTCGAGCGTGCGCACTCCATAGAAATGCCCGGCGCCGGACATGATGCCGCGCTTGCCGAGCTCGACGTGGACCTCCGCCGGCTCCTTCTTCAATGGAACGAACGAGACCGTCGGCGCGCGGATCGTCGCGTCGGTCGGTCCGAGGACGCGGACGTCGCGACGTGACTCGAGGAAGTCGAGCACGCGCGCGGCGAGTGGAATCTCCGCGCTTCGCATGAGATCGCGCACGCGCTGAGGACGCGCGGTCGCTGCGCCGCCGCCGTGATGCGCGTCGAGCGCGTCGAAGTATTCCGCGATACCGCGGGCCGCCGCGATCTGCGCGTGATCCGGTCCGGCAGGCACGAGCCGCTTGCGCATCAGCGGCGCGTTGAAGTAATGCCCTTCGTTGCCGAGCCCGAAGAAGACGCGATCGCGGATGGCCATCACGCCCTGGTGCGGGCCGTAGGTCTTGTAGAGCGACAGCAGATAGATGTCGGCGCCGAGCGCATCGACGTCGGGGAAGCCGTGCGGTGCGAGCGCGACGCCGTCGACGATCGTCATCGCGCCGGCGGCGCGCGACTTCGCGGTGATCTCGGCGATCGGGTTGATGTGGCCGACGATGTTCGAGGCGTGCGGAACGGCGACCAGCCGCGTGCGCGGCGAGAGCAGGCGATCCAGCCCGTCGAGCGCGAGCACGCCGGTGTCCGGATCGACTTTCCATTCGCGCATCACCATGTCGTGCTTGCGCAGCCGCCGGAACATGCCGGTGTTGGCTTCGTGATCCTGATTGGTGACGATGAACTCGTCGCCCGGCTGCAGGAGCTTGCGCAGCGCCATCGCGAGCACGTAGGTGTTCTGCGACGTCGACGGTCCGAAGTGGATTTCGTCGGCCGTGACGTTGAGGTATTCGGCGAGCCGCGCGTGCGACGCGTCCATCCAGTCGCCGGCTTCGCGTGCGGCGGGGTAATGGTAGTACGGCTGCACCTTGAGGCGGCGGTAATACTCGTCGAGCCGCGCGATCACCTGCTTGCAGACGTAGCTGCCGCCGGCGTTCTCGAAGAACGCCTGGCCTTTGAGGGTCGGCTCCGCGAACGCGGGGAACTGCGCCCGGACGAAATCGAGGTCCAAGCGCGGGGCGCTCACGCAGGGCGCTCGCTGTGCTCGGATTCGGGGAACACCGGCCAGTAGTCGACGATCGCGCCGTTCTCGTAGACGGCGATGTCGCCGAACTGGAGGAACACGAACTCGCTCTGGTGCGGGCGGAAGAAGACGAAGTCGCCCACGTCGAGCTGCACGTTGTTCGAGCCGTTGAACATCATCTGGTTGGTCGAGTGTCCATAGATGCCGTTCGCCTGCAGTCCCGGCGGCGAGACCGGATCAGCATACCAATAGCCCCCGTAGATGAAGAACGAGCGCGCCGTGTTCGGGTCCCACGCGCGGAACAGGCCGGTGAGCGATTCGAGGCCGGGGATCTCGGTCTTGTCGAGCTTCTTCAGCACCGGCGTCGCGATGAAGCTCGCCGGCAGGTGATCGGCGAGGCCGGCGGTGTCGAAGTCGGTCGGCTTCACGAGGCCCGAGCCCATCGCGATCTCGTTCGGCACCGAGCTTGCGTCGTAGTACTCGTAGGTGTTGCTGCCGCCGGCGTTGAGCGTGAGCGCATCGGGCGAGAACGATGAGCCGACCGCTTCGTGCGCGGCGCTGATGCATTCGCTGTAGTAGCTCATCGCCTTGGCGATCGCTCCGCGCGGACCGCCGAGCGCGTCGGGGATCTTCGCCGCATGCGCTTCGTAGCCCATGAAGCCCGCGAATTGCAGCACGGGCTCCTGGCCGATCGCGCGGATCGCTTCGGCGACATCGTGGGCGCTCGCGAAGCCGCCGCGGTGCAGGCCGACGTCGAGCTCGAGGTTCAAGCGCATCGGCGATTTGGCATCGGCGAAGCGCGCGCGTGCGAGATCGCGATATTCGGCGATGCGCTGCGGCGTGTCGACCAGCCACTCGATCTGCTTCGCGGCGTCGAAGCTGTTGGGCTTGTGCAGATCGAAGAAGTGCTTCGCCGCGCCGACCGGCATCGGCTTGCCGAGCAGCATCTCGGCGTCGGGCATCTGATCCGCGATCAGGTTCACGTGCGGCTGATGGAACACCATGAGCCGATCGGTTCCGGTCGCGGCGCGGACTTCCTTGATGAGCCCGAGGCTCGGCAGCGACTTCGCGACGCAGCGATATTTCTTGTTCGACGGCAGGTGCGACTTGAGCTTGCCGATGTTCGCGCGCAGGCGCTCGCGATCGATCACCAGCGTGGGCCGGTCGAGGTCGGCCTTGGTCAAAGCGGCCTGGATCGCCTTGAAGTAATCGTCGTGCGCGCCGCCGTGCTCGCGCGGCTTCTTCGCGGCGACGTAGGCGACGGGCGCCGCGATCGCGGCGGTGAGGACGACGCGGCGAGTGACGCCCATTACGCGACTCCGAAGACTTTCTTGAGATACGGGTTGAGCATCTTGCCTTCCGGGTCGAGCGAGGCGCGGACCTCGAGGAAGTCCTTCCACTTCGGATAGCGCTGCGCGAACACGGTCGCGTCGAGCGTGTTCATCTTGCCCCAGTGCGGGCGGCCGCCGATCGGCTGATACAGCGGCTCGATGTCGGCGAAGTAGGGCAGCGGATCCTCGAGGTGATAGTGATGCACCGCGATCGATCCGGACACTTCGTGGCCGTAGAACGGCGACAGCCAGGCATCGTCGCCGCGCACGGTGCGGATCTCGATCGGGAAGAAGATCTCGTGATGCTTCGACTCGAGTGTCTCGCGCACCTTCTTGAGCGTCGGCATCAGCTGCTCGCGCGGCAGGTGATATTCCATCTCGTTGAAGCGCACCGCCCGATTCGACGGGAAGATCCTGTACCAGACGTCGACCGCTTCCTGCGGCTGATAGTCCTCGGTCGACTTGTTCATCAGCCAGCGCCGGAATGCGGGCGCCCACGACGTGAAGTCGCGCAGCTGCTTCATCTGCATCACCGCGTCGTTGTCCTGCTCGGCGGCGCGCGGATGCACCGGATCGTCGGTCGGGTTGATCGCGATCGCCACGCCCTTGTCGCAGTAGGGCACGTAATACATCTCGTAGCTGTGATTGGCGGCGGCGTTCTCGTCGAACTTCTCGATCAGCTCGTCCATCGGCGCGAGCGTCACGCGGCGCTTCAGGTTGTGCGCCTTCACGTTCTGCAGCGTCACTTCGGTGATGACGCCCAGGCTGCCGAGCGAGACGCGCGCGGCGTCGAAGATCTGCGGGTTCGAGTCGCGCGAGAGCGTGAGCACTTCCCCTTTGGGCGTGACGAGCTTCATCGAAACGATGGACGAATGGATCGCGCCGAGCTTCTGGCCGGTGCCGTGCGTGCCGGTGGAGATCGCGCCGGCGAGCGATTGCTCGTCGATGTCGGGCATGTTCTGCAGCGCCTGGCCGATCGCGTTCAGCGGCTCGCCGATCGAGCCGAGCTTGGTGCCGGCGCCGAACGTCGCGGTCAGCGTCGTGTTGTCGTAGCCGTTCATGCCGTCGAAATTGCGCAGCGACAGGATCGTGCCGTCGGTCGGCACGAGCGGCGTGAATGAGTGACCGGCGCCGACGGGCCGGATCGGCGCGGTGGCTTTCTTGAGCAGGTCGGCGAGCTCGTCGACGTTCTTCGGCGCGAGGCGCCCGGCCGGAAGACAGCTCTGATAGCCCGACCAGTTCTGCCACGGCAGTCGCCCGCCCGAAGCTGCCGGCGCATGCGGCATGTGCGACGCGCCGTGATCATCGCAACCCGGCAGCGTCGTCGCCGCGATCGCGCCGAGCGATGAGGTGAGGAAGTCGCGCCGTTTCATCACTGCGCCCCGGCCATGAACTTGATCAGCGCCTCGAAGTCGGCTTCGCTGCAATCCATGCACGAGCCCATCGGCGGCATGCCCTTGTAGCCGTTGATCGCGTGCTGGAGCAGCGTCGGCATGCCTTGCGCGAGGCGCGGCGCCCACGCGTTGCGATCGCCGGCTTGCGGCGCGCCGGTGCCCGCATGCGTGTGGCAAGCCTCGCAGGTTTGATGGAAGAGCTTGGCGAGATTCGGATCGCTCGGGGCGGCAGCCGTCGTCGCGGCGGGTGCGGCTGCGCCAGTCGCGTCGGGCGGCTCCGGCATCCTGCCTCTCGCCGCACTTCCGCCGTCCATGGCGGTCGGCGGCGCGGGTGTTTGCTTGCCGCAGGCCGTGAGGGCGATGAGCAGAGCGAGCGGCGGTACGAGCTTGGCGATCATTCGTCGGTTCCTTCGTCGGCGAGCTTGAGCAGGTGGCGCACGATGCGCGCGCGCTGACGCGCATTGAACGGCAACATCTTCAGCAATTCCAGCGTCCACAGGCCTTCGGTGGCGAGATAGACGAGCGCGGCGCGCTCGAAGGGCACGTCGCGCGAGAGCTTGGCGAAGCGCTGGGCGAAATAATCCGATGCGGGCTTGAGCAGTCCGGGATCGTTGGCGACCGCGGCGAGCAGGGCGGCGCTGACGCGGTCGTCGTCGTCGATCGCGCGCACGGAATTCATCACGTACGCCTTCAGGCTGCGGCCCGGCTTGTCGGGCAGGCGCTCGGTGAGCGCCGCGTGCGCGGCGGCGTTGTGGGTGACCAGGCGCTCGAGCATCGCCTTGAGCAACGCTTCCTTGGTCGGGAAGTTGTACATCAGGCCGCCCTTGCTGACCCCGGCGCGCTTGGCGACGGCGTCGAGCGTGAAGCGCGCCGCGCCGTCGCTGACGACCAGCGCCTGCGCAGCGTCGAGCATCGCCTCGCGCGAGCTGGGACGACCGCGGATCTTTCTGGCAGGCTGGCTCAAGGTGACAACCGCGAAGGGGATTAATTACTATACCGACCGGTCGGCATAGTAATTGCGGGCCACGAGAAGCGCAAACGGGAGTGGGGATGAAGCGTTTACTGCTGATCACGTTGCTGTGGCTGCCGGCCGCGTTCGCGCAGGACGCCCCGACTCCAGCGCCGGATGCGACGGCCGCGGCCCCCGAGAACACGGCTGCCGCCCCAGAGCGCCCGAAGACCGAGGAGCTCGGCACCGTGCAGGTGCAGGACCTCTCCGCGAAGCCGGAGAACCTCGCGACGCCGGCGGAGCCCGAAGGTCCGCGCCATCTCGAGGAAGTCATCGTCACCGCGCAGAAGACGCGCCAGTCGGCGCGCAAGGTGCCGATCTCGATGACCGCGATGGGCGGCGATTTCATCAAGAACACCGGCGCCGCGAGCCTCGCCGACATCTCCCAGTACATCCCGAACGTCCGCGTCGAGGCGCACGACATCGGCTCGCCGCAGGTATTCATCCGCGGCTTCGGCACCAACTCCTTCAACCCGAGCTTCGAGAGCTCCGTCGCGCTGGTGCAGGACGAGCTCTATCTCGGCCGTCCCGGCTACTTCACGGAATCGATGTTCGACATCGATCGCATCGAAGTGCTGCGCGGCCCGCAGGGCACGCTGTTCGGCAAGAACACCGTGGCGGGCGTATTCAACGTGGTGACCAAGGGCCCGACCTCGCAGTGGACGGGCGACGTCGACGCTTTCCACGGACAGCATGACGAGAGCCGCGTCGAAGGCGGCGTCGGCGGCATGATCGGCGACCTGCTCGGCGTGCGTCTGTCCGGTCTCTACATCGGCCGCGGCGGGCAGTTCTACAACAACTACCTCGACCGCTACGAGGATCGGCTGCGCCAGCAGGCGGGTCGCGCGAAGATCAAGCTGTTCGCGGGCTACAACATCGAATCGGAATTGACGCTCACCGATTCGAACTCGCACGCGCCGTTCTGGCCGCTGAAGCTGTTCGATCTCAGCGCCGACGCGCAGCATTACCTCACCGCGTTCACCCCGCTGGTCGACGGCGAGCCGTACAACTTCCGCACGCAGGAGAGCACGTCGGGCTTCATCACCAAGGGCTCCGACACCATCGGCCTGCGCACGCACTGGAACGTCGGCGATCTCGGGCCGCTGCACGATTTCGATCCGGTCCTGGTGCTCGGCTGGTCGCACTTCCGCATCAACCAGCTGACCGACATCGACGTGTCGCCCGCCGATCTCGCGAGCCTCGACGATCACGAGCATCACAAGCAGCGCTCGGCGGAGCTTCGCCTCACCGGCAACTTCGACAGCCTGTTCGGGCTGGGCAGGAAGCTCGAGTTCGTCGTCGGCGGCTATTACTTCAAGTCCGACTACACGCTGCTCGTGAACATCCTGACCGGCGCGGACATCGTCTCGTATCTGGAGACGTGCTCGGCGCGCGAGCTCATCACCAAGGAGCGCGGGTGCAACAACCTTCCCGACCTGCCGATCGTGACGCTGCTCAACACGCTCGGCGGCGTCGTCGCCGACGGCGACAAGTATCACCTCGATTACAACCAGTCGATCGACTCGCGCGCGTTCTTCGGCCAGTTCACCTGGAACGTCACCGATCAGCTCGCGATCACGCCCGGCGTGCGCATCAACAAAGAGAAGAAGGTCGTCGACTCGCGCGGCTACAGCCAGTGCGTGACCAAGGACGCCGGCGTGCCGCAGCCGAACAATCCGAACCTGCACTCGACCTGCATCATCGACAACCTGCTCGGCTCGTACGACTACAACGATCCCGGCCTGCACCGCGACGAGTCCGACGTATCGCCGAAGCTCGCGCTGCAGTACTTCACGCCGTGGGATGTGAACCTCTACGCGTCGTACGCGAAAGGCTACAAGTCCGGCGGGTTCAACGCGGTTTCCTTCGACGGCCGCAATCCGCACGACCTCGAGTATCGGCCGGAGAAAGCGCGCACCTACGAGCTCGGCGCCAAGGGACGGTTCTTCCACAAGACGCTCGGCGTCAACATCGGCGTGTTCGACACGCACTTCCAGGACCTGCAGGTGCTCGCGTTCAACGGATTTTTCTTCACCGTGAACAACGCATGCTGCGCTCACTCGCGGGGCCTCGAGGCGGACTTCAACTGGCTGACGCCCTATGCGCCGCTTCGGATCATCGGCTCCGGCTCGCTGCTCTCGGCGCGTTACGACGACTACGCGGGTGCGCCGGCACCGTGGGCGCAGGGGATCGGCGCTACGCAGAACCTCGGCGGCCAGCGCATCGCTTTTTCGCCGAGCAGCACCGCGACGCTGACACCGACGCTGACCTATCTGCTCGGCGGCTCGTTCGTCACGACCATCGCGGGTGATCTCATCTGGCAGGGCGATCAGTTCACCGACGCTACGCTCGATCCACACTCGCGCGTCGGCGGCTATGCCAAGTACACGGCGCGCGTGACGTTCGGCGACGTCCAGGGCCGCTGGAACCTGCTTGTCGGCGGCATGAACCTCACCGACAAGCGCGTGCTCAATCAGGTCACCAACACCGCGTTCTTCCCGGACACCTACTACGCGCAGCCGGCGGCCGGACGTCAGCTGTTCGCGATCATTTCCGCGAAGTTCTGAGCGCGAGCGCGACGAGCCCCAGCGCGCACAGCCACGCGAACGTATCGCCGACGCGCGAGTAGATCGTCGGCACGTGTGCGATTGGCACCGTCGCGATCATCGTGTGATCGGCGCCGGAGAAATAGTCGTCGCTCGCGATGACGCGGCCGTACGCATCGGTGGCAATCGACAAGCCGTTCATCGCCGCGCGCACGACCGACGCGCCTTCCTCGATGCCGCGCAGCACCGTCATGCGCGCGTGGATCGGATCGATCGCGCGCCAATCGTCGGCGGGCACGATGAGCAGATCGGCATCCTCGCGGCCGGCGCGCTGGAACAGGGCGGGGAAGTCGGCGTCGTAGCAGATGCCGCCGGCGAAGCGGCCGTCGGGCGAGACGAATTGCGCGGGCCCGCCTTCGCCGCGCGTGACGATCGACGCCTCGTGGCCGGGCACGGGATGGTTCTTGAGGTATTGCCACGCGACGTCGCCCGAGGGCGTGACCAGCGTCATCTTGTTCTCGTAGCGCGGCGTCGACGCATCCAGGCGCGCGCCGTAGCTGAGCGTGAGGAAGATGCGGCGCTGTTGCGCGAACTGCACGGCATGCGCGAGCACCGTAGCCTCGTCGCGCTTGTCGACGAAGAACGAATCCTCGGGCCAGACGATGAGCTTTGCGCCCGCGGCGGCAAGGGCGGTGCTGCGCGAATACAGATCGTCGAGCGCTTCGGCGGCGAGCGTCGGATCGTGCGCGCGCGGCAGCGACGGTGCCACGGTCGCGGCCCGGAGCGCGCGAGCGTCGCGCGAATCAGCCAGAAGTCTCAGGCCGCCGTAACCCATCACGACCGTCATCGTGGCGACGAAGGTCGCGACGGCTCGCATCGACAGCGGCGTCCAATAGCGATGCTCCCACGCGAAATTCGCGATCGCCGCGAACCAGCCGATCAGGAAGCTCACGCCGTAGATGCCGGTGATCGATGCGAGCTGCAGCAAGGGCAGATCGTTCGCCTGCGTGTAGGCGAGCGAGCCCCAGCTGCCGTTGGGCGTGAACGTGGCGAGCAGCCATTCGGTCGTGGCTTGTGCTGCGGGAAACACGAGCGTCGACGCGATGCCGTGAAGTCGCCGCGCGATGAGGCGATCGGCGCAATAAGGAACAAAGCCCGCGGTGCCGCAGCCGAGCGCGACGAGGAAGAACCACGCGCGCGGCAGGTTGATGATCTCCCACCACTGCACCGCCCAGCCGAGCGTGAACACGAGCCAGCCGATCGCGAGCCCGCGGCGCTGCACGCGCACGACGCGCAGCAGGAGCATCGGCGCGATCCATGCGATTGCGGGGACGATCCAGCGGCCATTGGCGAGCGGCTGCGTCGCCGCTGCAGCGAGAATCAGCAGACCCTTCACGGAACTCTGCCCGGGCGTTCCGCGTCACTCTTGCATGAGCTCATACGAGGAGAGTGTGCGATGTGCGTGCTGATCGGCAATACCGTGAAGACCGAGAGCGGCGATTATCCTTGCAAGACGCGCGAGGAAGCCGAGGCGCTGTTCATGCAGCTGCGCGAGCGTGAGAAGTCGCGCGCAGAATCGCGTGCTCGCGGGCAGGGCGAAGAGCCGTCCCGCGCGATCCCGATGCCGCAGAAGGCCGACGTCGACTGAATCGGCGTCGCGTTACCGCGCGACGAAGCCTTTCTCGAGATAGCCTGCCCCGGTGAGCGCCGCGATGGCGTCGCCGTCGTGACCGGGCACGAGCCGCACGTTCGGCTCGGCGACCGTGAGCGCGTGCAGCGCCTTGATCTCCGCGCCGACGCGGTCGCGATCCTCCTGGATCAGGAGCGCGGTGACCCAGCGTGGCCGCTCTTTCTGCACTTCGACGTTTCGCAAGTGCCAGACGACGTCGCCGAGGAACAGCAGCTCGCGTCCGTCCGCGAGCTTCACGTAGACCATCTGGCTGCCCGGCGTGTGACCGGGCGCATCGACGACGACCATTCCCGGCGCGACCGCGGCCACGCGGTCGTAGGTCAGCGGCTTGTAATTCGCAAACGCGTCCTTCGGATACTCGACCGGCTTCGCGCGCTCGGGATGATCGAGCTGCGCCTGCGTGAGCTTCAGCGCCGGCAGCAGCTTCGCGAGCTCCGGATGCTGCATCACGCCGCCGATGTGATCCATGTGCTCGTGCGTGATGACGATCGTCGACGCCTTGGTCAGCGCCTGCTCGACGCGCTCGTAGGCGGCGCCGTCGTACATCTTGGTGATGAAGTCGGGCGGCGCCGATTTGCGGTCGAATGCCGAGTCGATCATCGCCGTGTGATCGGGGTAGACGACCTGATAGGCATAGATCGGGATCGAGGACTCCGACCAGCCGTCGCCGGCGACGATCATCCCCGCGAAGAACCGGAACTGCGCGACGTTCTCGTAGCGCACGCGCGTCGGCTTGTCGCCGGGAAGCGCGTCGGCGAGCTTGCGGATCTCGGCGATGTCGAGCGGGAAGGTCGCGTCCTCCGGCAGCCGGCCATCCTCGAAGCACCACCAGTAAGCGCCTCCGAGAACGACCAGCACGATCAGCCAGCGCACGAGCCTGCCCATCGACGTTCTCCTCTTTGCGGTGCGGCCATCCTAGCGGATCGTCCGCGCGCCGATTCACATCGGAGCGCGGGGTCGCGGCGGCGCAGGGCCGATCGCTGCGAGGATCGCCGCCGGGTCGACCGGCTTGGTGAAGTGATGATTGAACCCCGACTGCTGCGCGCGATCGCGGTCGGCCTCGCGGCCGTAGCCGGTGACGGCGACCAGGACGGTGTCCTTGAAGCGCGGCTCGGCGCGCAGCAGCGCCGCGACTTCGTAGCCGCTCATGCCGGGCAAGCCGATGTCGAGCAGCACGACGTCGGGCTGGAATTCCGATGCGAGCGCGAATGCCGACGGTCCGTCGAACGCGACGCGCACCGAATTGCCGCTGCCCTGCAGATAGGCGCACAGCGTCTGCGCGGCGTCGCGGTTGTCGTCGACGACCAGGATCTTGCGCGACACCGCCGACGGCAGCGTCGGCTTCACGCTGCCGAGCGGCAGCGACGAGACGGCCTGCACGAGCGGGATCCGCACGATGAACGTCGCGCCGTAGCCGGCGCCGGCGCTCTGCGCTTCGATCAGGCCGCCGTGCATCTGCACCAGACGTCGGGCCAGCGCGAGCCCGATGCCGAGGCCGCCTTCGCTGCGGGCGAGGCTGCGATCGCCCTGCACGAACAGGTCGAACACGCGGGGCAGCAGCGTCGCGGGGATGCCGGTGCCGGTGTCCTGCACCTTCACGACCGCTTCGGCGCCGATCTGCTCGGAGGTCACCGTGATGATGCCGCCGCGCGGCGTGTACTTGGCCGCGTTGTCGAGCAGGTTGGTGAAGACCTGGATGAGGCGCGTGAGATCGCCTTCGACGGCGAGCGGGGTGGTCGCCGGCGTGTAGCGCAGCTGATGGCTGAACGCGGCGATCGCTGGCTTGCTGGTCTCGATGGCCTGGCCGAGCGCGAGCGAGAGGTCGATCGGCTCCTTCTTGAGCACGATCTTGCCCGTGGTGATGCGCGAGACGTCGAGCAGATCGTCGACCAGGCGCGACATGTGCAGCGCCTGGCGATCGATCACGTCCAGGGCGAACGCGCTCGACGACGGATTGATGCCCGGCGTCTTCATCACGGCGACCGCGTTGCGGATCGGCGCCAGCGGATTGCGCAGCTCGTGCGCGAGCATGGCGAGGAAGTTGGTGGCCTGCCGCTCGGACTCCTCGAGCGTCTCCATGCGTCGCCGCTCGGTGAGATCGCGCGTGATCATGGCGAATCCGCGCAGGCTGTTGCTGGCGTCGCGCAGCGCGGTCACCACGGTGTTGGCCCAGAACAGGCTGCCGTCCTTGCGCACGCGCCATCCTTCGTCCTCGGCGCGACCTTCGAGGCGGGCGACGTCGAGCAGAGCCTGCGGCCGGTTGGCGGCGCTGTCCTCGCTGCGGAACAGCAGGTCGAAGTTGCGGCCGATCACTTCGTTGGCGCGATAGCCGGTGGTGTTGGTGGCGCCCGAGTTCCAGCTCGCGATCTCTCCCGTCGGATCGAGCATGAAGATCGCGTAGTCGCGCACGCCGTCGACCAAAAGGCGGAAGCGCTCCTCGCTCTCGCGCAGCGCCTCCTCGTGGCGACGGCGCTCGGTCAGGTCGCGCGTGATCTTGGAGAAGCCGCGGAGCTTGCCGGACGGATCCTTCAGCGCGGTGATGACGACGTTCGCCCAGAACATCGTGCCGTCCTTGCGGACGCGCCAGCCTTCATCCTCGAAGCGGCCGTCGGCGGCGGCGACCTTGAGCTCGTGATCCGGCCAGCCGCGGCGCACGGCTTCCTCGGGATAGAACGTCGAGAAATGCTTGCCGATGATGTCCTCGGCCGTATAGCCCTTGATGCGCTCCGCGCCGGCGTTCCAGCTCGACACGATCCCCTGCGGATTCAGCAGGAAAATCGCGTAGTCGCGCATGCCGAGGATGAGCTCCCGGAGCAGCTCGTCCCTGCCTTCGATGACTGTCACCAATTTCCCCTGGGATGCACCGCTATTTGTAAAGAGAATCACGGATTCCGATTAAGTTCCATCCGCTCGTCCCGCTGGTCTTCGCGCGCGCGGATCGACTACGCTATGGACCTCCTCGGCGGCTCGCGCACGTCCATGACTTGAGGCCGCCCGCGTCGAAGGGAAGCTGATGGCGGATACCGAAGAATTCCGGAGCCTGCTGGAGCAGCAGCAGAAGCGTGCGCTCGCGGAAGCGGACGACGAGGCGTCCGCCGCCAAGCCGGCCGGCGAGGGCGCCGCCGACATCGTCGCCTCGCACTACCTCGACGACCACACCAAGGCGCTGCTCGAAGGCGTCGTCAACGCGCGCGATCCCAAGCAGACCGGCTATTCCAACGCCGATCTCGCCGACGAGCTCCTGAAGACCGAGCACATCAAGTCGGGCGGCCAGGACCTGTCCAACATGCAGCGCGGCGTGATCCAGCGCCTCGCGCTGGTGAGCCGCCTGTTCGGCTCGGTCGATTCGGATACCAACCTGTCCGCGGGCTTCAAGCAGGGCTTCGCGGCCCTGCGCTTCCCGCTGATCAAGTCGGCGCTCGCGGACCCCGGCTTTTTCATGATGCGCTCGCATCCGCTGCGCGTGCTGGCCGGCGAGCTGATGCAGAAGGCCTCGGAGGTGCGCCTCAACGGCAAGCACGGCGAGCGGCATCTGGAAGAGCTGCTGCAGAACGCGTCGCGCGACTTCGACCTGTCGGCGGCGTTCGTTCGCCCGGCGCTCGCCAAGCTCGCGCCGCTGCCGGCGGAAACCATCGACCAGTTCCTGAAGCAGCTCGCCGAAGAGCTCAAGGAGCGCGAAGCCAATCGCCAGCGCCGCGCTCGCGACGTCGTCGGCAAGGCGATCCAGTCGCGCGTGCTGACCACGCGGCTGCCGCAGCTCGTGCAGTTCCTGATCCATGAAGAATGGTCCGCGGTGCTCGCGAAGCGGCTGCTCGAGAAAGGTCCGGACAGCGAAGCCTGGCGTGACGGGCTCGACTGCCTCGACGACCTGATCGAGCACGTGCCCGCCGCCGAAGCCGGCCACGCGCTGCCGGATGAATTGCTGGAGCGGATCGAAGCGGGCATCCGCGAAGCCGGTCGCGCCAAAGGCTCGGGCCTCGCGATCATGCGCGGCTTGCGTCAGCTCACCGCGTGGATGCAGACGCGCGCGCCCGGAGAAGCGCCGCCGCCGATGCCGGCGATGGACGATGTGCTCGACAGCGAGCTGTACGCGCCGGAAGCGCAAGCGAAGGGGCGCACGCCGGAAGAAAAGCCGGCCCGCCGGCCGGAGCCGCCGCCGGGGATTCCGATGCTCAACGAGTCGGAGCTCATCGAGCCGCCG
>DASRHK010000173.1:0-17356 GCA_035650495.1 Nevskiaceae bacterium | reverse complement strand
CGCGGCCTGTTCACGCGCGTGCTCTGGCTCGTGCTGATCCTGACGCTCGGCAACATGGCGATGGCGGGATACGTGCTGCTGCAGCTCGCGCGCCTGCCCGAGGGAGCCGACATCGAGGATCTGCTGCTGCGCCGCTGGGCGTGAGGAAGCTGGCCCGGACATTTCGGGACGCGATCGTCGCGCAGCTGCGCCAGGGCATCACGCCGGAGAAGATCGCGCTGACGCTCGCGCTCGGCGGCATGCTCGGCATCTTCCCGATCCTCGGCAGCTCCACCGTGCTGTGTGCGCTCGCGGCGATCTGGCTGCGATTGAATCAGCCGATCATCCAGCTGGTGAACTACCTGGTGTATCCGGCGCAGCTGCTGCTCCTGCTGCCGTTCTATCGCGCGGGCGAGACGCTGTTCGGCCAGCCGCACGTGCCGATCTTCTCCATCGTCGAGCTGATCGATCGCTTCCGCGCCGGGCCGCTGCAGTTCGTCATGGATTACGGGAGGGTCGCGCTCTATGGCGTGACCGTCTGGTGCCTGATCGCACTGCCGGCGATCACCCTCGCCTACTACCTGCTGCGACCGCTGTTAACCCGTCTGGCCGGACAGGTGCGCGCGGCTTGACACCCTTCTATGATCGGCGCACTGTATAAACGCACAGTGACGACGAGGAGAAGGAAAAATGGAGCAGACACGCGCACTTGAGGTGATCCAGTCGCTGGCCGCCGGTACCGATCCCTACACCGGCGAAGTCTTCGGACCCGGCAGCACCCTGCAGAACCCGGAGATCGTCCGGGCGCTGTTCGTGGCCGCCGCGGCGCTGCAATCGGCGTCGCGTCCGATCACGATCAAGACCCCCAAACCCAAGGACCTGAGCGGACCCTCCGCGGCCGGCAAAGCCTGGTCGGCCGACGAGGATACGCAGCTCGCAGCCGAGTTCGACGGCGGTATGACCGAGCAGGACATCGCCGCCAAGCATTCGCGCACGCTCGGCGCGATCCGCTATCGGCTGGTGAAGCTCGGGCGGCTCGATCCGTCGGCGTATCAGGGCCGCATCCGCCAGTAGCGAATCGCGATGGAATCGCTCACTGCACGGCAGCTCGAGGTCCTCGAGTTCATCCGCCGCCATGTCGATCAGCACGGACTGCCGCCGACGCGCGCAGAGATCGTCGCGGCCTTCGGCTTCCGCTCCCCCACGGCGGCCGAAGACCATCTGCGCGCGTTGGCGCGCAAAGGCGCGATCCGTCTGGTGCCCGGCTCGTCGCGCGGCATCCGCTTGGCCGACGCGGCGAACGACGCACTCGGCCTGCCGCTGGTCGGCCGCGTCGCCGCCGGTGCGCCGATCCTGTCCGATCCGAATTACGAAGCGCGCGTGCCGGTGCCGGCGGAAGTGTTCCGTCCGCGCGCCGATTTCTTCCTGCGCGTGCGCGGCGAGTCGATGCGCGACGCCGGCATCCTCGACGGCGATCTGCTCGCCGTGCATCGGCAGGACACCGCGCAGAACGGCCAGATCGTGGTCGCGCGCATGGGCGAGGAGATCACCGTGAAGCGCTTCCGTCGCGAAGGCGACGTCGTGCGCCTGCTCCCCGCGAATCCCGACTTCGCGCCGATCCGCATCGACCTCAAGCGCCAGGATTTGGCGATCGAAGGGCTCGCCGTCGGCTTGCTGCGCAACGGCGGCCTTGGACGCTTATGACGGCCGCTGCCTCGCCGCAGCTCGCCGAGCTGCTCGACGCCGGCCGTCTCTGGCGCGGCGGCGCACAAGCGCACGTGCGCGCGCAGGCGACGGGATTCGCGGCGCTCGACGCGCGGCTGCCCGGCGGCGGCTGGCCGATCGGCGCGCTCTCGGAGATCGTCCACGAGCGCGTCGGCGTCGGTGAGATCGCGCTCGTCGCGCCGATGCTCGCGCGGCTGACGCAAGCGGGACGCTGGGTCGGATTCGTCTCACCGCCGTTCACGCCGTACGCGCCCGCGCTCGCGCAGGCCGGCATCGAGCTCTCGCGCGTGCTGGTGGTCGATCCACCCGATCGCGCGCAAGGCGCGTGGGCCGCGGAGCAGCTGCTGCGTGCTGGCGCCGGCGCGGTGCTGGCATGGAGCAAGGCCACGGATCTGCAGACTCTGCGACGGTTGCAGCTCGCCGCCGAAGCCGCCGACAACATCGCGCTCCTGTATCGATCGGGCAGCGCTGCGCATGGCTTCTCGCCGACCGCGCTGCGCTTGCGCGTGTGGCGCGAGGCGGGTAGCGCGCGCGTGGAAATCCTGAAGTGTCGCGGCTCGCATTCCGCGGCACCTGTTCCTTTGGCGCAATGACGGCCGCGCCATGTTGTGGCTGTGCCTGTCCTTCCCAGAACTGCCGGCGTCGGCGCTCGACCGGCCCGGCGCCGCCATCGCCGATCAGCATGGCTCGCAGCGCTGGCTGATCACGTCGAGCGGCGGCATCGCCGCCGGAACGGCCGTTGCAGCAGCGCTCGCAGTCGAGCCGGATCTCGAGATCCACACCCGCAATCCCGACGCCGAGCGTGAAGCGCTCGCCGGTCTCGCGCACTGGCTCTATCACTACGGCAGTCCCGTCGTCTCCGAGCAGATCGATCTGCACGAGCCCGGACGTCGTCCACGCGCGCGACTGTGGGTCGAAGCCGGCGCAAGCCTGAAGCTTTTTGGCGGATTGAAATCGCTCGCGGCGAATCTGCGCGCCGAGCTGCAGCATCTCGGACATCGCGCGCAGCTCGCGCTCGCGCCGACGCGCGCGGGTGCGGCGCTGCTCGCCGAGGCCTCACGCAAGCCGATCGCGTGCTTCGACCTCGACGCACTCCGCCAAAAGCTCTCGCGCCTGCCGATCGCGTCGCTGCCCTGGCCCGGCGCGATCCTCGACGCGCTGAAAGGCGTCGGGCTGCGCAGGCTCGGTGAGCTCTTCGCGCTGCCGCGCGAATCGTTCGCGCGCCGCTTCGGCGAAGAACGACTCGCCGATCTCGATCGCCTGCGCGGATGGCAAGCCGAGCCGTTCGACGCGATCACGCCGCCGGCGCGCTATGCCCGGCGCTTCGAGCTCTCTGGCGACGTCGAGACCGTCGAGCCTTTGCTGTTCCCCTTGAAGCGCATGTGCGCCGAGCTCGCGGCGTACTTGCGCGCGCGCGATAGCGGCGCGATCGCCATCACGCTCGTCTGCACGCATCCGTTCAGCGAGAAGACGCATCTCGACTTCCGCTTCCTCGCGCCGACGCGTGACGCCGCGCGGATGTTCGCCGCGTTGAACGAGCGCCTGCTGCGCGACCCGCCGCAGCGCGCGGTACGCGAGATCACGCTCGAGGCCGATCAGTTCGCGACGCCGCAGCCCTTGCAGGCCGACCTGTTCGATCCGCTCGGCGGCCGCACGCTCGACTGGCAGCAGGCGCTCGAGCGCATGCAGGCGCGCTTCGGCGATCACGCGCTGTGGACGCCGGCGTGCGTCGCCGATCATCGGCCCGAAAACGCCTTCGCGCGATCCGCCCCGGGCGCGACCTCGACCGCGCCGCCCGCGCAACGCCCAATTTGGCTCTTGCGCGAACCCCAGCCCATGTCACCGCCGCAGATCGACTCGGATTGCGAGCGCATCGAGTCCGGCTGGTGGGACGGCGCCGATGCGACGCGCGATTACTACCGCGTCGAGCGCAGCGGCGGCCGCGCGTGGGTGTTCCGGGATCGCAAGAGCGGGATGTGGTTCCTGCACGGATGGTTCGGATGAGCACGCGCGGCTACGCCGAGCTGCATTGCCTGTCCGCGTTCTCGTTCCTGCGCGGCGCGTCGATGCCGCAGGAGCTCGTCGCGCAAGCCGTCGCGCAAGGCTATTCGGCGCTCGCGATCACCGACGAATGCTCGATGGCCGGCGTCGTGCGCGCGCACGAGGAGGCACAGAAGCATCCGGGCTTCAGGCTCATCATCGGCTCGGAGTTCCAGCTCGTCGACGGCCCCAGATTCGTCGCGCTCGCCGAGAACCACGACGGCTACAGCCGCATCTGCGCGCTGATCACGAAGGCGCGCCGCGCGGCGAAGAAAGGCGCGTATCGATTGAAGCGCGCCGACGTGAGCGCCCTTGCAGGCTGCTCGATCCTGTGGATCCCTGGCGACAAGCCTTCGCTCACGCATGCCGCGTGGATCCGCGACACCTTCCGCGACGCAGCGTGGATCGCCGTCGAGCTGCATCGCGACGGCGACGACAGCCGACGCCTCGTGAAGCTGCAGGAGATCTCCGGACAGTTCGGCTTGCCGCTCTGCGCGACCGGCGACGTCCACATGCACGTGCGCAATCGGCGCGCGTTGCAGGACACGATGACTGCGATCCGTCACGGCATTCCCATCGCGCAGTGCGGGCATCGCCTGTTTGGGAACGGCGAGCGGCATCTGCGCTCGCTCGAGGACTTGCGCGCGATCTATCCGCCGGAGCTCATCGCCGAATCGCTCGCCATCGCCGATCGCTGCCACTTCGATCTCGGCAAGCTGAATTATCAGTATCCGGCCGAGCTCGTTCCGGAAGGTCACACGCCGACATCGTGGCTCAAGCATCTGGTCGAAGAGGACGGCAAGCGCCGCTGGCCGGACGGTCCGCCTGAGTTCATCGCGAAGCGCATCGGCGAGGAGCTCGCGATCATCGCGGAGATGCAGTGCGAGGCGTTCTTCCTCACCGTGCACGACATCGTCCGCTTTGCGCGCAGCCGCGGCATCCTCTGCCAGGGCCGCGGCAGTGCGGCGAACTCGATGGTCTGCTTCGCGCTGCACATCACCGAAGTCTCGCCCGACGGGCGCAACAAGAGCCGGCCGCTGTTCGAGCGCTTCATCTCCAAGGAGCGCAACGAGCCGCCGGACATCGACGTCGACTTCGAGCACCAGCGTCGCGAGGAAGTGATCCAGTACGTCTACGCCAAGTACGGCCGCGAGCGCGCCGCCATCGCCGCGACGGTGATCCGCTATCAGCCGCGCTCAGCAGTGCGCGACGTCGGCAAGGCACTCGGCTTCTCGCTCGACCAGGTGAATCGGTTGTCGAAGTCGCTCGCGTGGTGGGACGACCTCGAATCGCTCAAGCGCCGGCTGCGTGAGCAAGGCTTCAAGCCGGAGTCGCGACAGGTGCGTCAGCTGATCGCGCTCACCAACGAGATCCTCGGCATGCCGCGGCATCTGTCGCAGCACGTCGGCGGCTTCGTGATCTCGGAGGCGCCGCTGTCGGCTCTGGTGCCGGTCGAGAACGCCGCGATGCCCGAGCGCACGATCATCCAGTGGGACAAGGACGATCTCGAGACGCTGCGCATGCTCAAGGTCGACGTGCTCGCGCTCGGCATGCTGTCCGCGCTGCGACGCAGCCTGAAGATGGTGAGCGACTGGGAGCGCCGTCCGTTCGCGCTCGCCGACATTCCGCAACAGGACACGGAGACCTACGCGATGATCCAGCGCGCCGAGACCGTCGGCGTGTTCCAGATCGAGTCGCGGGCGCAGATGTCGATGCTGCCGCGGCTGCGTCCCGAAGAGTTCTACGACCTCGTGATCCAGGTCGCGATCGTGCGGCCGGGCCCGATCCAGGGCGACATGGTCCATCCGTACCTGCGCCGCCGCTGCGGCGAGGAAGCGGTGGTCTATCCCGACGAGAAATTGCGCGCGGTGCTCGAGCGCACGCTCGGCATCCCGCTGTTCCAGGAGCAGGTGATGGAGATCGCGATCGTCGCCGCGGGCTTCACCGCCGGCGAGGCCGATCAGATGCGCCGCTCGATGGCGGCGTGGAAGCGCGGCGGCGGCTTCGAGCATCTGAAGAAGCGGCTGTTCGACGGCATGCGTGAGCGCGGTTACACCGAAGCGTTCGCGCAAAGCATCTTCCACATGATCGAAGGCTTTGCGAGCTACGGCTTCCCCGAGTCGCACGCCGCGAGCTTCGCGCTGCTCGCTTACGACTCTGCGTGGCTCAAGCGCCATAAGCCCGCCGCGTTCATCGCGGGGTTGCTGAACAGCCAGCCGATGGGCTTCTATCCGCCGTCGATGCTGGTCGGCGAGGCCAGGAAGATGGGCGTGACGGCATTGCCGATCGACGCGACGGTGAGTGAGTGGGATTGCGTGCTGGAGCGCGACGATCGCGGCGAGCCCGCGATCCGGCTCGGCTTCAATCTCGTCTCCGGCTTCAACGAAGATGCGGCGAGTCGCATCGTGCAGGCGCGCAAGGAGCGTGCGTTCGACGACGTCGACGATCTGTCCCGTCGCGCGCGCTTGAACAAGCGCGAGCTCGACGTCCTCGCACATGCCGATGCGTTGCGCGTCCTCGCCGGTCATCGTCACGCCGCGCGCTGGGCCGCGCTCGGGCAGGATCGCGCGCCCGAGATGTTGCGCGAGGCATCGCGCGCCGATCTGCCGATCGACCTGCCCGCGCCGAGCGAAGGCGAGGAGATCCTCTCCGACTACCAGAGCGCGCGGCTCACGCTGCGGCGCCATCCGGTCGCGCTGCTGCGCGATCGGCTCGATGCGTTGCGCGTCACCCGCAACGTCGACGTGAAGAGCGCGCGCGACCAGCAGCCGATCACCGTGTCCGGGCTCGTCATGTTCCGCCAGCGCCCTGAGGCGGCGAAAGGCGTGATGTTCATGACGCTCGAGGACGAGTCGGGCATCGTCAACCTGATCGTCTGGCCGAAAATCCTCGAAGCGCAGCGTGCGGCCGCGGTCGGCGCGAGCTTCGTCGTGGTGTCGGGCGAGCTGCAGAAGCAGGGCGAAGTGATCCACGTCGTCGCGCGGCGGATCCGCGACGTCAGCGACTGGATCGGCGAGCTGCCGTACCTGTCGCGCGATTTCCGTTAAGGCGCGATCCGGAACGCGTCGGTGGCCGGATCGAAATAAAGAAGCCGCGCATCCGGATTGCCGAGCGACACGCGCAGCGACCGCCACCGTCCGCCCGTGCGCTCGTCCGCGCGTTGCGTGGCTCCGGGATCGAGCTCGACGGCGATGCCGGGCGCCGGCGAATACGACGTGGTGCGGCCGCGGCCCGGCGCCGCACCGCACAGATCGAGGCCGCAGGACTGCTCGAATCGATAGCGCCGCTGCCCCTCGTCTCGCAGCGACACCGAGCATTGCTGCAGCCAGTTCGAGCGCGGCATGTAGCATTCGGCGTCCGCGACCTTGACCACGCTCGCGGAAATCCCCTCGAGGCGCAGCAGCCATTCCAGCCGCGAGAACCACGTCGCCGGATCGTTGAGCACGACGACCGGCGCCTCTCTGGGCAGATCGCGCAACGTCTGCACGTAGCGTCGCGCGACGTCGTGGTCGTAGATCAGCGCGTCGCGCCGGGCCTCGAGATCCTTGACGCCATGGCGATGCGTCGCGATGAGGCCGAGGACGAGCCCCGCGGCGACGACGGCTCCGAGCTTGCGCGACGACGGATCACCGAGCCACAGCGCCGTGCACGCCACCAGGAACACATCCATCACCGCGCCGAAGCGGACCGTCTCGCCATAGCGCAGCATGAACACGTAGGACACCACGAGCGCGATCTCGAACGGATGCGGCCGTCCATGCCGGATCCAGCGCCGTCCGACGGCGGCGAGCGCGGCGATCATCACCGCCGCGTTGGCGAGCATCATCAGCGGCCGCGCCTCGATGGTCAGATCAGTCTTGCGGTCGAACCAGAACGGCACCCGCACGATCGTCCGCGGCAGGAAGCGCAGCGCGTCGTTCGCGCCGTTGATGTGCGTGTAGGTCCCTTGCGTCAGGCTGCCGAACAGCGCGTAGCGGCAGGCGAGCCACAGCACCACGGGCGCGGCGAGCATCGCGAAGCGCAGCCACGCGCGCAGGTCTTTCGCGATCAGGGCCCGGCGATGCTCGATGACGTAAAGCGCCGTGAGCGCGGCGGCGATCGGGATGCTCGCTTCCTTGGTGAGCGCCGCGACGAGCAGCACGAGCGCGGCTGCGGAGAACTGCTCGCGCTGATACAGGATCGCCGCGAGGATGCACAGGCAGGCCACCAGCGGATCGAAGGCCATCACGGGAAAGAACAGGAGCTGCGACGACGGCAGGAAGCCCGGCAGCAGCGGCACCGCTGCAGCGAAGAGCAGCGTGAGTCCTCGCGACAGCGGCGTCGCGCGCATCGCGAGCAGGCACGCACCCGAGCACGCGCCGATCACGAGATAGTTGAAGTACAGGCGGGCGCCCGATTCCGGCGCGAGCCACAGGCCTTGCAGCCAATAGCAGAAATTGACGACGGGCCGCACGAAATTCGCATACGGCCCGGCGAGGCCCGGCGGCTCGGTGAAATAGCCGGCGAATCCGCGCGTGAGCCACGCGATGGGATCGGCGAAGCGCGGATCGGAGTTCGCGAGCAACGCCCATTCGTCGCTGAGCGGGAAATAGCCGGCGACGAATCCGTGCAGCAGCAGCGACAGCAGCGCCGCCCACGCAGCCGCGAGCGCGACCGCGTCGCACAGATCCTTGTGCAATCCCTTCAACCGAGTCATCCCTGTCGTCCCGGGCCTTCCTTGGCCGGTGGCGGACGCGATTGTACCGCCTTCAGTCTGCGTTCAGCCTCACCCGCTACGCTGCTCGCGCCTGACGAGAACCGTCAGCTCCCCGAACCCACCAGGAGATTCACCATGAAGAAGTACCTCACCGGCGCAATCGCGCTCGCGTTGCTCTCGATGAGCGGCCTCGTGTCCGCGCAGGGCACGACCGATCCGACCACGACGCCGTCGACCACGGCCGAGGCCAGCAAGTCGACCACGCAGAAGGCGAAGCATCATCACAAGCACGCGCACAAGGCCACCAAGGCCAAGAGCGAGACGCCGAAGCAGTAGGCCGGGCGCGCGCGTGGCGCGCGAGCCTTTTACGAGTGATTCAGGGCGGCGGGGCGACCCGCCGCTTTGTTGTACAGCATCGCCTCGAGCCGCTTGTCCTTGCGCGCCCACAGCGTGTTGATCCATTCCTGGAACCGGGCGCGGAATTCCGGATCGCTGTCGTAGTTGCCGTGCACCAGCTCCTGCGGGATCGGCAGCAGGTCGACGTGGATGGCGAGATGATTCTGCCCGCCGCACAGCCAGCTCCACAGGATCGGCCTGTCGCCCGTCGGCCGATACGCGAAGGTCACGTCGATGATGCCGGCGAACTGCTCGCCCATCGCGTTCAAGGTGAACGACAGGCCGGCGGACTTCGGCCGCAGCAGATGCCGATACGGCGATTCCTTCGCGACGCGCTTGGCTTCGGTGAAGCGCGTGCCCTCCGCGAAGTTCACGACCGTCACCGGCGCCGTCTTGAAGATCTCGCAGGCGCGGCGCGTGGTCTCGAGGTCTTCGTTGCGCAGCGCCGGGTTCGCGGCGATCGCTTCGCGCGAGTGGCGCTTCATGAACGGGAAATCCATCGCCCAGCAGCCGGCGCCGACAATCGGCACCCAGAGCAGCTCGCGCTTCAGGAAAAAGCGCGTCAGCGGCACGCGGCCGTGGAAGATGTCGAACAGGATGAGGATGTCGGCCCACGACTGGTGATTGCTGATCAGCAGGTAGCTCTGGTTGCGGTCGAGCTCACCGCGCCAGTCGATTTCCCACTGCGGAGCGTGCATCAGGCGCGCGATGACGCGGATCGTCGCCGCCCAGTTCTCCGCGAAGCCCACCGCGAGCCGGCGCAACACATCCTGCGCCGGCTTGAACGGCAGGATCAGCTTGAGCAAGCCGAGCACGTTGATCAGCCCGCCCCAGAAGATCACCGCGGCGATGATCAGCGCGCCGTTGACGAGTCCGGCGATCGGCGCGGGCAGCAGCGCGGCGAGCATTTCAGGCTCGCTTCGCCTGCGCGTGGTATGGCGCCGAAAGCTCTTGCACGGCGTCGATCATCGCGGCCGCGTGCTCCGGCGGCGTGTGCTGGAGGATGCCGTGACCGAGATTGAACACGTGACCGTTGCCTGGACCATAGCTGCGCAATACGTTGCCGACCTCCGCGCGGATGCGCTCGGGCCTCGCCAGCAAGATACAAGGATCGAGATTGCCTTGCAGCGCGACGCGATCGCCCACGCGCGAGCGCGCGACGCCGAGATCGGTGGTCCAGTCCACACCGAGCGCGTCGCAGCCGGTATCGGCCAGCGCTTCGAGATGCTGGCCGCCGTTCTTGGTGAACAGGATCACCGGCGTCGCCGGCGATGCCGCCTTCACGTGGCGGACGATGTGCGCCATCGGAGCGAGCGAGAAACGCTCGAACGCTGCGGGCGACAGCACGCCGCCCCAGGTGTCGAAGATCATCACTGCGTCGGCTCCGCTCGCGATCTGGCTCTCGAGATAGAGGCCGACGGCGGCGGAAAGTTTTTGTAACAAAGTGTCGAGTGCCGCCGGCTGATCGTAGGCGAGCGCTTTCACGCGCTCGAAGTCGTGACCGCCGCGGCCCTCGACCATGTAGGTCGCGATCGTCCATGGACTGCCGGCGAATCCGATCAGCGGCACTTTGCCGGCCAGCGCGGACTTGATCGTGCGCACGGCGTCCATCACGTAGCGCAGTTCTTTCTCCGGATCGGGTATACCGAGCTTCGCGATTGCCGCGGCGTCACGCACGGGATGGTCGAACACCGGCCCCTGCCCTTCGAGCACCTTCAGGCCCAGGCCCATCGCGTCGGGAACGGTGAGGATGTCGGAGAACAGGATCGCGGCGTCGAGCGGATAGCGCGCGAGCGGCTGCAGCGTCACTTCGCACGCGAGCTCCGGCGTCTTGCACAGCGTCATGAACGTCTTCGCGCGCTCGCGCGTGGCGCGATATTCCGGCAGGTAGCGACCTGCCTGGCGCATCATCCACACCGGCGTGCGGTCCACGCTCTCGCGACGCAGCGCGCGCAGGAAGCGATCGTTCTCGAGCTCGCTCACGGCGTCGCGGCTCCCGCGATCTCACGCTGGATCGCATCGACCGCTTCGCGACGGTTCTTCGCATCGCGGATCGGCCGGCCGACGACGAGATAGTCGGCGCCGGCCTTGATCGCCTTCGCCGGCGTCATCACGCGCTTCTGATCGGACAAGTCCATCTTGTTGTCGACCGGCCGGATGCCCGGCGTCACCGCGATCAATTCGCGCGGCGCCTCCTTGCGCAGGCGCTCGACCTCCAGCCCCGACGAGACGACGCCATCGCAATGCGCCTGGAACGCGCGGCGCGCGCGCGACAGTACGAGCTCCGCGACGTCGCACTTGAAGCCGAGGTCGTCGAGGTCGCCGCGATCGAGGCTGGTCAGCGCGGTGACCGCCAGCACTTTCAGTCCGTGCCCTTTCGCGCCGGCGGCGGCTTCCATGATCGCCTGGTTGCCGTGGACGGTGCAGAAATCCGCACCGCGATCACCGAGGTTCTTCACGGCGCGCGCGACGGTCTCGGGGATGTCGAAGAACTTCAGATCGACGAACACTTTCTTGTTCTCGGCCTTGAGCCAGTCGAGCAGGCCGAAGAAGCCGGTGCCCATCGCAAGCTCGAGACCGATCTTGTAGAAGACGACGCTGTCGGAGAGCTCGACCACCATGGCGCGGGCGGCGGCGGCATCGGGAACGTCGAGCGCGACGATGAGGCGCTCGTGCGCGGGGATCACGGGCATGGGGCCTCGCGAGTTGGATTTGGCAGATTTTACGCGCCTGGCGCGTCGACGTCCGTCTTGGCGATCGAGCCGCCCGTGACCGACCGACGCTCGAGCTCCGCGACACGCTCTTCGAGCGCCGCCACGCGCTGCTCGAGCCAGGTGGTGTCCGCCTTGGGCTGCCGCGGTGCAGTCGCAACGTCCTCGACGTGCGAAGGCTCCGGCGTCGCCGGCGTGCCGCACAGCGTGTGCGCGTAGCGCGCTTCCTTCTGGCCCGGCGCACGGGGCAACAGCATCAGTAAAGGCTGGGCACGATCCGACAGATCCTCGATCGCTTTCTGCATCGACTCGGCGTCGGGCGGCCCGGCGAGATTCGCGGCGTTCGCGCGCAGCTCGGCGACGGTCTGCGGGCCGCGCAGCATCAGCGCGACGAGCACCGCCATCGGCTGGCTCTGCAGGAGCATCTGATGATTGAAGCGATGGCGCCACTTCACGACGCGGCCGCTGTGCTCGTCGCGCGACGCGAGCTTCTGCTCTTCGAGGCGGTTCAGCGCCGCGGCGGTGTCGCCCTCGGACAGGTTCATCACCGGATTGCGCGAGGACTTCTGGTTCGCCGCGAGCATGATCGCGTTCACGCTCATCGGGTAGTACTGCGGCGTGGTGATCGACTTCTCGACCAGCGCCGCGATGACGCGCGCTTCGTTGGCGCTGAGCAGGAGCTCGGCCATGACGCTATTGCACCGACAGCGGCTTCGACTCGCGATCGAAGCTGGTTGGCAGGAAGACCATCGTCGCAGCGCAGAACTGCTCGAACAGGAACGTCGGGTCGGACAGTTGCGCACCCTTCAAGTTCAGCCGCTCGGGATAGCCGGCGAAGCGCCTGGACGCCAGCACGGCGTCGAACGTCGCGAAGGCCGGCCGACGCTTGAAGTGCAGATCTGCGCCGATCTTGTCCTCGAATTGATACGCGGGGCTCACCGACAGCTTCTCCGGACGCATCGCCTTGAGCGGCGACGATACCGCGAATCCGGCGAACTGCTTGGGGTCGACGATCAGCGCCGAGAGCTCGAGCGCCTCGCGCAATCGCAACCGCGCGTCGATCTCGCCGGGCTCGAACATCCAGCGTCCGCTGTCGCGATAGTCGGCGGTGGCGCGCGGCACGTCGATGCCGATCTGGCGCTGCGTGCCGGCGCATTCGTGGAAGAAGGAGATGTAATCCTCCAGCCGCGCGAAGAAGTTCTGCGCGAAGCGGTAGTGCCGCTCGGGATTGATGCGCGCCACGCCGGACTCGAGGTTCCAGATGCCGTCGAAGAAGGTCCAGCCGCTGCCGGCGGTGCAGCGGATCGCCTCTTCCGCGAACGTCTTCTGCGCAGGGATCTCCGGCAGGCACGTCGAAGAGAACACCGAATCGAACGCGCCGTCGCGGAACGGCATCGGGTACTGCACGTCGTGCAGGATGAAGCTGCCGCTGCGGTTCGCGTAGCGGCGCGTGACCAGCAGATTGATCAGCTGACCGTCGACGCTGACCGGCTCGGTCGCAATCTCGAGCGCCCGCAGCAGATTCTCGAAGACGCCGTGACCGCAGCACAGCGACAGCACGCGTGCGCCCCATGGCAACGAGCCGAGCCTCAGCGCGAGCGCGTTCGCGCGCGGCGAATAGAAGCGCGTCGCGTAGTAGTCCTGCAGGCGCGCCAGCTCCTCGGAGCGTCCGGGGTGCAGCGTCGCCGCATCGCCCGCGCGACGCATCCCGCGCTTGAGCTTGCGCAGCGTCGTCTTCACTTTCTGCGTCGGGCTCGGCGGCGGCATCGCGGCGTGCCCGAGCACTTCGAAGCGGCCGACGTCCTGCAGATACTTCTCGATCTGCGGATCGAGCGCATGACCGACGCGCGCCGAGAACGTCAGATACGGCTGCTCAGGTCCGCCGTCGAGGAGCTCTGCCGCGAGTGGCATGTGCCTGCGCATCCACGCGCGGAATCCGGCGACGTCGCGCTTCTGCAGATGCCTGAGCGCCGCGACCTGCAGCGGCACGTAGGGCTGGATCTCCTCTTCGGGTCCGCCGTAGCCCTTCGACAGCGAGAGCAAAAGCACGCCGTCGACGACCGGGAACTCGAAGCATCGGCAGCGCAGCAGGCCATAGGTGAGTCGATCGGTGTCGCCTTCGACCTCGCTGGAAATCTCGAAGCGCCCGCCGCAGTACGGGCACTGCATCAGCTCGAGCAGCGAGCGCTTCATGCGGCTTGTGGGTTCTCTCGCGCGCGCCAGAGCAGGCCGGCGCAGTACGCGACGTAATAGCCGATCACGAGGCCGAACAATGCCATGGTCAGCGGCGTGTACATCGCCGCGGGCGAGCTCATCGCTTGCGGCGACTGCATCATGGGTCCCATCTGCACCATGCGATAGACGATGCGTCCGATGAGCAGGATCGAAATCGCAATGCCGAGGTACGGATTCGGTGTGTAGAAGACGCCCTGCGGCGTGGATTCGATGTGCGCGAGCTTCACGCCCCAGAGCGCCAGCGCGAGACCGGGCAGCGCACCGAGCGCCATCGCAAGCTGCAGATCGGCAGTCTTCGCGAAGTTCATCACGATCATCAGCGTGGCGAACGCGAGGATCGCCATGCGCGCCTTGAGCTGCGAGGGCTTGAGCGGCTGGCGACCGATGTTGCGACGAACGCGACGATAGAGCACGAAACCGAACAGCGGCACCATCAGCGCCGGCACGAGGACCTGCGGAGCCATGGGGACTTCCTGGTGAGCGAAGCCCGCGATTCTACCGGACCGAGCCGACGCGCCTTAGCGCGGCAAGTCCGAAGCTCCCATCAGGAATTCGTCCACCGCGCGCGCGGCCTGACGGCCTTCGCGGATCGCCCAGACCACCAGCGACTGGCCGCGGCGCATGTCGCCGGCCGCGAACACCTTGTCGGCGGAAGTCTTGTAGCAGCCCTCGCCGTCGGTCGTCGCCTTCGCGTTGCCGCGCGCGTCCTTCTCGACGCCGAATGTGGAAAGCACCTGCTGCGCCGGCGACACGAAGCCCATCGCGAGCAGGACGAGATCGGCCTTCACTTCGAATTCGGAATTGGGCACTTCGCTCATCTTGCCGTCCTTCCACTCGAGCCGCGCGGCGATCAGCTTCTCGACCTTGCCGTTCTTTCCCTCGAAGCGCTTGGTCGCGACCGACCAGTCGCGCTCGCAGCCTTCCTCGTGTGACGACGAGGTGCGCAGCTTGATCGGCCAGTACGGCCACACCAGCGGCTTGTTCTCCTCCACCGGCGGCTGCGGCAGCAATTCGAATTGCGTGACGCTCGCGGCACCGTGGCGATTGCTGGTGCCGACGCAGTCGGACCCGGTGTCGCCACCGCCGATCACGACGACGTGCTTGCTGTCGGCGCGGATTTGCCCTTTCACCTTGTCGCCCGCGTCGACCTTGTTCTGCTGTGGCAGGTACTCCATCGCGAAGTGGATGCCGTCGAGATCGCGGCCCGGCACCGGCAGATCACGTCCCTGCTCCGCGCCGCCGGTGAGCAGCACGGCGTCGAAATCCTTCAGGAGCTGCTTGCCCGAAATGGTTTCCTTCGCCCAGTTGGTGATGTCGTTGAGCTTGTCGTCGCCGATGTAGACGCCGGTGCGGAAGGTCACGCCTTCGCCCTGCATCTGCTCGAGGCGGCGATCGATGAAGGTCTTGTCGAGCTTGAAGCCCGGGATGCCGTAGCGAAGCAGTCCGCCGATGCGATCGTTCTTCTCGAACACGGTGACGTCGTGGCCGGCGCGCGCGAGCTGCTGCGCGGCGGCGAGTCCCGCGGGTCCGGAGCCGACGACCGCGACTTTCTTCCCGGTCTTGATCATCGCCGGCTGCGGCTTGATCCAGCCGTTCTGCCAGCCCTTCTCGACGATGAACAGCTCGATCGACTTGATGCCGACCGGATCGTTGTTCACGTTGAGCGTGCACGCGGCTTCGCAGGGCGCCGGACAAACGCGTCCGGTGAACTCCGGGAAGTTGTTGGTCGAGTGCAGCGTGTCGAGCGCGGCTGCGTAGCTGCCCGTGTACACCAGGTCGTTCCAATCCGGGATGATGTTGTTCACCGGACAACCGGTCATGCAGAACGGCGTGCCGCAGTCCATGCAGCGCGCGCCCTGCTTGCGCGCCTTGTCGTCCTCGAGCACGAGGACGAACTCCTTGTTGTTCTTGATGCGCGCGTCGATCGGAAGATACGTCTCCTTCTGACGCGGAAGCTCCAGGAATCCCGTTGGCTTGCCCATTGCTGTTCTTCCGTCCTTAAGCCGCGACCGCTTGCTTCGCCGGCGCCGCGATCGCCTTCGCGGCCGCGATCTCGCCGAGCGCGCGGCGATATTCGTGCGGGAACACCTTGATGAACTTCTTGCGCTCGTTGGCCCAGCCGTCGAGGATGTTGCGCGCGCGCGTGCTGCCCGTGTACTTGAAGTGACGCTCGATGAGCTTCTTCAGGATCGCCTCGTCGGTCTGCGCTTGGCCGCCGCGCTGCACGCTGTGCCAGATCGAGCGGTCGACCTTCGCGGTCTGCTCTTCCGTCGTCGCGAGCGGCTCCAGCGCGACCATCGCCGTGTTGCACTTCTTCGCAAAGTCGCCGTTGACGTCGTAGACGTAGGCGACGCCGCCGGACATGCCTGCGGCGAAATTGCGACCGGTCTTGTCGAGCACGACGACGGTGCCGCCGGTCATGTACTCGCAGCCGTGGTCGCCGGTGCCTTCGACGACCGCCGTCGCGCCGGAGTTTCGCACCGCGAAGCGCTCGCCGGCGACGCCGTTGAAGAATGCTTCGCCCGCGATCGCGCCGTAGAGCACGGTGTTGCCGACGATGATGTTGTCGACCGCCCAGCCGCGGAAGTCCGTGTTCGGTCGCACGATGATGCGTCCGCCCGAGAGTCCCTTGCCGACGTAGTCGTTGCTGTCGCCGACGAGATCGAGCGTGATGCCGTGCGCGAGGAACGCACCGAGCGACTGCCCGGCGGTGCCTTGCAGCTGGATGTGAATGGTGTCGTCCGGCAATCCCGCGTGACCGTACTTCTTCGCCACTTCGCCGGAGAGCATCGCACCGACCGTGCGATTGACGTTGCGCACCGGCGAGATGATCAGGACCTTCTCGCCCTTCTCGAGCGCAGCCTGCGCCTGTGCGATCAGCTTGTGATCGAGCGCCTTGGCGAGCCCATGGTCCTGCGTCTCGGTCTGATAGCGCCACACCGACACCGGCACCGGCGGCTGGTAGAAGATGCGCGAGAAGTCGAGCCCCTTGGCCTTCCAGTGCGTGATCGCCTGCGACTTGTCGAGGAGCTCCGAGCGCCCGATCAGGTCGTTGAAGGTGCGCACGCCGAGCTGCGCCATGATCTGGCGCGCCTCTTCGGCGACGAAGAAGAAATAGTTCACGACGTGCTCGGGCTTGCCGGCGAACTTCTTGCGCAGCACGGGATCCTGCGTCGCCACGCCCACGGAGCAGGTGTTGAGATGGCACTTGCGCAGCATGATGCAGCCTTCGGCGACGAGTGGCGCGGTCGCGAATCCGACTTCGTCGGCGCCGAGCAGTGCCGCGATCACCACGTCGCGTCCGGTCTTCATCTGGCCGTCCGCCTGCACGCGGATGCGCGAGCGCAGTCGATTGAGCACGAGCGTCTGCTGCGTCTCGGCGAGACCGAGCTCCCACGGCGCACCGGCGTGCTTCACGGACGACAGCGGCGAGGCGCCGGTGCCGCCGTCGTGACCGGCGATGACGACATGATCGGCCTTGGCTTTCGCGACGCCCGCGGCAACGGTGCCGACGCCGACTTCGGCGACGAGCTTCACGGAGATGTCGGCGCGCGGATTGGCGTTCTTCAGATCA
>DASRHK010000172.1:0-15179 GCA_035650495.1 Nevskiaceae bacterium | reverse complement strand
GAACAGGAACGAGCCGATCGGGCGATTCGGATCCGACAGCCCTGAGCGCGAGCGGCGGATCGCATTGGCGACCGCGGAGACCGCTTCGTCCTGGCCGACGACGCGCTTGTGCAGCTCGGATTCCATGCGCAGCAATTTGTCGCGCTCGCCTTCCATCAGCTTGGAAACCGGAATGCCGGTCCAGCGCGACACCACTTCGGCGATCTCGTCCTCGGTGACGCTGTTGCGGAGCAGCTCGAATTTCTTCGGCGCGGTCGAGCTGTTGCCGGCCGCCGCGAGCTTTCGCTCCAGCTCCGGAATCTTTCCGTACTGCAATTCCGCCATGCGCTGCAGATCTCCGGCGCGGCGGGCCGCGTCGAGATCCTGCTTCGCGCGCTCGAGCTCTTCCTTCACGCCGGCGGAGCCGGCGACGGACGCCTTCTCGGCCTTCCACTTCTCCTCGAGATCGCTGTACTCGCGCTCGAGGCCCTTGATCTGATCTTCCAGCGCGGCGAGCGAGCGCTTCGCGCCCTCGTCCTCTTCCTTCTTCAGCGCCTCGCGCTCGATCTTCAATTGAATGAGCCGGCGATGCAGCCGATCCAGCGCCTCGGGCTTCGAGTCGATCTCGATGCGGATGCGCGACGCGGCTTCGTCCATCAGGTCGATGGCCTTGTCGGGCAGATTGCGGTCGGTGATGTAGCGATGCGACAGCTTCGCCGCCGCGATCAGGGCGCCGTCGGAGATGTCGACGCCGTGGTGCACTTCGTAGCGCTCTTTCAATCCACGCAGGATCGCGATCGTGTCTTCGACGGAGGGCTCGCCGACGAACACTTTCTGGAACCGGCGCTCGAGCGCCGCGTCCTTCTCGATGTACTTGCGGTACTCGTCGAGCGTGGTGGCGCCGATGCAGTGCAGCTCGCCGCGCGCGAGGGCGGGCTTCAGCATGTTGCCGGCGTCCATCGCGCCTTCGGCCTTGCCCGCGCCGACCAGCGTGTGGATCTCGTCGATGAACAGGATGATGTTGCCTTCCTGCTTCGCGAGGTCGGACAGCACGGCCTTCAGGCGCTCCTCGAATTCGCCTCGGAATTTCGCTCCGGCGATGAGTGAGCCGAGATCGAGCGTGAGCAGCCGCTTGTTCTTGAGCGACTCGGGCACTTCGCCGTTGACGATGCGCTGGGCGAGGCCTTCGACGATCGCCGTCTTGCCGACGCCGGGTTCGCCGATCAGCGCGGGATTGTTCTTGGTGCGGCGTGACAGCACCTGGATCACGCGGCGGATCTCTTCGTCGCGGCCAATGACCGGATCGAGCTTGGCGCCGCTCGCGCGCTGCGTGAGATCGATCGTGTATTTCTCGAGCGCGCCGCGCTGATCCTCGGCATTTGCGGAATCGACTTTCGCGCCGCCGCGGACCTGATCGATCGCCTTTTCGAGGAGTTCCTTGCGGGCGCCGGCGGCGCGCAGCGCTTCGCCGAGCGCGCCCTTGTCGTCCAGCGCCGCGAGCACGAACAGCTCGCTCGAGATGAACTGATCCTTGCGCTTCTGCGCGAGCTTGTCGGTGAGGTTGAGCAGCCGGCCGAGATCCGGTCCGACGTTGACGTCGCCGGTGTTCTCGCCCAGACGCGGCAAGCGCTCGATCGCCTGCGAGAGCTTGGTGCGCAGCAGATCGACATTGACGCCGCCCTGCTGCAGCAGCGGCAGGGTCGAGCCGCCGTCCTGGTTGAGCAGGGCCTGCATGAGGTGCGCAGGCTCGATCGCAGGATTGTCACGTCCGACGGCGAGACTCTGGGCGTCGGCGATCGCCTGCTGGAACCGGCTGGTCAGCTTATCCATGCGCATGGTGCGCTCCGCAAAAGGGTATAGACATCACACTCCACAATGAGGTGCGCAGTCACTGATTCAAGTCAACCGGTTTCGCACCCCTTGCGAGGTTCTCGATGGAAGCGCCTGAACGGTTGGTCAATTTACGGTGAAAGCAGTTCCTGGCCGCGGGAATGCCATGCGCTCGGACGTAGAGAATTCTTCGCTGCGCGACAAATTCCCTTCTAAATGGACAAACATAAAGCGAATGTGCATATTGGCCTCCAGCCGTGTCAGAGCGTCGCCTCGTTCGGGGGAGCGACTTCGGGCAGGGCTGGGGAGACGGTCAGGATGAAGCTAGACAAGGACGCAACCGCGCGGCCCTCCGGGCCCGACGCGACGCGGGCGCAGGGTGCGCAACCGCACTCGAACCCGATCGTTGCCGCCCTCCACGAAATGGCTGCCTCGGTGCTGTCCGAGCAGCTCCGCGAGATGTTCGAGAAGGCCGACGACATCCTGTTCGATTCGGCCGAGAAAGCCCGCAACGGCTCCGAGCAGCAGCTCTACTACGACACGATGCGCACCGTGCGCATCCAGCGCGCGAAGATCATGACCAGCTTCCGCACCGCGCTGCACGAGGCGTTGCTGAAGATCTCCGCGGAAGAGGAGGAGCCCGCCGCCAGCCTCGACTCCAGCAAGATGGCCTTGATGGATCGCGAGACCGTCGAGGAACTGATCGCGGTCCGCAACATGGAGACCAAGGCTTCCGCGCTGCACAGCCATGAGCTGGTCGAGCTGCAGCGTCGTCTCGCGCGGCTCGCCGACATGACCGAGGGCGGACTGTCGCCCGAGGCGATGTCGCCGGCGCGGATCATCCGCGCCTTCCAGAATTCGGTGCAGGGCCTGTCGGTCGATTTCCCGATCAAGCTCGTCATCTTCAAGCTGTTCGATCGCCTGGTGGTCGGACGGCTCTCGGAAGTGATCGCCGCAGCCAATCAGCTGCTGGCGCGCCATGGCGTCGAGCAGAAGGCCGATCGCCGTCCGCAGCAACAGCCGTCCAAGGCCGCCAAGCCCAAGCCGCAGCAGCCGGGTGCGCTGCCTACCGCGGGAGAGCCGGCGCCGGCGTGGGCCTCGGGCGTCGACGCCGCAATGTTCGATCAGGTGATGAACCTCGTCGGCGGCGGCTCGATGGGGCCGGTTCCCGCAGGCGGTGCACCGATGCTGCCGCCGGGTGCGACCGACTTCGGCGCGACGACGACCTGGGCGCCGGGCCTCGCCTCGGCGATGCCCGACACGCCGGGCGCGATGCCTGCCGGCATGCAGCCCGCGTGGCCGTCGATGCCGGCTGGACGCGCTGCGGCAGGCTCCTACAACGACACGACGCTCGCGCGCGACGTCTCCAACATCCTCGCTTCGCTCGCCGACGGCCGCTGGCCGATCGCGCCGGCGTGGCTGCCGGCGCCAAACGTCGCGCTCGTCGCGCGCATGTTCGATGCCTATTACCGCGATCCCCGGCTGACCGACAAGGCCAAGCCGATGCTCGGCCGCATGCAACTGCCGGTGATCAAGCAGGCGCTGTCGGACCCGACGTTCTTCACCGACACCGCCCATCCTGCGCGGCGGGCAGCCAATGATCTGTTCGAGATCCTGCTGCAGTTCAGCGCCGCGGGCAGCACCGCGTCGCCGCAGGCGTTCCAGGACCTCGACGGCCTGGTGCGCGCGATGGTCGGCGCGCTCGACAAGGACAGCAGCAAGCTGCGCAGCGTCGACGGCCAGGCGATCGACGATCGCACCGCCGACAGCTTCCTGCGCGATCAGGAAGAGCATCTGCAGCAGCGCAATCGCGCCAAGGTCGAGCGCGTGCGCCGCATGGTCGCGCACGAGCTGCGGCATCGCATCGGCGGCCGCCAGCTGCCGAAGGGCGTGATGCGTCTGATGCTCTCGGGGTTCGGGCCGCTGCTGACGCTCGACTACATCCGTCACGGTTTCGGCGGCCAGTCGTGGAATCAGACGATGGAGCTGGTCGACCGCGTTCTGGCGAGCCTGGCACCTGGCGGCGACGCGAGCGCGGAAGAGCGCGCCGCGGAAGAAGCCGAAGTCGTCACCGCGATCTCCCGCCGGCTCGCGAACATCGGCTTCTCCGAAGCCAAGCTGCACGAGATCGTATCGGGCCTGCTGCAGGCGTATCTCGATCGCTCCGAGCGCGGCCCCGAGGCGTCGCCGCAGCCGGAGGCTGAAGCCGAGCCGACGCCGAGCGAAGCCGACACGGAGCCTTCCGCGTCCGCCGAAGCGCCTGCGCATCCGGCGGCAGCCGCGCCGCAGCCCGAGCCGATCGCCGCGCCGCAGCTCACGCCCGAGCAGGAGCTGCATCAGCTGCTGTTCCTGATCCTGGTTCCGGGCGTGTGGTGCACGATCATCGATCCGGCGGCGGGCAAGAAGTACTGGGTGCGCGTGAAGAGCTATTACCCGACGCACAACTCGGTCGCGCTCTCGCATTACATGGAAGAGCGCTTCCTGACGCTGCGCGCGACGAGCTTCGCGACCGATCTGGTCGAAGGCCGCGCCGCAGTGATCGATCCGTCGCCCGAGCTGCAGGATGCGATCGCCAAGATCGCAGGGATCCCGTTCTCCCGCGAGACCGAGCCGCTGGTCTGGACGACGCTCTCGACGACGACCGCCGCCACCGCGGCCTAGCGTTTTTTCCCCGCGTGGATCACCACGGCGCGCGCGCTCGCCGCGCTACGCTATGCGCTCCTGTGCGGAGCCCGTCGCGATGAAGCTGGTCAAGGCGTACAAGAACAACGAATTCCTGATGAGCGAGGAAGCGCGCGGCGTGCGCATCCTCTGCGAGTATCTCGAGCCCAAGCGCAGGCTGGAGCGCGAAGGGATCGTCAACGCGATCATCTTCTACGGCTCCGCGCGGCTCGGCCCCAAGCCGAAGGAGGGCCCGGACTACTGGAAGGCGGCCACCGAGCTCACGGAGCGGCTGGCGCGCTGGACCGTCGCCGAGCATCCGGCCAATCGACGCTTCCACATGGTGTCGGGCGGCGGTCCCGGGATCATGGAGGCAGTGCACAAAGGCGCGGCGAAAGTCGATCGGCGGCTCAACGTCGGTCTCAACATCTCGCTGCCGTTCGAGCAGCACCTCAATCCGCACGTCGAAGGCTCGCGCGCGTTCGAGTTCCACTACTTCTTCATGCGCAAGTTCTGGTTCATGAACCTCGCGCAGGCGACCGTGGTGTTCCCCGGCGGGTTCGGTACGATGGACGAGCTGTTCGAGGTGCTGACGCTGGTGCAGACCGGCAAGAGCCGCGGCATGCCCACAGTGCTGTTCGGCGGGGAGTTCTGGCGCAAGGCCGTGAACTTCAAGTTCCTGCTGGCGCGTGGCCTGATCGCGAAGAAGGACCTCGACAACTTCCACCTCGTCGACGACGTCGACGGCGCTTACCAGTACCTCACGAAGAGCCTGAAGCCCTGAGGCGCTAGCGCTTCTTCGCCTTGGCCTTCTTCGCAGCGGCCTTGGCGCCCGGTTTGTGCGGTGGCTTGTGTGCGGCGACGGGCTTGTGCGCCGGCTTGGTCGCGGCCTTGTGGACGACCGCCGGCTTGTGAGGCCCCGGCTTGGGCGCAGCGGCCTTCTGCGCTGCAGCCGCGGGTTTCTGATGGGCGACGACCTTCGGCGGGGGCGCGGCGACCTTGCCCTTGACCGCTGGCGCGGACGGCGCGGCGGCAGGCTTCGCCTTGCCGTCGCCCTTCCTGCCGGCCATCTGCCCGCTGCGGATGGGGATTTCGCCGAGCACATCGCTGAAGTCGAACTCGTCGCCGACCAGGCGTCGCAGCTCGCGCATCTCGCGATATTTCTCGACGTCGCGCCAGTCGCGCATGCGCCCGGCGGCCTGGTCGTGAGCTTCGGCGTCGACGTCGGCGACGTTGTCCCAGCCTTCGCCTTCGACTTCTTCGTCCTCGTCGACTGGCTTCGGCTGCTGCTGCTTTTTCCCGGCCATCCTGCGTGGTGCCCTGCGGTTCTCGTGCGCGAACGCGCGCCTATTTAGCAGGGATTTCCGCGGATGGGAAGTGGGAGACCGTGGATTCGACGACGGGAACGGGCCGCTGGGCCCTGCGCAGCTCCTTCCACATGAGCAGGGCGGGCGTGAGGATCAGCGTGATCGGCGTCGCGAAAGCCAGGCCGCCGGCGATCGCCGAGGCGAGCTGGATCCAGAACTGCGAGGACGGTGCGCCGACCGTGATCACGCGATGGATGATGTCCGGATTCACGCCGAACGCCATCGGCAGCAAGCCGAGGATCGCGGTGCCCGCGGTCAGCAGCACCGGACGCAGTCGCATCGCGCCCGTGCGCAGCAGCGCTTCGCGCGCGGGCAGGTGATCGTCGCGCCGCAGATGGTTGTAGGTGTCGATCAGGATGATGTTGTTGTTGACGATGATGCCGGCCAGCGCGATCACGCCGACGCCGCCCATGACGATGCCGAACGGCTGGTGCAGCACGATCAGCCCCAGCAGCACGGCAGCCGTCGAGAACAGGACCGCTGACAGCACGAGCAGCGTCTGGAAGAAGCTGTTGAACTGCGTGACGAGGATGGCGACCATCATGAAGATCGCGAGCCCGAACGCCGACATCAGGAACGCCTGCGATTCCGCCTGATGCTCCTGATCGCCCGTGAAGTTCACGCGCACGCTGCCGTCGGCCAGCGACGGCGGCACGTGCTGCTCGAGGTATTTCTGCAGCTGCCGTACCTGGGTGTCGGCGAGCAGGCCCGGCGCGACGTTGGCGTCGATCGTCATCACGCGCTTGCCGCCGATGCGCAGGATCGAGTTCACGCGCGGCGCGGCGCGACGCTCGACGAAGTTCGCGACCGGCACGAGGCCGTCGCGCGTCTGCAGCTTGAGATTGCCCAGCTCGTCGAGATTGCGGTAGGGCGGCGTGTAGCGCGCGCGGATGTCGATCTCGTCGGCGGCGTCCTCGGGACGATATTTCCCGAGCAGGATGCCGTTGGTCACGAGCTGCACCGCATTGCCGACCAGCGTGATGTCCGCGCCGTACTTCGCAGCCTCGGCGCGATTGACGTCCAGATGCCATTCGAGCCCGTCGAGCGGACGGGTGTCCTCGACGTCGATGAAGCCGCCGACCTTGTCCATCCCTTCGCGGATCGCAGCGACCGCTTCGCCGAGGCGGCGATTGGAATCGTCGAGCGACTCCGGCACCGACGACGCGACCTGCAGCTGCACCGGCTTGCCCTGGCTCGGGCCGTTGCGCGGCAGATCGATGTCGATGAGCACGCCCGGCATGTTCGCCGTGCGCGCGCGGATCTCCTCGACGATCGCGGTCGCCTTGCGTCGAAGCTGCCAGTCCTTGAAGCGCACGCGGACCCAGCCGATCGTGTCCGGGCTGTCGCCGCGGCCCGGTGAGCCGGTCTTGGCGTTCACCGACTCGAGATCGGGGATGTCGAGGACGCGCGCTTCGACCTCGCGCACCAGCTTGTCCTTCTCGTAGACCGACAGATCGCCGCGCGCGTGCACGTTGATGTGCGCGCTCTCCGGCTCGCCGTTGGGGAACAGCTCGACGCCCGCGCCGAGGAAGCTGTAGGCGCCGAAGATCGAGATCAGCAGCACGACGGCGATCAGGAACGTCTTGCGCGGACGGTCGATCGCCCAGGTCAGCGCTTTCAGGTATACCGCCGAGCCGCCGCGCAAGTCCGCGAGATTGCCGGTCTCGGCCGCGGCGATGCGCCGCTGCTCTTCCATCGAGTGCGAATTGGCGCTGCCCCAGAGGGCGCCGATGGTCGGGATGAAGATCACCGCCATCACCAGCGACGCCGCCAGCGTCGAGATCAGCGTGATCGGCAGGAATTTCATGAAGCCGCCGATGACGCCGGGCCACGCGAGCAGCGGGATGAACGCAGCCAGGCGCGTCGCCGTCGAGGAGATGATCGGCCATGCCATCCGCTTCACCGACGCGCGATACGCCGCCGCGGCGCCAAGGCCTTCGCACATCTTGCGATCGGCGTACTCGGACACGACGATCGCGTCGTCGACCAGCATGCCGACCGCCATGATCAGCGAGAACAGCACGACGATGTTGATGGTCAGGCCGAGCATCGACAGGGCGAGGATGCCCATCAGGAACGATCCGGGCACCGCGATCGCCACCAGCGACGCCGTGCGCCAGCCGAGGAAGCCGATCAGCACGCAGACCACCAGGATCACGGCGGTGAGCACGCCGTTCTGGAGATCGTTGAGCATGTCGGTGATGTCCTTCGACGAATCGTAGGCGTAGGCCACGCGCACCGACGCGGGCCAATGCTGCTGCTCCGTCTCGACCACGTGCTTTACGCGATCCACGGTTTCGATCACGTTCTCGCCGATGCGCTTGACCACTTCCAGCGTCACCGAGCGCTCACCGTTGCGACGCGCGAACGTCGCCGGGTCCTTGAACGCGCGGGTGATGGTGGCGACGTCCGAGAACTTCACGACGCGATCGCCAGCCGCCTTCACCGGCAGGTTCTGCACGTCGGCGACGTTCTCGATGACGCCGGGCAGCTTCACCGCGAAGCGGCCGTTGCCGGTGTCGAGCACACCGGCCGCGATCAGCCGGTTGTTGCGCACGAAGAGATTGAACAGCTCTTCCTGCGAGATGCCGTAGCTGTCCATCTTCACCGGGTCGACCTGGATCTCGACCATCTCCTCGCGATCGCCGTCGATGTCGACTTCGAGCACGCCCTTGACGCTGGAGAGGTCGTCCCGCAGCTGGCGAGCGATGGCGACGAGGCTGCGCTCCGGCAGCGGGCCGGAGAGATCGATCATCAGCACCGGGTCGAGGCCCGCGTTGATCTCGTGCACGCCGGGCTCGTCCATCTCCTGCGGCAGCTTGCTGCGGATCTCGTCGACCTTGCGCTGGACGTTGCGCAACGCCTTCTGGTTGTCGAAGCCGGCGTCGAACTCCAGCGTCACGGTGCCGAAGCCTGCATAGGCGCGCGCCTGCACCTTCTTCACGCCTTCGATCGAGCGCACCGCCGTCTCGACCGGGCGCACCATCAGCCGCTCCGCGTCCTCGGGCGAGACGCCTTCGAGCGACATCGACACGTAGATGTACGGGATCGGGACGTCGGGATTCGACTCCTTGGGCATCCGCGCATAGGTGATCGCGCCGGCGACGAAGATCAGGCCGAGCGTAAGCAGGATCAGCTTCTGCTTGTCGAGCGCGGCGTCGAGGAACGCTCTCACGACGCGGTGCCCGCGGCCTGCTCCGTCTTCTGCGGCGCGCCCTCGGTCTCGACGACCACCGGCTCGCCCGCGTTGACGAAGCCCTGGCCGCGCGTGATCAGGCGGATGCGCTCCGGCAAGCCGGAGACCCAGACCGCGTCACCGTCGGCACGCACGATGTGCGCGCGCGTGAACACGACCTTGTCGCCGTCGCCGACGAATTTCACGCCGACGTCGCCGTTGTCGGCGAGCGACAGCAGCGACGCCGGAATGCGATGCGCGGAAACCTGATCGACCGGGATCAGCACGCGCGCCGAAAGTCCCGCGGGAATTTTCCCCTCTGGATTTGCGACCGCGACCTCGACCGTGAACGTGCGCGTCTTCTCATCGGCCATCGCCGACACGAAGCGCACGGCGCCCGCGAGCTGATCGCCGCCCGCGAGCTCCGCAGTCGCCGCATCGCCGACCTTGATCTGACGCACGTCCTGCTCGTTGACGCCGCCGGAAAGCCGCAGCGGGTCGTTGACGATGAGTCGCACGATCGGGCTGCCGACGCGCGCGTAGTCGCCGATCTCCACCTGCTGCTCCTCGACGATGCCTGCGATCGGTGCGTGGATCTGCAGATGCGCGATCTGGAACTCGGTGTCCTTGAGCTCCGAGCGCGCGGACTCGAGCGCCGCGAGCTTGGCGGCGAGCTCGGTCGGCGTGATGTAGCTCGACGCCGCGAGCTTCTGCGCGCCCTGGTACTCGAGCTCGCGCTGCTTCAGCGTCGCCGCTTCGCGGGCGCGATGCTGCTCGAGATCGCGCGAATCGAGCTTCGCGATCAGATCGCCCTGCTTGACGCGAGTGCCCTTGCGCGCGCCGATGGCGACGACCTGGCCTTCCACCTGCGCGGAGAGATTCACGATCTGGTCGGGCATCGTGTTGCCGTTGATCGTGACCGCGCGGCGCACGGGCTCCGCGATCTGCTCGCGGACCATCACGTGGAATTTCTCGTTGGCTTTGTTCGCGGCGACGACTTCGGCCGCTTCCGGCTTCTTGCTCGAGAACGCGCCGGTGAGCATCCACAACGCGAGCGCCGCGACGATCAGGCCGACGATGCCCCAGCTGCCGCCGGGCAGCCGCCCCCACTGGTTGCTTCTGGACTTCATGCGTTCTTGGCTCGCGGCAAGGCCCGTCAGGGCTTGGATGCGCGGCCGCCGGGAAAGGTTGAATTGGGCGCGAATTTTACACGAGGAAGCCCGATTGCCGGGCCCGCCCGACGTCGGCCGGCCAGTCGACGTCCCAGCGCTCGGCGAGCGGGGCGACGCTGAAGCCCAGCCGCGCGAGGCCGCGCCGGGTCTGAGCCAGCTCCAATCCGCTGCTCCAGAAGATGTTCCGCAGCGCGCCCGCGGCGAATCTGCGCGCGCCGATGAGCACGTAGCCGCCGTCCTCCGCCGGTTGCAGGACGACGTCGTGGCGATCGAGCGCGGCAGCTGCGGCCTGCAGATCGGCGACGGTGAGGGCTGGGCAATCGGTGCCGACGATCAGGACCTTCCCCGAGCCATCGTCGAGCGCGCGAACGAGCGCGAGCGCCATCTTGCGACCGAGATCGCCGGCGGGCTGGGATTTCAGCGCGACGCCGAATTCACGCCGGCATTTCAGGAAGAACGCATGGCGCGCCGAAGGCTCGCACCACAGTTCGCAGGGCGCGCCATGCGCGCCGGCCGTTCGCAGCGTTCGCAACACGAGCTCGCGATGAATCCGCGCCGCTCCGCGCTTGCCGTACTTCGCGATGAGCCGCGTCTTGCAGCGACCAGCAATCGGTGCGCGCGCGAACACGAGAAGCTTGGTCTGCGATAGGCTCACCGCCGAATCATGCCAGCCACTTACGACGCCATCATCATCGGCGCGGGTCACAACGGGCTCGTCTGCGCCGGTTATCTCGCGCGCGCGGGACGCAAAGTCCTCGTGGTCGAGCGTCAGGGCGTCGTCGGCGGCGCCGCGGTCACGGACGAATTCGCGCCGGGCTATCGCATCTCGACGGCTTCGTATCTGATCAGCCTGCTGTTGCCCGAAGTCGAGCGCGATCTCGAGCTCGCGAAGTTCGGCTACAAGGTGCTGCCGCGCAGCCCGTCGTCGTTCACGCCTTGCCTCGACGGCCGCTCGCTGCTGCTCGGTCCTGACGAGGAATTCAATCGGCGCGAGATCGCGAAGTTCTCCGCGCGCGACGCCGAGGCATATCCGCGCTACGAGCGCCTGCTCACGCGCATCGCGGAATGTCTCGAGCCCGCGCTGATGGGCACGCCGCCTGACTTGCTGCCGCTGCCGCCGACGTGGCGCCAACGCGGACTCTTCGATCGGCTGCGCAATCTCCGTCGCGGCGGTGGGCTCTATCGCGCGATGAAGAAGCTCGGTGACGATCTTCCGGCCGCGATCGAGATTCTCACCGGCGCCGCGCGACCGGTGCTCGATCGCTGGTTCGAGTCCGACGTGCTGAAAGCGACGCTCGCGACCGACGCGATCATCGGCACCTTCCAGCCGATCTCCGCGCCCGGCACTGGTTACGTGTTGCTGCATCACGTGATGGGCACTGCGGGCGGCGCGCGCGGCGTGTGGGGTTACGTCGAAGGCGGCATGGGCGCGCTCACGCAGGCGATGGCGAAGTCGGCGCAAGCCACGGGCGTGGAGATCCGCACGTCGACGCCGATCGCAGAGATCATCGTCCGCGACGGTCACGCGACCGGCGTGCGCACGCAGAGCGGCGAAGTGATCGAAGCGCGCGCTGTTCTCTCGAATGCGGACGCGCACGTGACGTTCGAGCAGCTGATCGATCCGAAGCTGCTGCCGCCGACGTTCCGCGAAGCCGTTGCGCGCATCGACTACTCGAGCGCGAGCATGAAGATCAATCTCGCGGTGTCGGAGCTCCCGGATTTCTCGTGCATGCCGGGAACGTCGCTCGGGCCCCAGCATCGCGGCACGATCCACATCGGCGCGACGGTCGACCATCTCGAGCGCGCGTTCGACGAAGCGCGGCTCGGCGCACCGTCATCGGAGCATCCCATCATCGAGATGACGATCCCGTCGAGCGTCGATCGCACGCTCGCACCCGAAGGTCATCACGTCATTGGGCTCTTCATCCAATACGCGCCGTACCGGCTCGCGTCAGGATCGTGGGACGACATCAAGGAGCCATTCGCCGATCGCTGCATCGACGAGATCGCGCGCTACGCGCCGAACTTCGCGCGATCGGTGCTGCATCGGCAGATCCTCACGCCGCTCGATCTCGAGCGCCGCTTCGCGCTCACCGGCGGCAACATCTTCCAGGGCGCGATGCCGCTGCATCAGCTGTTCAGCTTCCGCCCGGTGCCGGGCTGGAGCGACTATCGAACGCCGGTGCGCGGACTTTATCTGTGCGGAGCCGCAGCACATCCCGGCGGCGGCGTGATGGGCGCGGCGGGGAAGAATGCGGCGGTGGAAGTGCTGCGGGATTTCTAGAGATGGTGGAGCAGAAGGGGATCGTTGCAATTCGCCGGGAGCGAATTGCCGCGTAGCCCGAGCGAAGCGAGGGTCCGGCTCAGGGACGAGTCGGACTACCCTCGACCGTGCGATCGGATGCTGCGGAAGGTGATGGTGGAGCAGAAGGGGATCGAACCCTCGACCTCCGCATTGCGAACGCGGCGCTCTCCCAGCTGAGCTACTGCCCCATCAAGAGGGGCGCTAGTTTACCAGCGGACTGCCAAAACGCCAGCGCGCCGCGCCCGATTTCTGGATAACACATACCGCCCGCGCGATGCGTGATCGCCGACGCCCGACACTGCAGTGGCAGGTCTTGGAAGGGTGTTGGGCGATGAAGAAGGTTCTGCTGATCGACGATGATCCCGTGATCGGGACGACTTACGGCCGCAAGCTGCGCACCGCGGGCTACGACGTGCACGTCGCTGGCGATGGCACCGAGGGCCTGCTCGCGCTGAAGGATTTCCGGCCCGACGTCGTGCTGCTCGATCTCGACATGCCGGGCTTGAACGGCATCGACTGGCTGCGCGAGATCCGCAGCTATCCGACGCTGCGCCATCTGCCGGTGGTCGTGCTGAGCGCGGGCTCGCACGGCTGGCAGATGAAGGCGGCGTGGGAGAGCGACGCGATGTACGTGCTATCGAAAGGGCTGACGGCGCCCGAGGCGGTGGTCGACGCCGTCGACGACGCGGCCGCGATCGGCCACTGGCCGCAGCATCACTAGCCGCGTGATGCGCTGAACACCGACGTCACGTCGCCGCCGAGGCGCGTGTTCTTGAACGGCCGCGACTGATCGAGCTTGTGCGCGGCGTTGCCCGTGCATTTCTCCACCGAGCAGTACGGCTCGAGCCACGCGAGCTTGGAGCTCTGCTCGTCGAAGCCTTCGATCACCTGCTTGGCGCCGGCCTTGTCCTCGAACAGCTTCGGATTGTCGAAGCCCTGCAGCGTGCGCTCGGCGACGCGCTTGAGCGCGTGGTCGCCGCGGCTCGCGAGATCGACGCCGTTGGCCTGCGCGAACGCCGCGATCATGCTGAGCGGCGCGATCGCGAACAGGTGATAGCCGAGCGCGCGCGTCTTGCGATTGATCTCGTTCGGCAGATAGCCGTCGCGATCCGCTTGTGAGGCGAAGCGGTCGTAGATCTTCACGGACGCGTCGAACAGATCGCGCCGATTGGTGGCCACCGCCGTCGACATCTCCGCCCAAGCCGCCCAATAGAAATGGTTGTTGAGGATGTGCGCGTCGGCGTTGCCATCCCATTCCGACTTCACCTTGTCGGCGACCTGCGAGAGCCAGTCCTCGACCTTCTTTTCCTCGTCGGCGTGCGCCGCGAGCGGCTTCGACGCGGAGAACTTGAGCTTCACCCACGCGCTGCTCGCGCTCGCGAGCGTCCATTTGCGCACCGATCGTCCGGTGTGATTCGGCGCGTCGCCGAGCAACGCTTTGGCGTCGGCCCACTTGCCGTACCACTGCAGAGCGCAGGCGAGCGCGTCGGGCTTGCCGCTGTCCATGTAGGCGCCGACGATCTTCGCGACGCCTTTCTCGAAATCGTTGACCGGCTTCGTCTTCGCCTTGTACTCGGCGTCGGCCTGCTCGTTCAACGTGTCGCGCGACTTGCCGGAGCCTTCGTACTTGCTCGGGAAGTCGAGTGACTCGGTGTACGGCGTCGGGATTTCGGGACAGATGTAGGCGCCGCCCTTGCTCTTGCCGGAAGCGCCCGCGGGCTCGAAATATCCGGGCGGCGGCACGAGTCCCTTGTCGTCGGCGCGCGCCGTCGTCGACAGTGCTGGAAGCGTGGCGAGCGCGATGAGGATCGCGCGAAGCGGATTGGTCATGGGATCACCTCAATGATGCGAAACGTCCCAGTCGGGCGACTGGTTGATGGTGTTCTTGTTGTCGGTGAGTGGCGCCCGGTCGTCGAACCTGGTGACCGGCTTGCGCGGTGCAGTTGCTTTCGCTGACGAGGATTTCGCAGGCGCCGCCGATTTGGGCTTGGGCTTCGGCGCCGCGGGCTTCGGTGCGGACTTTCGCGCAGGCGCGGACTTCGCCGGCGCGCTCGGCGCTGGTTTCGCGGGCGGGCCGTAGTGCAGTGTCGGCGGCGGCGGCAGCTTCGCCGGCGCAGCCGGGGCCTTCGGCGCAGGGGCCGGCGATTCGACGGGCGCGAAGACCGCCGGCGACGGCGCAACGCTGCTGCCGTTCACGGCTTGCACGACCTCGTTGGTGCACAGCTTGGCGGTGACCGACAGCGGCTTCGCGGGCTCGTTGTCGAGATCGACGGTGGCGCCCATGAACGTCGCCTGCGCGTAGTCGGGACGATCGTTGCGCAGCTCGAAAGCGAAGCGGCCCTTGTTGTCGACGTACTGCTTGAAGCGCAGCTGCAGCCGCTCGCGCATGCCGTTCATGTACCACAGGGTCGCGTGCAGCTCCTTGTAGCCGGGATCGCTGAACTGCAGGTCGACGAGATGCGTGCGTCCCTGGACGGGCTCGATGTGGCCGCCGCCGTTGAACAGCACTTCGTTGTTGCCGGCGTGCAGATCGACCTTGCGATCGATCATGGTCGCCTTGCCGCCGCAGCCGTTGCCGACCAGCGCGACGGCCTGGCGGAAGATGCGATGCGGGCTCACCGCCGTCCCCGGGAAATCCTGGTACGGCATCTCCCAGATCATGATCTTCGGCGGATGCTTCTGGAACGCGT
>DASRHK010000171.1:0-6402 GCA_035650495.1 Nevskiaceae bacterium | reverse complement strand
TCGCCGCGCGCCCCGTAGTAGCCGATCGCGGATGCGGAGACGAGAACGCTCGGCTTCTCCTTGAGCGTGCCCATCCACTTCACGAGCTCGCGCGTGGTGTCGATGCGCGACTGCCGCAGTTGTGCCTTGCGCGCGTTGCTCCAGCGCGCCCCTGCAAGGTTCTCGCCGGCCAGATTGACCACCGCCTGCGGCGTGAGCCCCGAGAGCTCTTCGAGCGATTCGATGGTTCCGACTTCGGGTCGCAGGACCTGCTCGGCCTTGCGGCGTGAGCGGGTGAGCACCGTGACCTGCCCGCGGCGCAGCAGCTCGCGACAGAGCGCGCGTCCGATGAAGCCGGTTCCGCCGGTGACGAGGTAGTGCATGCGAGTGGAGCGGATTCTAACCAAGCATGCGCGGCGGCGGACTGCTGCCGGGACGGAAACACCACGTGCTGTATCCTGCGCGCCCATTGAAAGCCGAGCCCGCGCGCTTCGCGGGAGAGCCGGGATGAATCGCGGTCTGCTGTCGACGTTGGGCGCGTTCGTGATCTGGGGCCTGTTCCCGCTCTACTGGCACCAGCTGCGCGAGGTTCCGGCGCTCGAGATCATGGCCCACCGCATCGTCTGGTGCGGGCTGCTCGTCGGCGCCTATCTCTTCGCGCGCCAGGGCTGGCGCTGGCTGCCCACCGCGCTCGGCAAGCCGCGCGTGCCGCTCATGCTCGCGTGCAGCGCGCTGCTGATCAGCATCAACTGGCTCCTCTACATCTGGGCCGTGAACAATGGTCACGTCGTCGAGTCGAGCCTCGGCTACTTCATCAACCCGCTGGTGAACGTCCTGCTCGGCGTGCTCGTGCTGCGCGAGCGGCTCAACGTCGCGCAATGGAGCGCGGTCGCGCTCGCAGGATTCGGCGTTGCGTGGCTCACCTGGCAGTCGGGCTCGTTGCCGTGGATCGCGCTCGTGCTGGCGATCTCGTTCGGGACCTACGGACTGATCCGCAAAATCGCGCACGTCGACGCGGTGCCCGGACTCGGGATCGAGAGCGCATATCTGTTCGTGCCCGCGCTCGGCTATCTGGCCTGGCTCGCTGCGCACGGAGCCGGGCACTTCGTGCGCGGCAACGTCGGCGAAGATCTGTTCCTCGCGATCGGCGGTGCGGTCACCGCGCTACCCTTGATCTGGTTCGCCTACGGCGCGCGACAGATCCCGTACTCGCTCGTGGGCATCATCCAGTACGTCGCGCCGACGCTGCAGTTTCTCACCGGCGTGCTGGTCTTCCACGAAGCGTTCACGTCGGTGCAGGCGATCGGCTTCTGCTGCATCTGGTCCGCGCTCGCGATCTATGGCGGCGACGGCTTGTGGCGCTCGCGGCTGCGTGGACTGACGGCGACCGCCTAGCAGCGGATTTCACAGGATCGCCAAATTCCCGCAGCATAATGGCCTTGCACATAAGGGCCGGGATTCCATGCGATTGAACGAAGAGCGTGCGCTGGTCACGGGCGCGAGCCGCGGCATCGGACGCGCGATCGCCGAGCGACTGGCGCGCGAAGGCGCGAAAGTCGTCGGCACTGCGACCAGCGAATCCGGCGCGTCGGCGATCGCTGAATATCTCAAGCCGCACGGTGGCGAGGGGCGCGTGCTCGACGTGCGCGATGGCGCGGCGGTCGAAGCGCTGATGGGATCGATCGGCGCCGTTTCGATCCTCGTCAACAACGCCGGCATCACGCGCGACACGCTGTTGCTGCGCATGAAGGACGAGGATTGGGACACGGTGATCGAAACGGACCTGTCCGCAGTGTTCCGTCTCACGCGCGCAGTGGTGAAGGGGATGATCAAGGCCCGCCACGGGCGCATCATCTCGATCGGCTCGGTGGTGGGGACCATCGGCAACGCGGGACAGGCGAATTATTGTGCCGCGAAGGCAGGGCTCGTCGGCTTCTCGAAAGCGCTGGCGCGTGAGATCGGATCGCGCGGCGTCACGGTGAACGTCGTGGCGCCCGGATTCATCGACACCGACATGACGCGTGAGCTAGCCGAGGCACAACGCGCTGCGCTGCTCGCGCAGATTCCGGTGCAGCGGCTCGGTCAGGCCGACGAAATTGCGTCCGCCGTCGCGTTCCTCGCGTCGCGTGAAGCGGGCTACATCACGGGAGAGACGCTGCACGTCAACGGCGGCATGAGCATGGCCTGACCGGCTTGCCGGATTTTCCGTCGATTGCCTTATAATTCGCGGGCTTTCCGCCCCCATTACAAATCGTTCCAACGATCCGCCAGGAGTCACGACATGAGCAGCTTGGAAGAGAAAGTCAAGAAAATCATCGCGGAGCAGCTGAGCGTCAGCGAAGACCAGATCACGCCGGAAGCCTCGTTCGTCGAGGACCTGGGGGCCGATTCGCTCGACACCGTCGAGCTCGTGATGGCGCTCGAGGAAGAGTTCGAGATCGACATCCCGGACGAGGAAGCGGAAAAGATCGTGACGTTCCAGGACGTCATCAATTACATCAAAGCCCACACCAACCAGACGACCTGATCTCAGGCCGACGGCCACGCACTCCTTTCGAGGCCGTTTCATCCCAAGCTGACCAGAGCTAAACGCCGATGAGCCGCCGACGCGTTGTCGTGACCGGCATGGGCATCGTTTCGCCCGTCGGCTCCACGGTCGAGAGCGCCTGGAAGAACATCGTCGCCGGCAGGAGCGGCATCGTTCCGATCACCAAGTACGACGTGTCGCAGTACACGACGCGCTTCGGCGGGATGGTCGCGGACTTCAACGTCGCTGACTATCTTGGCCCGAAGGAAGTCCGCAAGACCGATCCTTTCATCCACTACGGCGTCGCCGCTGCGAAGCAGGCAGTGAAGGACGCGGGACTCGAGATCACCGACGCGAATCGCGAGCGCATCGGCATCAACGTGGGCTCCGGGATCGGCGGCATCGGCACCATCGAAGAGGAAGTGCTGACGATGGCCAAGGGCGGGCCGCGCCGCATCTCGCCGTTCTTCGTGCCCTCGTCGATCATCAACATGATCTCCGGCTACATCTCGATCGAGCTCAAGATCACCGGTCCCAATCTCGCGGTGGTCAGCGCATGCACGACCGGCGCGCACGCGATCGGACTCGGTGGGCGCTTGATCCAGGCCGGCGACGCGGAAGTATTCATCGCCGGCGGCGCCGAATGTGGATCGAGTCCGGCAGGTCTCGCGGGCTTCTGCCAGGCGCGAGCGCTCTCGACGCGCAACGACGATCCGCAGCGCGCGAGCCGTCCGTGGGACAAGGATCGCGACGGCTTCGTGCTCGGCGACGGCGCCGGTGTCGTCGTGCTCGAGGAATACGAATACGCGAAGAAGCGCGGGGCGCGGATCCTCGCGGAGCTCGTCGGCTTCGGCATGTCCGGCGATGCGTTCCACATCACGCTGCCGGTCGAAGGCGGCGACGGTGCGCGACGCTGCATGCTCAATGCGCTGAAGGATGCCCAGATCGATGCGGGCGCGGTGAATTACATCAACGCGCACGGCACGTCGACGATCGCGGGAGATCTCGCCGAGACGCAGGCGATCAAGTCGGCGTTCGGCGATCACGCGAAGAAGATTCCGGTGAGCTCGACCAAGTCGATGACCGGGCATCTGCTCGGCGCCGCGGGCGGCATCGAAGCGATCTTCTCCGTGCTCGCGCTGCGCGATCAGGTGATCCCGCCGACGATCAATCTCGAGCATCCCGGCGAAGGTTGCGACCTCGACTACGTGCCGGGGCAGGCACGTCAGGCGAAGCTCGACTACGTGCTGTCGAACTCGTTCGGCTTCGGCGGCACCAACGGAACGCTCGCGTTCAAGCGCCTGACCTGATGCTGCGTGCCGCGACCGCCGGTCCGGTCGATCTGTTCACGCTGCATCGGCGATTCCCCGGCCGGTATCCCTTCCTGTTGCAGAGCGCGGCTCCGCATCCGCAGGCCGCGCGTTACGACTTGCTGTTCGCGTTCCCGGGCGACGCGATCGAGCTCCGCGCCGACTCCCGCATGGATTTCTTCGGCGACCTGAACCGGGCGTTCCGGCGCGAGCGCGATGACGTGTCGAACGAGCTGCCGTTCGCCGGCGGGTGGTTCATCCTGCTGGGCTATGAAGCAGCGCGCTTGATCGAGCCGCGCGTGCATCTGCAGCGATCGCCGTTCCGCCTGCCGGACGCGCTCGCCGTGCGTTGTCCGGCGGCGATCATCTATGACCGTCACACCGAGACGGCTCACGCGATCGCCGAGCGCGACCCTGCGCAGATCGAGACGATGTCCGCGGATCTGCGATCGACAGGCGCGCATTCCGTCCGCCCCGGCCCGCTGACCGAGCCCGCGACGGAGGACGACCCGGAGCGCTACCGAGCGGGGGTGCGCGCAATCCTCGAATACTTGCGCGCGGGCGATGTGTTCCAGGTCAATCTCTCACGGCGCTGGCAGGCGCCGCTGCGCGAAGGCGTGAGCCATTGTGATCTGTACGACGCGCTTCGATCCCGCAATCCGGCGCCCTTCGCCGGGCTCGCGTGGTGGCAGAACAGCGCCGTCGTGAGCTCGTCGCCCGAGCGGCTCGTGCACATCGAAGGCGATCGTGTGCAGACGCGCCCGATCGCAGGCACTCGGCCACGCGCCGCGGACCCGTCGGAGGATCGCCGTCAGATCGAGAAGCTCATGGCGAGCATCAAGGAGCGCGCGGAGCACATCATGCTCATCGATCTCGAGCGCAACGACCTCGGGCGCGTCTGCGAAAGCGGCAGCGTGGAAGTCGACGAGCTGATGACGACGGAGAGCTATGCGCACGTGCATCACATCGTCTCGAACGTCGCCGGCCGCCTGCGCTCCGAGGCCGGTCCCGGCGATGTGCTGCGCGCCGTATTTCCCGGCGGCACCATCACCGGATGCCCGAAGGTGCGCGCAATGGAGATCATTGCGGAGCTCGAAGGCGTCGGGCGCGGACCGTACACCGGCGCGATGGGTTATCTCTGCCGCAGCGGCCGGCTCGACATGAACATCCTGATCCGCAGCCTCGTGTGCGAGGACGGCACCGTCACCTTCCGCGCGGGCGGCGGCATCGTCGCGGATTCCGATCCCGACGCCGAGCTTGCGGAGGCGCGCGCGAAGGCGAGGGGATTGCTGCTCGCCCTCGGAGCGGCGGCGTGAGGGCGCTCTTCAATGGTCGTCCGGAAGGCGGCGCATGGACGTGGTCGCGCGGCCTCCATTACGGCGATGGTGTCTTCCGAACCGCGCTGGTCGTCGATTCGAGGATCGTCGACCTCGATCGCCAAGTCGCGAAGCTGGAGGCGGACGCTTCGGCCCTCTCTCTTTCTGCGAGCGCAGCGCGGGCTTGCGCGCGCGACGCGCGCAAGCTCGCGGCGGCGATGGACACGGGCGTCGTCAAAATGATGCTCTGGAGGAAGTCCGAGGGTCGCGGCTATCGACCGACGACGAAAGACGCGGAGCGTCTCGTCCTGCGCGCCGATCTGCCGTCGATGTCGCGCACTTCGTGGACACGCGGAGTCATCGCGATGCGCGGTGCAGTGTCGCTGAGCGCACAGCCGCGACTCGCGGGCATCAAGCATCTGGCGCGGCTCGAGCAGGTTCTTGCCAGCGCGCAATGGCCGTCGCGCGTGGGCGAAGCGATCCAGTGCGACGCGCAAGGCCGGCCGATCTGCGGTACGCGATCGAATCTATTCTGGATCGCGCGCGGCGCACTTTATACTCCGGAGCTGAGTGGATGCGGCGTTGCGGGCGTGATGCGCGAGAAGATTCTCGAGCTTGCCCAGGCACTCGGTATCCGCTGGCGCATCGGCGCTTTCAGCTGGCGTGACTTTGCAAACTCCGAAGAAGCTTTCGTGACCAACAGCCTGATCGGCATCTGGCCTCTGCAGCGCTGCGAGCGCAGCCGCTGGCGCGCGCCCGGAGAGATCACGCGCGCCCTGATGCAGGCGCTGGACCATCCGCTGCCGGGCCGGTCGTGAAAGCCTTGCGCACCCTGATCCTGTTGCTCATCGTCGCGTTCGTCGGTGTCTTCGCGATCGTGCGTGACATGCAGTCGCAGCTGCACGCGCAGTTGCGGCTCACCAGTCCGTCGGTGTTCGAAGTGATCAAGGGTCAGTCCCTCGACACCGTGATGGCGGAGCTCGCCGCGCACCAGTGGCTGCCCTCTGCGCGGACGAAGCAGTACCTCAAGCTTTACCTGCGGCTGAAGCCGGAGCTCGCAGCCGTGAAGGCCGGCGAGTACGAGCTGATGCCGGCGATGACGCCGCTCGACGTGCTCGGTCTCTTCGCCTCGGGTCACGTCATCCTTCATGAGCTGACGATTCCCGAGGGCTGGCGCTTCTCGCAGGCGCTCCAGGCGGTGCAGCAGAACGATGCGCTCCAGCACACGCTGCCGGCGACTGCGAGCGCGGCCGACGTGATGGCTGCTGTC
>DASRHK010000170.1:0-11858 GCA_035650495.1 Nevskiaceae bacterium | reverse complement strand
TGCTCGAGCGCGCGCTGACCGATTCGGAGCGCGGGCTGGGCGAGCCGCCCGACGCGATTCCCACGAGCTGGCTCGATCGGCTCACCGAAGCTGCCGATGGCGACGCGCGTCGTGGATTGATCCTCCTCGAGACCGCGGTCGAGCTCTCGCGCGCGGAGAAATCGAACGACGACGACGCGCTGCTGGAAAAACTGATCGGCAAGGGCCTGCGACGCTTCGACAAGCAGGGCGACAATTTCTACGACCAGATCTCGGCGCTGCACAAGGCGGTGCGGGGCAGCGATCCGGACGGCGCGCTGTACTGGTTCGCGCGCATGCTCGATGGCGGCGCCGATCCGCGCTACATCGCGCGTCGCGTCACCCGCATGGCGATCGAGGACGTCGGCCTTGCCGATCCGCGCGCGCAGCGCTTGTGCCTCGACGGCTGGGATACCTACGAGCGCCTCGGCTCGCCGGAAGGCGAGCTCGCGATCGCGATCGCGGTCGTCTATCTCGCGGTCGCTCCGAAGAGCAACGCCGTGTACATCGCGTACGGCGAGGCGCGCCAAACCGTCGAGCGCACCGGCACGCTCGAAGTGCCGATGCACATCCGCAATGCGCCGACGAAGCTGATGAAGGAGATCGGCTACGGCAAGGGTTATCGCTACGATCACGACGAAGCCGACGCCCACGCCGCCGGCCAGCAATACTTGCCCGACGCGCTGGTCGGCACGAGCTTCTACGCGCCGACGCAGCACGGGCTCGAGATCAAGATCGCAGAAAAGCTCGCGCAGCTGCGCGGCAAGGGAGAGCGACGATGAGCGGAAACGTCATCCTGTGGCTGGCGGTGAGCCTGTCCGGCATGCTCGGCTGCGCGGCGCGCTTCGGTGCGGTCCTCGCGTTCAAATCGCTCCCGTACGGATTCCCGTTCGCCACGCTCTTCGTCAACGTGTCCGGCAGCTTTGCGATGGGCGCGATCATGGCGCATGCGCACGCTCGCGAGGATTTCTCCGAAGTGCTGCGGCTCGCGCTGACCACGGGCTTCCTCGGCGGCTTCACCACGTTTTCCGCGTTCTCGATCGAGACCGTGCTGCTCTGGCGCGACGGGCAGGCCGCTGCATCGATCGGCAACGTCGTGGGGAACCTGGTGCTGAGCATCGTCGCCTGCGCGCTCGGCTACGCGCTGCTGCGCCCTTCAGCGGGGTAGCGCCGCTATACTGCGCGCCTCGTTTTTGACGAGGCACCCCCGTCATGCTGGATCCCAAACTGCTGCGCACGCAGCTGGATCAGGTCGCCGCGCAGCTGGCGCGCCGCGGCTTCGTGCTCGATCGCGCGCGCTTCGACGAGCTCGAATCGCGCCGCAAGTCGCTGCAGGTCGAGACCGAGAAGCTGCAGGCCGAGCGCAACGCGGGCTCCAAGCGCATCGGGCAGGCGAAGTCCAAAGGCGAGGACGTTGCGCCGATCCTCGAGTCGATGGAGCTCATCAAGGGCAAGCTCGCGGAGAACGAGCAGGCGCTGACGGCGCTGCAATCGGAGTTCGAGGACTACGCGCTGCGGATCCCGAACCTTCCGCACGCGAGCGTTCCGGATGGCGCGGACGAAACCAAGAACGCCGAGGTGCGTCGTTGGGGCGAGCCGCGCGCGATTGCGAAGCCGAAGGATCACGCCGACCTCGGCGAAGCGCTCGGGCTGATGGATTTCACTGCTGCCGCCAAGCTCACCGGCGCGCGCTTCACAGTGCTGAAGGGATCGCTCGCGCGGCTGCATCGCGCGCTCGTGCAGTTCATGCTCGACACGCACACGCGCGAGCACGGGTATGAAGAGGTCTACGTTCCCTACATCGTGAACTCGGCCTCGCTGCGCGGCACGGGCCAGCTGCCGAAATTCGGCGAGGACCTGTTCCAGCTCAAGGGCGAGCAGGGCTGGTGGCTGATCCCCACGGCCGAAGTGCCTGTCACCAATCTCCTGCGCGACGAGATCCTCGCCCCGGAAGCGCTCCCGAAGAAATGGGTTTGTCACACGCCATGCTTCCGCTCGGAAGCCGGATCGGCGGGCAAGGACACCAAGGGGATGATCCGCCAGCATCAGTTCGAGAAGGTCGAGCTGGTGCACGCGTCGCTGCCGGAGCATTCCTACCAGGCTCTGGAGGAGCTGACTGCGAATGCGGAAGCGATCCTCAAGAAGCTGGAGCTGCCCTACCGAGTCGTCGCGCTGTGCGCCGGCGACATGGGCTTCACTGCGGCGAAGACCTATGACCTCGAAGTCTGGCTGCCGTCGCAGGATCGCTATCGCGAGATCTCTTCCTGCTCCAACTGCGAGGATTTCCAGGCTCGCCGCATGCTCGCCCGCTACCGGCATCGTGAGACGAAGAAGCCGGAGCTCCTGCATACGCTCAACGGCTCCGGCATCGCCGTTGGTCGGACGCTGGTGGCGATCCTGGAGAACTTCCAGAATCCTGACGGCACGATTGCCGTGCCTGCGGCGCTGCGACCTTATTGCGGGGGATTGGAGCGGATTGGTGCCGGCTGAGGGATTCGAACCCCCGACCTACGCATTACGAATGCGCCGCTCTACCAACTGAGCTAAGCCGGCCACGGAAGGGCGCGAATTATACGGAGACGCGCATGATCAGGGAAGCCAAAAAGCGTTCGAAGGTCCGGTTCTCCAATCTCGTCAGCACTGCCGTCGTCGCCGGCCTCGGCTACGCGGCGTGGCAATCGGGCTTGGTCGAGACCGCTTGGGGTCATCTCGCGGGCGGACACTCGCGCAACGAGGCGGAAAAAGTTGCGGAGATGATCAGCAACTCGCCCGAATGCGCGCCGTACCGCGCCGCGATCCTGAATTACTCGGGCAAGCCCGACACGGACGAAGTCGCCGCGCGGATCACTTACCTCTATCACAAGGGCGTGGAAGCGGGCTGCAAGCGGCTCGACGTCGAATAGCGCGCGAGCACAATCCGCGCCGGCATGGTCTTAAGGATCATGCACGCGCAGAAATCGAGGACGACCCGATGGTGGCCGCTGGCCCGTCGCGCGCTGCCGGTCGTGTTCGTCGCGATCGTCGCCGCACTCGTTTTCTGGCGCGCGCGCGCCATCGACTGGCCGGGCGTCTTCGAAGCGCTGCGCGAATATCGGGCGCCGACGCTCGGCGCAGCGGCCGCGGCGGCACTGCTGAGCTATCTCGTCTACGCGTGCTATGACCTCGTCGGCCGCGCCTACACGCGACATCGCATCCCCACCTGGCGCGCGATGACCATCGCGGCGATCAGCTACGCCTTCAACCTGAATTTCGGCACGCTGGTCGGCGGCATGGGGTTCCGCTACCGGCTCTACTCGCATCAAGGGCTGCGGCCTTCGATGATCACCCGGGTCCTGGCCGTCAGCGTCGTGGGCAACTGGCTCGGCTGGTTCTGCGTCGCCGGCAGCGCATTCGCGATGCGATGGGTGCCGTTGCCGGCCGGCTGGGCGGTCGGCCAGGCCGGCCTGCAGCTCGTCGGCATCGTCCTGCTGCTCGCGGTGATCGGCTACCTGATCACGTGCGCCATCTCGAGGCGGCGCGCCTGGACGCTGCGCAAGCACGACGTCGAGCTGCCGACGCTGCGCATCGCAGGCGCGCAGGTCGGGCTGGCGATCTGCAACTGGCTCTTGATGTCGACGATCGTGTTCGTGCTGCTGCAGCCGTACGTCGGGTTCACGACGGTGCAGGGCGTGCTGATGACGAGCGCGGTCGCATCGGTGATCGTGCGCGTTCCCGCCGGGCTGGGCGTGATCGAGGCGGTGTTCATCGCGCTGCTCGGCGATCGCGTCGGCGAGCCGCGGCTGGTCGCGGCGCTGCTCGCTTATCGCGCCGTGTACTACTTCGCACCGCTGCTGCTCGCGATCGTTGCCTACGCGGTGCTGGAAGGCCGCTTCCGCCTGCGCGCACGCAGCCACGTCACGCAACACGCCGGTTCACGATAGGATCGAAGCATGCCTTCCCAGCGCGCCACTGCGGTTGCCCTGCTGTACCTCCTCGCCAGTGTCACTGGCGTCGCGCGCGCGGAGAATCCGTCGCCGCTGCCCGAGTGGATCTATTCCGCCGGCGTGCCGCTGATGCCGCGCTTCATGGACGAGATCCCGAAGTGGCAGGTCACGCTCGGAGCGAGCACGGAGATCCTGCCGAAGTACGACGGCGCCTCGCGCTACCACCTGCTCGGCGGCCCGATGTTCGACATCCGCTACAAGCAGCTCGCGTTCCTGGCGACCGGCGAAGGGCTCGGCGTCAATTTCTTCCAGAACAACTACACGCGGACCGGATTCGCGATCACCTATGACCTCGGCCGCTCGCGAACGCTGTCGCACGAGCTCAATCGCCTGTCCGACGTCAGCCCGACGCCGGAGGCGAAGCTGTTCGGCGAGGTCGTGCTGTTCCCGGTCGTGCTGCGCGTCGACATCCGCCGCAGCATGGGCGGATACAACGGCTGGGCCGGCGATTTCAGCGCCTACCTGCCGATCGCGGGCTGGAAGAATCGCCTGTTCATCTTCGCCGGGCCGTCGATCACGATCGCCGATCGCAACTACATGAAGCGCTACTTCGGCATCACGCAGGTGGAATCGGAGAGCTCGGGGTTGCCGGTGTTCAATCCGGGCGGCGGCACCAAGTCGGTGAGCTTCGGCGCCAATGCGACCTGGCTGATGGGCCACCACTGGTTCATCAACATCGTCGCCGCAGGCGACTGTCTGCTGGACGACGCCAACCGCAGCCCGACCACGCGCAATCAGGTGCAGGGCATCACCGGCTTCACGGTGGCGTACCGGTTTTGATCGGCTAGGGGCTTCGCTTCAGCGCGAAATCGGTCGCGTTGTCGGAAAAGCTCAAGCGATCCGATTTCGCGGAGACGCTGACGCGATACGTGCGATTGAGCGTCTTGGGGATCAGCAAGCCGCGGTTGTCGTCGCAGTCGCCCGCGCAGCTCTTCACTTTCGACGTGAGCTGCAACGCGGATGGTGACTGCACGCGAGCGACGAAGTCGCCGTCGATCTGCAAGTCATAGCGCGTCTTCGGGCACGTGTTGTCGCCGTCGGCGCGCAGCGCGGTCGAGAAGGTTCCCGTCAACGTTTTGCCGTCGGCGCTCGCGCCCGTGATCGACGTCTTCCACGTGCGCGTCACTTCCGCGGAGCAATCCAGTCCTCGCAACACCGACGCGTAGGAAGCGCGACCGACCCAGTTGCCTTGCAGCTTCGAGGTGGTGGGCGGAGCCGCAGCGATCGGCGCAGGCGCAGCGGCAGGCGCCGGAACCGCTGGAGCGACAGGCGCAACGGCAACGGGTGCGGGAGGAGGCGGCGGCGACGCGGCCGGCGCGGGCGCGACTGCCGTCGCGGGCGGCGTCGCTTGCGGAGCGGGTCTCGTCTCGGCGGGCGGGGCAGGTTGCAGCGCAGCTTGCGTGACCGGCGCAGGCGCCGCGGCAGGTGTGGTCGGCCGGCGCGCGAACCATGCGTAGCCGATCGCGGTGCCGAGCACGACGACGGCGATCACGGCCGACCATAGCGAAGGCCGCGTGGGCGGCGATTCGGGGAACGGCTCGTCGCGCGGTGGCGGCGAGAGCGATGGCGCCTTCACCTTTGGAAGCGGCGTCGGAGCTCGCGCCGGCTGCGCCGGAGGCGGTGTTGCGATCCGCGGCGGCGGCGTCACGACGCGCACCGGTTCCGGCGCCTTCGGCGGCGGCGGAGCGGCTGGCGCGGGTGCCGGCTTGGGCTTCTCCACGAGCGGCGGAGGTATGGGCGTGACGTTCGCAGGTGCTGGACGCGGTGGCGGCGCGACCGATGCCGGTGCGGCCGGCGGTGGCGCCGACGCAGCCGGATTCGTCTGCCGAGCCTCGGCAAATTTGCGCACCATCGTCGCGGTGATCGGCATCGTCGCGCCGGCCGCGGCCCCGCCGGAGGTCGCGCTTTCGCGCAGGCCGATGAGCGCGTCCTTCCACTGCGCGAGCGTTTGCGGACGCTCGAGGGGATGCACCTTCAGCGCCCAGTCGACGGCTTCGAGCAGGCTCTTGTGATAGTTGCGCGCACCGATCTCCACCGCCGAGCGCATCGGCTCGCCTTCGAGGCGAGCGCCCGCGGCCGGCGGCGGCACACCCGCGATCAGACGGTAGGCGACTGCGCCGAGCGAGTAGATGTCGGTCCACTTGCCCGTCTTGTATTCCGTCGAGTAACGCTCGATCGCCGAATAGCCGGCATCCGGCGGGACGTCGGCGCCGAAGCCGATGAACATCGGCGTCGCGCCCCCCTGCAGGACGATGGTCACCGGGCTGATCGACAGATGCAGCTTGTGCGCATCGTGGGCCTGCTCGAGCGCGTCGGCCAGCGGCAGCAGGACGCCCTTGAGCGCGGGCTCGTCGAACGTGCTCTTGTGCTTCAGCACCTCGATCAGGGTCACGCCGGCTACACGTTGCTGCACGTCCACTCCTGCCAACGCTGGATGCGAGCGATCTTATAATGCCGTCCCCGACAACGGAGAGGTGGCAGAGTGGTCGATCGCGGCGGTCTTGAAAACCGCTAGCCCGCAAGGGCTCGGGGGTTCGAATCCCTCCCTCTCCGCCAACCCTTCGCTTCGCCCCAACATCACAACGAGAAGATGGTCATGAACGAGAAAACACTGCACGACACCGCGGTCGCCATGGTCGCGCCCGGCAAAGGCCTGCTCGCCGCCGACGAGTCCACCGGAACGATCGAGAAGCGCTTCAAGTCGATCAACGTCGAGAACAGCGAGCCCAATCGACGCGCTTATCGCGACATGCTGTTCACCACGCCCGGCTTCGAGCAGCACACGAGCGGCGTCATTCTCTACGAAGAGACGCTGTTCCAGTCCGCTCTCGACGGCACGCCCTTCGCGAAGCTGCTGGCGAGCAAGGGCGTGATCCCCGGCATCAAGGTCGACACCGGCGCCAAGAAGCTCGCGGGCTCGCCGGAGGAGACCGTCACCGAAGGCCTCGATGGTCTGCGTGAGCGCCTCGCGAAGTACAAAGCGGCGGGCGCCCGCTTCGCCAAGTGGCGCGCGGTGATCACCATCGGCAACGGCATTCCGACGGACTACTGCATCCACGTCAACGCGCACGCACTCGCGCGCTATGCAGCGCTGTGCCAGGAAGCCGACATCGTTCCCATCGTCGAGCCCGAAGTGCTGATGGATGCGGACAATACGTGGCAGATCTGCAGCGACGTGAGCGATCGCACGCTCGAAGCGGTCTTCCATGAGCTGCACCAGCAGCGCGTGCTGCTCGAAGGCATCGTGCTGAAGCCGAACATGGTCGTGTCGGGCAAGAAGTGCTCGACACAGGCCGATCGCAAGACCGTCGCCGTCGAGACGCTGCGCGTCCTGAAGCGTCGCGTGCCGGGCGCCGTGCCGGGCATCGCGTTCCTCTCGGGCGGCCAGTCCGACGAGGATGCAACCGCGCACCTCGACGAGATGAACAAGCTCGGTCCGCATCCGTGGAAGCTCACGTTCTCGTACGGTCGCGCGCTGCAGCACGCGGCGCTGCACGCGTGGGCGGGCAAGAACGCCGATGCCGGCAAGAAGGCGCACCTGCACCGCGCGAAGATGAACGGGCTCGCCGCGCTCGGGAAGTGGAGCGTCAATCTCGAAAAGGCTGCCTGATCCGTTAGCTGCTTCACAAAAGCCGCTCGCGATCCGCGAGCGGCTTTTTCGTTTATGTCATCCTCACTGCGGGGACAGGGAGGATGCGATGACCGAGCTCGCAGGGAAGGTCGTGTGGATCACCGGCGCCTCCGGGGGCATCGGCGAGGCGCTCGCGACCGTCGCCTCGCAGCGCGGCGGGAAGCTGGTGCTCTCCGCACGCCGCAGCGCCGAGCTGGATCGCGTGCGCAAGGCCTGCGCGAATCCTGATCAAGTTGCAGTCATGCCGCTCGATCTCACGGCGTTCGACCCGAATGAAGCCGCGAAGGCGGCGGCGTCGCATTTCGGCCCAGTCGACGTGCTCGTCAACAACGCCGGCATGTCGCAGCGCAGCCTGGTGCGCGACAGCACGATGGACGTCTATCGGCACCTCTTCGAGCTCGACTTCTTCGCGCCGGTCGCGCTGACCAAGGCGGTGCTCGACGGCATGATCGAGCGCAGGTCCGGGCACATCGTGGTGATCTCGAGCGTCGTCGGCTACATCGGCACGCCGCTGCGGTCCGGCTACGCGGCCGCGAAGCACGCGCTGCACGGATTCTTCGATGCCGCGCGGGCCGAGCTCTGGCGCGACGGCCTCAAGTTCACGCTCGCGTGTCCGGGCTTCATCAAGACGGAAGTCTCGATCAACGCGATCACCGCGACCGGCGGCAGCTTCGGCAAGCTCGACCCGACGATCGCGCGCGGCATGGAGCCGAAGCGCTGCGCAGAGAAGATCTGGCGCGCGGTGGAGCGCGACGCCGAGGAAGTCTTCGTCGGCAAGGAGTCGGCGCTGATCTACATCAAGCGCTGGATCCCGGCGCTGGCGTCGTTCGCGGTGAAGCGAGCCAAGTTCTAGCGATGGCGATCGCACTGCCCGGCAAGACCGTTCGCCTGAAGAACTGGCTGCGCCGATTCCGCCGCGACCAGGGCAAGCGCGCGCGGCCGCTCGCGCTCGGCGCCACCGGCCATCTTCTCCTCTCGTCTGCGGAGGAGGATCACGTCGCGGATCACCTCGAGCGCGGCCTGCTGCCGAAGCTCGCCGGTGCCGACGCCAACGGCCGTCTCATCATTCTCACCGGACTCGCACCCGGGGCTGATCTGCTGCTGATGCACGTCGCCGAGCGCTGGCTCACGCGTCGCGGGATCGAGCACGAAGTCGTCGGCTTGCTGCCGATCCCGCCGGACCGCCTGCTGCGGGACTGGCAGGAGAAAGCGAACAGCGCCGGCGCGCGCAACGACGACGACAGCTTCGCGCGTGCCGAAGCCGAGCTGCAGCGCGCGCTGCAGGCGTGCGACGTGCTGGTCGACCTGATGGATCACGCCGACGTCGGCGGCAAGCTCGACGATCCGGCATTCAGGCAGCTGCAATATCGTCGCCTCGGTGCGTTGCTCGCGGAGCAGACCGACGTGCTGGTCGCGGTGCTGCGCAAGGACAGTGAAGGACTTCCCGGCGGTACTGCGGAAGTCGTCGAGTGGCGGCGCAATCCGCAATCGGTTCCACCCGAGCTGTCGACCCTGTCGGTCGAGCAGCGCGTCGCCGGCGAGCGCCCGAAGCAGCTCGTCGTGCTCGATCCCGCCGTGCCATTCCAGTCCGCGAGCGGCCTGCCGCCCGACGCCGTCGAGCGTGTGCGCAAGCAGGCGCACGACGCGATGAAGGCCGGCAACTATCTGCAGTGCTACGACATCATCAGCCGAGCGCGAGCGCGCGGGGTCGATTCGCGCGATCTGCAGTACCTCACCGTGCTCGCGCTCGCCAATGCCGGCAGCACGCGGCTCGCGCTGCGCCGCTATGTGGAGTTCGAGGAAGTCGGCGATCTCGCCGAAGATTGGCTCGCGCTGAAGGCGCGGCTCCTGAAGGACCTCGCGTTCCGCGGCAGCAGCACGTCGGATCAGCTGTTTCTCGAGGCTGCCGAGTCGTACGAAGCTGCGTATCGCAACACGGGCGGCCACTTCAGCGGCATCAACGCGGCGAGCATGTATTGCCTCGCGGGCAAGCGCACCGCCGCGCTGAAACTCGCGGCAGAAGTGTCGGCGATCCTGCGCAAGCTCAAGGTCGAGGGCGACGAGGAGTCGTACTACTGGCACGTGACGCAGGCCGAAGCCGCGCTGCTGCTCGACGACATGGATGCCGCGCGCGAAGCGCTGCGGCGCGCGGATCGGTATCAGGTCGGCAACGTCAATTCGCGCAGCCGCACGCGCTTCCAGCTGAAGCAGGTCGCGGCCTGCCTCGGGCACGACGGCACGTTCGCCGACCTGCTCGCGCTGCCGCCTGTGATGTACGTCCGGCGTCTCGGCGCGACGAGCAGCGAGACGAGCCCGGAATCGCGTGCCGCGATCGCCGAGCGGCTCGCGATCATGAAGCCGCTCGTGTTCCTGCCGCTGCTCGGCTTGCCCGAGCTGCGCGCGGCCGAGATCTGCATCGAGCTCGGCGTGCCGCTCTACGTGAGCCTCGCGGACGAGCGCAGCGCCGAGGTGGCGCGCTGGCGGCGGATCTACGGCGAGGAAGCGGTCGAGCGGCTCGCGCGCTGCCTGATGCGCGCGCACGAGGTCTGCTCCGCGCGCGGCTTCGTCGACGGCGAGGAGCCCTGGTGTGCGCGCTACGTCGAGTCGATGGCGTTCGGGCTGTCGCTGCTCGCAGCGCGACGACTCGCGACCAACTGGAAAGTGCTCGGGATCGGCGACACCGGCCGCATGGTCGGCATGCTCGATCAGCCGCCGCCGACCGACGCGCTCACCGCGACCGGCGAGTTCAATCAGACCTCCGCGCCGACGCGGCGCCGCTACGTCGGGCTGATCTTCGCGGACTTCGTGGGTTTCTCAGCGTTGTCGGATGAGAACCTGCCGCGCTACTGGGGCGAGGTGATGGACGCGATGGCGCAGATGCTGAAAGGCCATGCGGGCCAGATCCTGTTCCGTCACACCTGGGGCGACGCGCCCCACATCGTCACACGCAACGCGTCGAGCGCGGCGTCGATCGCGACCGACATCCGCGCGACGCTCGAGCGCGTCCGCGGCGAGCTGACCGGAGATCTCTCGCGACTCGAGCTGCGCCTATCCGCGCACTATGCGCCGGCGTTCATCGGCCACGATCCCATCGAAGGCATCGACACTTACTACGGAACGCAGCTGTCGTTCGCCGCGCGCATCGAGCCGGTGACGCCGCCGGGCGCGATCTTCGTCACCGAATCCTTCGCGGCGCGACTCATGCTCGAGGGCGCCGAGCATTTCGTCCTCGAGTACGCGGGCGAGCTCGAGCTCGCGAAGAATTTCGGGCAGTACCGGCTGTTCTCGCTGCGCAAGCGCACGCTGCCGGATTTCGGCAAGACCGCCGAGCTCCTGTTCCGCGGGATGTCGCGCTAGATCGATTCGGCGAAGAACTCGCGCACGCGGGCTTCGGCCCACGATTGCATCAACCAGCTCTCCAGGAATCCGCAGTGCCCGCCGCGCTCGGTGGGCAGGAAGGCGCGCACGCCGCCGCGGGCCTGCAGGCCATCGAAGTCGCGGAACGGGATGACCGAGTCGTCCTCCGACGTGATGATCGCGAGCGGCGTCGGGGAGTCCATCAGCATCTTCGGCGTCAGCGTGTACTCGGCGAGATACTGGTCGATCGAGCCGTACTCGGTGAAGTCGGCCACGAAGCGCTCGGTGATCTGCACGAAATTCGTGAGCTGCCGGTAGCTCCGAAAATCGTAGCGCGCGGGCCAGGCTTCCTGCTTCGCCTCCAGCGTGCGCATCCATTTGCCCATGAAATAGCGATGGACGAGCGGCGGGCCTTCGTCGATCGCCCGCAGCGTCGCGCCGGGATTGATCGACGGCGAGATCGCGGCGACCAGGCGAGGGTGGATGCCGGCGGCGGGCCCTTGCAGGCCGACCCGCAGCGCGAAGTTGCCGCCGAGCGAGAAGCCGACGACGAAGAGCGGATCCGTCGCGTCGAGCTGGCGGATCGCGCGGGCTGCGCCGAGCACTTCGCCCATCCGCGCCGAATGGAACAGCTCTTCGTTCAGGTGATGCGTCCCACCGTGATCACGCAGGTTCAAGCGGAAGACGCTGTAGCCGGCGTCGAACAGCGAGCAGGACATCGAATACAGGTAGTTCGACTCGTGATGGCCTTCCCAGCCGTGGATCAGCACGACGAGCCCGCGCGGCGAGGGCCGCGGGCTGTGGTAGCCCGTGAGACGGATGCCATCGCCGCAATCGAGCAGCGCTTGCGGTGCCTGCGACAGGTCGAC
>DASRHK010000169.1:0-7389 GCA_035650495.1 Nevskiaceae bacterium | reverse complement strand
GAGGCCGCGCGGCGACGGTTGCGGGCTGTGATAGCCGGTGAGCCGCACGCCATCGCCGCAGTCGAGCAACGTCTGCGGCGCCTGCGAAAGATCGATGCCGCGACGCCGCCACAGCCATCGGGCCGGACGCTTGGTCGCGAGGAGCGATTGCGTGAACGCTGCGCGCAGCCCGAACGGCGGATCGAACGACAGTGCCTGCATCGGGATCAGCGCAGCAGCTTCTGCAGCACGCGCAGATAAATCTCGGACAGCCGATCGAGATCCTCGACGCGCACGTGCTCGTCGACCTTGTGGATGCTGTCGTTCACCGGCCCGAGCTCGATGGTCTGGGCGCCCCACGGCGCGAGGAAGCGCGCGTCGGACGTGCCACCGCCCGTGAACAGCACCGGATTCAAGCCGGTCACTTCGCCGATGGCCGCGCGCGTGGCTGCGATGAGCGCGCCTTGCTCCGTGAGGAACGGCTCGCCGGTGTGCCACCAATCCGCCTCGTATTTCAGTGCGTGCCGATCGAGCACCGCGTGCACGCGCTCCTTCAGCGAGTCGGCACTCGACTCGGTGCAATAGCGGAAGTTGAAGATCACGTCCGCATGTCCGGGGATCACGTTGTTCGCGCCCGTGCCGGAATGGACGTTGGAGATCTGGAACGACGTCGGGGGAAAGTGCGCGTTGCCTTCGTCCCAGCACGTGGCGATCAGCTCCGCGAGCGCGGGCGCCAGCCGATGGATCGGATTGTCGGCCTTCGCCGGATAAGCGACGTGGCCTTGCTTGCCGAGCACCTTGAGATTGCAGCCGAGCGAGCCGCGGCGGCCGATGGTGATGCGATCGCCGAGCTTCTGATCGCCCGTGGCTTCGCCCACGATCGCGAAGTCGGGCTTGATGCCGCGCGACTCGAGCACTTTCACCGCATGCCGCGTGCCGTGGCGCGCGTAACCTTCCTCATCGCTGGTGATGAGGAAGGCGAGCGTGCCCGTCGGCTTCGATGATGCGAGGAGCCTTTCGACGGCGCACACCATCGCCGACAGCCCGGACTTCATGTCGGCGGCACCGCGGCCGAAGAGATGCCCGTCGCGGATCGTCGGCGTGAACGGATCGCTCTTCCAGTGCTCGACCGGTCCGGGCGGAACGATGTCGGTGTGGCCGGCGAGGATGAAGAGCGGCGCGCCGCTGCCGCGCGTGGCCCACAGATTGGTCACCCCTTCAGCGTTCAGATACTCGAGCGAGAAGCCGAGCTTCGCGAGGCGATCGCCGATGACTTCGCAGCAGCCCGCGTCATCCGGCGTCAGCGATTTGCGCGCGATGAGCTCGCGCGCGAGCGAGAGAACTGGAGAGGGTGCGTTCACGGGCGGCGATTCTACCGTGAGCTTCGATGGTGGACCCACTCGAAGGCATCGATTGACCGCCTCGCAGTCCTGCGCAGCGGGACCGCTCCGCTAGATTGCACGGGTCTGAAACCTTTCGTGTCTTTGAGCAGTCGACCAAACAAGACGTAGGCGAGGCGGGAGGGAGGCCGCGAGTTCCGCGGTGCCCTGTCTCCAAAACTTTTTCGAAGAATCAGCTCTTGCAGGGATGCAGCCGCTGCATTCTCCTCGTTGGGAGCTTTGCACCATGTACCGAGTCACTTCGCGCATCCTCGCGGTTGCGGTGGCGGTCGCTTGTACGCTGATCGCCGCGACGCAGCCCGATCCCGCATCCGCTGCGACCACCAGCAGCGTTGCTCCGATGTCCGCCGTCTTCGCCCGCGATCTGTATTCGTTGCCGGAAACGCAGACCTACGGCGCTTTTGTCCACTTCAAGGCCGGCACGGCGACGGACCATCGCACGCTGCTCGCGGGCTACGGCTTCCAGGTCACCGGCGACTTCGAGCGCTACGCGCGCGCGGTGTACGCGATCGGCACGATCGGCGCCTTCCGCACGCTCGCCGGCAACGCCAACGTCGCTTATCTCGAAGACAATCGCCGCCTGCAGTACGACGCCAACAACGCAGGATGGTCGACCCGCGCGCGCGTCACGCAGGAAGCTGCCGCAGGCGGACCGTATCGCGACGCCAGCGGCCGCATCCTGCGCGGGCAGGGCACGACGATCGTCGTGGTCGACTCGGGACTGAACGCGCTGCATCCCGATTTCGCGGGCCGCGTCACGCACAACTGGAAGATCGTCTGCTCCACGCCCGGTCTCTCCAGCACAGCGACGGGCATGTGCTTCGGCCCGTACCAGATCAACGACGCCGGCGCGACCGACTCGGATACGAGCGGGGGACACGGCACGCATTGCGCCGGCATCGCATCCGGTAGCGGTGCGGCCTCGACCGGCGACTATCCCGTCGCGGGCGCCGCGCCGAACGTGAAGGGCACCTACACCGGCGTCGCGCCGGACGCGAACATCATCGCTTACGGCGCCGGCGAGGCGATCGAGGTGCTGACCGCCGCCGAGGCGTACCAGCATCTGCTCGATCATTGGGATCCGACGATCAAGGTCGTCAGCAACTCGTGGGGCTCGACGGGCGCGTACGACCCGAACAGCGTCATCTCCAAGCTCACGAAGCTGATCGTCGCCAAGGGCGCTGCGGTGACGCGCTCGGCTGGCAACGGCGACACGCTCAACAACGGCGGTGACGGCTCGGACGATCGCACGCGCCGCGAGTGCAAGGATCCGACGCCCGGCGTGATCTGCGTCGCCAACGTCGACGACGGCGGTACCGGCTCGCGCAACCCCGCGCTCGATTCGAGCTCGAGCCGCGGACTGAAGACCGATGCGAGCACGTTCCCCGACATCGCCGCGCCCGGCTCCCTGATCACGGCGACCTGCACGCAGCCGCAGCCGGGACAGGCGGTGTGCACGAGCGGCGAGACGACCTGGCAGCCGTACTACGGCACGATCTCCGGCACATCGATGTCGACGCCGCACGTGTCGGGCGCGGTCGCGCTCCTGGCGCAGGCCAATCCGGCGCTGACCCCGGCGCAGATCGAATCGCTGATGAAGCAGACCGCCGTGAAGCTCAACAGCAACGGCGCCTACGTGCAGGATCCGCGCGACGCGACGGCAACGATCAACTTCGGCTTCGGCGCGGGCCTGCTCGATCTGCCGAAGGCGCTCGATGCGATCAACACGGCGCACGCCGGTCCGGTCGCGGGTGGCGCGGAAGTCGCGATCTTCGACGGCTACACGATGCCGGGCATCGCGGGCGCGGCCAATCTGAAGAAGCTCACGATGCAGGAAGGCACGGTCGGCGGCGTGACGGGCATCACCTATCGGCTGACGGCGGCGAGCGCGACCGCGTTCGGCTACGAGTCGAGCGGCGTGACCTATCGGCTGTCGCAAAACGTCGACGGCGTCCCGTTCCAGACGACGATCAACGCCACGCCGGCCGGCGTCGCCAACGTCGACGGCGGCAGTGGCAACGCTTCCAACGTCTCGCGCAACGGCAACCTCATCTCGTTCTTCGTGCCGTACGTGCAGCTCGGCTCGCCGGCGGTGAACGCGCCGATCCACAACATCAGCGTCTCGGTCTTCGACAACGCGACCGGCGTGATCGTCAACGCCGTGCCGCATCCGGCGACGAGCACCGGCGCGACCGCCCTGCTGCAACCGATGTTCGGCAAGCCGTTCACGGTCACGCTCGCGACGACCTCCGGCGGCGGTGGCGGCGGTTCCAACGAGTCGTCGTGCGCGGTGCCGGGCTTGACCGTCGTCACCGACGGCGTGGGCGACAGCCTCGCGCCCGAACCGGGAACGGATCTGCGCGCGCTCAGCGTGGCCGAGCCGTTTGCGTCGACTGGCTCGGGCAAGCTCGTGTTCACGCTGGTCACGGATCCGGGCCGCGCAACGCAGCCGGTCGGCTCGGGTTGGTATGCGTCGTTCTTCAACCCGCGCGATCAGAAGGTCTATGGCGTTCGCATGATCTTCCGCACGGCCGCGCCGACGTTCGAGTCGTACGTCGCGTCCGGGTCGCTGAACACGAGCGATCCCAACGCCGCGGGCGGCACCGACGGGCGCTTCGCCGACGTCACCAAACCGGCCGACGCCAACAGCAACTACGATCAGAAGAACGGCCGCATCACGATCATCGTGCCGATGAGCGATCTCAACATCCAGCCGGGCGACACGATCGGCGGCTTCAACGGGGGATCGACGCAGACGACCAATCCGCAAGATCTCCCTGGCCCGAGCGGCACCGAAGTCCTCGATCCGATGCCGAACTCGCTCGGCTACGTCGGCAGCTTCAAGACGTATCTGGCGAACGGCTCGACCTGTCCGGTCGCCACTGAGCCGACCCCGCGGCTGACGCCGACGTCGCTGAACTTCGGCAGCCAGGCGATCGGCGGAGGCAAGACCGCGTCTCAGCGCGTGGTGTTCACCAATACGTGGACGCAGCCGTTGCCGCTGAACGCGTTCGCGACGGCATCGCAGGGATCGGCCGGCGAATACAGCCAGACGCATGATTGCGCTTCGCCGCTGGCGGTGGGAGCGTCGTGCAACATCGACGTGACGTTCCGCCCGCTGCAGCCCGGTGTCCGCGGCGGCACGCTGACGATCGTCAGCAACAACGGCCGTCGCATCGACGTGGTCAATTTGACCGGCACGGGCGTTGCGCCCGCGCCGTAAGCGTTCGGAAGGTGGAAATGCAGAAGGCCCGCGCAAGCGGGCCTTCTTCTTTGCGTTTGCGCGCGGAGATCTCTAGATGTCGCGCAGCAGCGCGTTGATGCCGACCTTCGCGCGCGTCTCGGGCGTGACCTTCTTCACGATGATCGCAGCGTTCAGGCTGTACTTGCCGCCCTCGCGCGGCAGCGAGCCCGCGACGACGACGCTGCCCGCGGGGACTCGTCCCTGCAGGAGCTTCCCGGCCTCGCGATCGTAGATCGGCGTCGACTGGCCGATGAACACCCCCATCGAGATCACGCAACCCTTCTCGACGACCACGCCTTCGACGATCTCCGAGCGCGCGCCGATGAAGCAGTCGTCCTCGATGATCGTCGGATTCGCCTGCAGTGGCTCGAGCACACCGCCGATGCCGACGCCGCCGGAGAGGTGCACGTTCGCACCGATCTGCGCGCAGGAGCCCACGGTCGCCCAGGTGTCGACCATGGTGCCGGCACCGACGTAGGCGCCGATGTTCACGAAGGATGGCATCAGGATCGCGCCGGGCGCGATGAAGGCGCCGGTGCGCACGGTCGCCGGCGGCACGATGCGCACGCCGGCTTGCGCGAACTGGGCCGGCGAGTGGCGCGAGAACTTCAGCGGCACCTTGTCATAGCCGCGAAGGTATCCGAGCTCCATCGTCTGGTTTTCGTGCAGCCGGAAGTAGAGCAGCACTGCTTTCTTGAGCCATCCGTTGACCTGCCAGCCGGTCGCGGTGGGCTCGGCCACGCGCACCACGCCGGCGTCGAGCAGACGGATCGCGCCGTCGATCGCTTCCCGCAGCTTCTCGTCGCTGCGATTGAGCTGCTCGCGGTTCTCCCAGGCGGACACAACGATCGGCTTGATCTCTTCGGCTTGCATGGGCGCCTCAGGCAGGTGCAGGAGCGAGCGCGGCCATCAGCTCGTCGCGGATCTCGAGCAGCTGGATCTCGTCGACGATCGGCGCGTGGTGCTTGTCGGTGATGTAGAACACGTCCTCGGCGCGCTCGCCGATGGTGCCGATCTTGGCGGCGTCGAGCAGGATGCCGCGCTCGTGGAACACGCGCCCGATCATGGACAAGAGGCCGGGGCGATCGCCGGTCACCACCTCGAGGATGGTGCGGCGGCGCGCTTCGTCCTGGTCGAAGTGGATCAGCGTCGGCGTGTTGAACGCGCGCAGGCGCGCCGACAGCTTGCGATTGACGTCGACCATCGAGGCATTCGGATCGGCGATCACCTTGCGCAGTGCGTCGGCGATCTCACGGAAGCGGATTTCCTGCGTGATCGGCGAGCCGTCGCCTTCGGTGACCACGTAGGAGTCGAGCACGTAGCCGTCGGCGGTCGTATGCAGGCGCGCGTCGAGAATCGACAGGCCGAGGCGGGCGAGCACGCCGGTGGTGAGACCGAAGAGATGATCGCGGTCGCGACAGTAGATGAACACCGTGGCGCCGCGATCGGGCAGCGACTTCGACAGGATCAGCGGCAGATCTTCCTCGCGCGCGCCGACGATCGCCGGCAGATGCCAAGCGAGCTCCTCGGCGGAATGGCGCTGGAAATAGTCCTGATCGATGCGCGACCACGTCTTCTCTGCCGTTGCGGCGTCGATGCCCGCGGCGAGCAGCAGCTTCGCTGCCTGCACGCGGCGCTCCGCCAGCCGCACGGCTGGATCCTCGGGATTGTTGAGGCCGCGCTCCAGCGCGCGAATCGTGCTGCGATACAGCTCATTGAGCAGCGAGGCGCGCCACGAATTCCACAGCGCCGGATTGGTCGCGCGGATGTCGGCGCAAGTCAGCAGGAACAGGTGATCGAGCCGATTGCGATCGCCGACCCTCTGCGCGAACTGGATCACGATATTGGGATCGGACACGTCCTGCTTCTGCGCCGTGAGCGACATCAGCAGGTGGTTCTTGACGAGCCACGCGACCAGCTCCGCGTCGGGATGCGAGAAGCCGTGCTCGAGGCAGAACTTCTCGGCCTCCACCGCGCCGAGCTCCGAGTGATCGCCGCCGCGGCCCTTGGCCATGTCGTGGAAGAGGCCGGCGAAGTAGAGGAGCTCCGGCTTGGGGATGCGCTCCATGATCTCGTTGCAGATCGGCAGCTCGTGCTTGAAGCGATCCATCGCGAAGCGGCGCAGGTTGCGCACGACGAACAGCGTGTGCTCGTCGACCGTCAGCGTGTGGAACAGGTCGTACTGCATGTGACCGACGACGAGGCCGAAGTCCGGAAGCAGGCGTCCGAGCAGGCCGTAGCGATTCATGCGGCGCAGGTTGCGCGTGAGCCCGTTGCCTTCGCGGAACATCTCGACGAAGGTCTCGCGCATGCGCACGTTGTCGCGCCACTGCTCCATCAGGCGGCGATCGCGCCGCAGCAGGCGCAGCGTGGTCGCGGTGATGCCCTCGACTTCCGGATGCTGCTGGAGCAACCGGAAGATCTCGAGCAGCGCGACCGGATCGCGCTTGAACACCTCGTCGTTGCGCACTTCGATGAAGCCGCCACGGACCTGGAAGCGCTCGTTGAGGATCGTCGGCGCCACGTCGGTCGCCGGCTTCAGGATCGCCTGCTCGAAGAGCTGCAACAGCATGTCGTTCAGGCACGAGAGCGACTTGATGGTGCGGTAATACAGCTGCATGAACTGCTCGACCGCCCGATTGCGGTCCTGATCGACGTAGCCGAACAGCTCGGCGATCTTGACCTGGTGATCGAACAGCAGCCGATCCTCGCGCCGCCCCGTGATCATGTGCAGCGCGAAACGGATGCGCCACAGCAGGTCCTGCC
>DASRHK010000168.1:0-22291 GCA_035650495.1 Nevskiaceae bacterium | reverse complement strand
CGCAAGGAAGCGGTGACGCGGCTTCCGGCGCTGAGTTCCGACGGGGGCGTACGCGGCCATGGCCGGATCGCTACTTCAAAAGCTCATCCACCTTCGCCGCGCAGATGAAGTCGTTCTCCGTGAGCCCGTTCGCCGCGTGCGTCGAATAGAGCACGGTCGCCTTGTTGTAGCCGAAGCTGATGTCGGGATGATGATCCTCGCGATGCGCCATCCACGCGATCGCGTTCACGAACGCGGTGGTCTGGTAGTAGTTCTTGAAGGTGAACGTCGCCTGGATCGACTTGCCGTCGGCGTTGAGCGCCCACTCGCTGCGCAGGAGCTTCTTCAGCTCGTCGATGGTCTTGCGATCGAGCGGCGGCGTGCCGCCCTCGCAGGGGACGCATCGCTTCTTGGCCAAATCGGTCATGCCGGTTTCTCCTGATCCTTCTTGATCGGCGCAGCGCGGCGCCAGAGGCCGCCGCTCGAGAATTGCGTCCAGCCCCAGCGCAGCCACGCGAGCAGCGCATTGGCGAGCCACAGCGCCCACAGCAGCATCAGCACGCGATAGGACCACATCGGCGCCGACAAAATCCACGCGCTCGGGAGCGCGGGGTCGAATCGGTCCTGGTACCAGTTGAGGCTGTGGTCGTACGAATCGTTGCCGGCGATCTGCATGTCGGGCGTGCCGAGCAGGCCGGCGGCGACCGCGCGGAACAGCAGGCCGAGCGCGATCAGCGTGAGCAGCACGAGCCCGATCTGCACCAGATTGAACGTCTGCTTGCCGACGGCGTCGTGCAGCCGCCCGCGCGCGCCGAGCACGAAGAGCCACGCGACGACGACGCCGGCCGCGACGATCGGCAACTGCGACAGCCCGATCATCAAGAGGCTCCACTGCAAGCCGCCGAGCGGCGTGAGCTTGATGCGGCCGAGCGCCACTGCGATCGCGAGCAGCACGACGAGCACGCCCCAGAACAACACCGCGGGGCCGAGGCGCGGGCCGCCGACGAGAAGGATCCAGCGATCGGGCGGCATCTCCACGTGCAGCCGCGCGTTGACGCCGCGACCGGTCTCGATCGCGGGCGTGCGCGTGAAGGCGGAGACGCCGTGATCGGCGCGCAACACGATCTGGAAATGCTGCGCGCCCGGATGCAGCGGCATCACCAGCTGATCGCCCTCGAGCCGCAACGGCTGCGCTGCGCCGTCGATCTGCAGGCTCTGCGCGGTGGTCGACGCCGGCAGCTTCAATCGATATTGCCCGCCCTGGCTGACGCGCACGTCGAGCTCGAGCGTCTCGTCGGTCGCGCGCTCGCCGGGCTGCATCGACAGCGTCGCCGCGTCGAGCGTGACGACTTGCCCCGGCACGCCCGCGGGCCGCGCGATCGCGACTTCGACCTTTTCGCCGGGCCACGGTTGATACGACTCGAGCCGATAATCACCGGCGGTATGCAGGATCGGCGCGATGCCGGAGAACTCCGCGTGCCACAGCGGGCTCACGTCGAAGCGCCACGTCTCGAAACGATCGGTCGCGAGTGAAGCCTGCAGGGACAGCTTGCGATCCTGCGGCAAGCGCGAGCTCCATCCGGCGACTTGCTGGCCCGGCGCGAACGCAAGCTCGACGGCGCCGTCGCGCGTGCGGATGCGCTCGTCGATGAGCCGTTCGCCGGCGAGCAGCGGCACCGTCGCAATGATCGGCGTGTGCGTGACGCCGATGCGCTGCACCTGCGTGTCGACGGTCCAGTCCATGCCGAGATGCAATGTCCTCGTCACGATGAGCAGCGGCGGCAATGCTTGCGTCGATTCGCCCGGAGCCGCCGGCGCTTCCGTCGCGGCCGCTTTGCGCAGCAGCTCGAGCGCCCCCGCGGGCTCGCCTCGCTCGTTGACGCCCGTGAGCAGCCAGCCGTCGAGCGTCGCAGTCACCTGATGCGGCCGCAGCGGCAAGGGCAGCTGCAATTGACCGATGCCCTGCAGCGAGCCGGCGATGAGCACGTCGTGGCGACCGGCCGCCGTCGCGATCCAGAGCATGCCGTCTTCGGCGCGGCGGACGGTCGCGGCGCGACCGTCGATCACGACGCTCGACGGTTGCCATGCGCGCCCGTCGTCGGCGCCGTTCAGCGCCGGCACCGGCAGCGGCACGCCGAGATCGGTCGCGCTCTCGATCGTCGCGCGCAAGGTCAGCATGCCCGCGGCGGTGGCTGAGATCTGCAGTCGCGGCATCTGCGCGCAGCTCGGAGCGCAGTCGGGCGGGGCGAGCAGGCGCTCGCGCAGCTGATCGAGGATCGATTGCGGCGGCGCCGGCGACGGCTCTTCGGCGCGTACGTCGCGCGCCTGCAGCGCGAGCACCAACGCGAGCGGCAACATCAGCGCGGCGCTGCGTGCGGGAGCGCGCGGCGCCCGCAGCTCGAGCCAGCGCAGGACGACGATCGCGATCAGCACGATCGACGCGACCTTCAGCAGGCGCGTCAGCGAAGGCGGCAGGAGCCAGAAATGCACTTGCTGATCGGCAGTCACCGGCCCATTCCACGACACGTCGATGCGCTGCCATTGCCAGCTCGGCAGGCCAGGGCCGGTCTGCGTCAGCGCGTTCGGGTCGAGGCGCTGGATCGGCTGTTGGGCGACTTGCGACGCGCTGCCGGAGGCGCGATCGAACATCTCGGCTTTCTTCTCCCTGACCCTGGCGCGCGAGAGCGCTCCCGAGGCGATCATCGGCGCCGCCGCCGGCGCGGCTTCGTTGGTGACTTCGGCGTCCATCGACTGCTGCTCGAGCGCGACGGGCATCGGCCGCGGCGACGGCGCACCGAATCCCGGAATCTCGAGCTGCGGATACAGCGCCGTGCGCGCCTGCTGGATGGCGAACGGGATCGCGATCACCACGAGCGCGGCGGCCGCGACCCAGCGCAAGCGCTTGAGCCAGGCGTGCAGGCGGCCATCGCGATAGCCCTGCGGCAGCACGCGCAGCAACGCGGTCGCGGCGATGAGGCCGAGCCACGCGCTCCGCGGCGCGTTCGGCTCCTGCCAGATCACGACGAGCGTGAGCAGCGTGACGAATCCCGCGCCGAAGCCGAACAAGCGCAACGCAGCGACGGCGGCGACGAGCACGATGAACAGATCGAGCAGCGTCCAGCGTGCGATCCACGTATCGGCGCGATCGGCGCCGGAAGCAGCGAGCAGGCGCCAGCCCGGCGGCAGGTTGAGCACGGTCGCGACCGATTGCAGATCGGTGTTCCATCCGCCGGCGGGCAGGCGCCGCAGCGAATCGTTGACGCGACTGTCGGCCGCGAGCTGCAAAGCGCCGTGGCGCACTTCGACGCCGACGCCGTCGCCCTGCTTGGTGATGAGCTGCGGCTCGCCGTCGATCTCGACGCGCCCGAGCTCGATCGGCGCGGCCGCTTCCAGCCGCCAGCTGCGCGACAGCCGGCCCTGCAGATGATCCTGCAGCGTGTAGCCGCGGCCGTCGAAGTCGAGCCAGAGATTGCGCTGCAGGCTCAATTGGTCGGGATCGGGATTCGGATTGCCGCGGCTGCGCTCCGCGAACGCAAGCGCGGTTGCGGAGGACATCAGATAAGCCGGCAGGCTGCGCCAGCCTTCGGGCATCTGCGTCTGTCGCGGGTCGACCGGCGGCGCGCCGCTCGTCTCCACCACGCGCAGATCGTTGCGCGCCTGGAAGGACCACACCTCTTCGGTCGGCCACGGCGGCTCGGCAGCGGGGCGCTGCAGCTTTGCGAGCGGACCGGTCGCGCGCGCCGTGACGTCGATCGACCACACGCCGGGTCGCACCTGCAGGTGCAATCGATTCTGGTCGTCGAGCCGCGCGGCGAGATTGCCGTCGATGCGCATCGCCACGAAATCCACCGGGAGCACGGGACCGAGGGTCTCGTCGCGGACGTCGCCGGTGACCTCGAGATCCAGATGCGTGATCAATCGCGGCGGGATGTCGTCTTCGATCAGGCGGAACGCTTTCACTTCGAGATGGCGCGTTGCGTTGGCCGTCGCCGCGGTGCGGCCGAGCCACACGTGATTGCGCGCGTCGCGCGTCGTGGCGCGGGCGACGCCGTCGACCTTCAGCGTGATGACGCCGGCATCGGGCGGCACGTACAGCGATTCGGGCAGGGCGCTCCAGCGGAAACTACCTTCGATGCGATGCGCGCCCGGCGGCAGCAGCAGCGCCGCCCGACCCTCGTGCATCAGCACGGGCGCCGCTTGTCCGTTGCGCGAGACGTCTTGTGGCCATGCCGCGCCATCGCCGGGCAGCGGCAGCCAACCCGGTGCGAAGAGCTCGGCCGTGAGGCTGAAATGTCCGCCGCCGGCCGCGAGCGTGAGATCGAGCTGCGCAGGCCACGTGCACAGGCGCCGCGACGTATCGTTGTCCGCCAGCGGACAGCGACGCTCGTCGCGATCGTGCAGCACCCAGGGGATCCACGGCTTGAGCGGGGCGGGGACTTCGGCCTCGGTCATCGGCGCGGCGAGCGCGCGCGCCGACCACAGCAATGCGGCGATGAAGAGCCAGGCGTGTCGGCCAGTCATGGTGATTCTCCCCGGTGTGTGCTCAAGCGAGCGCGCGCTGAAGATCGTCTCGCAGGTCGTCGAAGTCCTCGATGCCGACCGACAGTCGCACCAGACCGTCGTCGATGCCGAGCTTCGCGCGCTGATCGGCCGGCACGCTCGCGTGGGTCATGATGCCCGGATGCTCGATCAGGCTTTCGACGCCGCCGAGACTCTCGGCGAGCGCGAAGATCCCGCAGCGCTCGAGGAAGCGGCGCGCGAATTTCAGATCGCCCTTCAGCACGATCGTGATCATGCCGCCGAACGCCGGCTTGCCGTCGGGTCCGCGCATCTGCTTCTTCGCGAGCACATGCTGCGGATGCGAGGGCAGGCCCGGGTAGACCACGCGCTCGACCTTTGGATGCTTCTCGAGCCAGCGGGCGAGGGCGAGCGCGTTCGCGCAGTGCCGCTCCATGCGCAGCGGTAGCGTCTTCAATCCGCGCAGCGCGAGGAACGAGTCGAACGGTCCGCCGACGCCGCCCACCGCGTTCTGCAGGAAGCCGAGGCGATTGGCGAGCGCTTCGTCGTCGCCGGCGACGACGATGCCGCCGACCATGTCGGAGTGGCCGTTGAGGTACTTCGTCGCCGAGTGCATGACGAGATCGAAGCCGAGCTCGAGCGGTCGCTGCAGGTACGGCGTCGCGAAGGTGTTGTCGGCGCAGGTGAGCACCTTGTGCTTGCGCCCGATCTTCGCCACCGCGGCGAGATCGACGAGCTTCAGCATCGGATTGGTCGGCGTCTCGACCCAGATCAGTTTCGTGTCGTCGCGAACCGCGGCTTCGATCGCGCGCGCGTCGCGCATGTCGACGTAGCTCACGGCGAGCGCCGCGGAAGTCTGGCGCACGCGTGTCAGCAGTCGATACGTTCCGCCGTAGAGATCGTCGCTCGCGATGACGTGTGCGCCGCTCGGCAGCGCGTCGAGGATCGTCGCGGTCGCCGCCATTCCCGATGCGAACGCGAAGCCCCGCGTGCCGCCTTCGAGATCGGCGACGCAGCGCTCGTAGGCCATGCGCGTCGGATTCTGCGTGCGCGAGTATTCGTAGCCCTTGTGCTTGCCCGGGCTTTCCTGCACGTAGGTCGACGTCGCGTAGATCGGCGGCATGATCGCGCCCGTCGACGGGTCGGGCGCCTGCCCGGCATGGATCGCGCGGGTGGAGAATCCGGATTTCTTCGAGGAGGCCATCGCGCTCACATCTGCTTGCGCAGGTGATTGAGGAGGTCGATGCGCGTGATCAGGCCGATGAAGCGGCCGTGGTCGGCCACGACGGCGACGTGATCGCGCTGGAAGATCGGCAAGAGCGCCGAGAGCGGCGCGTCGGGCGCGATCGTCTCGACGTTGCCGACCATGGCTTTGGCGACTGCGTCGTTGAGCTTCTTCGGAGTCTCGCCGACATAGACGAGCAGGTCGGACTCGTCGAGGATGCCGACGAGACGATCGCCTTCCATCACCGGCAGCTGCGAGACGTCATAGAGCTTCATGCGCCGGTACGCGTGCGTCAGCGTGTCGGCGGGCTTCACGGTCACTGCGCCGCCTTCCTGATAGCGGCGCACGATGAGGTCGACCAGGTTGCCTTCGCTGGGTCGATCGAGCAGGCCCTGGTCGAACATCCAGAAGTCGTTGTACATCTTCGACAGGTATTTGTTGCCGCTGTCGGGGACCAGCGTGACGACGCGCTTCGGCGATCTCTGCTCGCGGCAATACTTGAGCGCAGCGCAGACGAGCGTGCCGGTCGACGAGCCGCCGAGGATGCCTTCCTGGTGCAGCACCTCGCGCGCGGTGACGAAGCTCTCGCGATCGGTGATCTCGTAGGCGTGCTTCACGCGCGAGAGGTCGCAGTTCGGGGGAATGAAATCCTCGCCGATGCCCTCGATCAGCCACGAGCCGGCTTCCTTCTGGATCTTGCCGGTCTTCACGACGTCGACCAGCACGGAGCCTTTCGGATCGGCGAGCACCATCTCCACGTGCGGCGCGACGCGCGCGAAGTAGCGCGACAGGCCCGTGAGCGTGCCGCCGGAGCCGACGCCGGCGACGACTGCGTCGAGCATGTGATCCATCTGCGACCAGATCTCCGGGCCGGTGGTCGATTCGTGCGCCAGCGGATTCGCGGGATTGGCGAATTGGTTCACGTAGAACGAGCCGGGGATCTCCTTCGACAGCTTCTCCGCGATGTCCTGGTAATACTCGGGATGCCCCTTGCCGACGTCGCTGCGCGTGATGCGGATGTCGGCGCCGAGCGCGCGCAGGTGCAGGATCTTCTCCTGCGCCATCTTGTCGGGGATGACGAGGATCAGCTTGTAGCCTTTCTGCGCCGCGACGAGCGCGAGCCCGAGCCCGGTGTTGCCGGCGGTCGCTTCGATCAGCGTGCCGCCGGGCCTGATGTGTCCATCGCGCTCGGCGGCCTCGATCATCGACAGGCCGATGCGATCCTTGATCGAGCCGGTCGGGTTCTGGTTCTCCAGCTTGACGAACAGCCGGCACAGCCCGGTGTCGATGCGCTTGATCTCCACCAGCGGCGTGTTGCCGATGGTGTCGAGGATGGAACGGCCTGCGGGCATGTCTGCTCCTTCGCGGTTCCGGAATTGTAAGCGAGGCTGCTAACCTAATCGCACATGGCGAACGCGAGCCCGACCAACCTGATCTGGATCGATCTCGAGATGACCGGGCTCGTCCCCGAGCGGCATCGCATCATCGAGATCGCCACCATCGTCACCGACAGCGAGCTCAATGTGCTCGCCGAAGGGCCCGTGCTCGCCGTGCATCAGTCCGACGAGGAGCTCGCGGCGATGGACGAATGGAACACGCGCCAGCACGGCAAGTCGGGACTCACGCAGCGCGTGCGCGAGAGCCGCGTCGCCGAAGCCGAAGCCGAGCGCCAGACGCTGGCGTTCCTGTCAGCCTGGGTGCCGGCGGGCAAGTCGCCGATGTGCGGCAATTCGATCTGCCAGGACCGGCGCTTCCTCGCGCGCTGGATGCCGGGGCTCGAGAAGCACTTCCACTATCGCAATCTCGACGTGTCGACGCTCAAGGAGCTCGCGCTGCGCTGGGCGCCGGAGATCGCGAAGGGCGTCGCCAAGGAGTCGACGCACCTCGCGCTCGCCGACATCCGCGACTCGATCAGCGAATTGCAGTACTACCGCTCGAAGCTGTTACGTCCGGATTTGAGTTCACCGGCTTCTTGAAGATCTTGCCGTCCGGCTTCGGGATCGGCGCCGGCTTCTTGGGCACCGGCACCGTTCCGGCGTCGGGCTTGGCCGTCGTCTTCGTGCAATCGCCGATGCGGTGCGCGGTGAAGTCGACCTGCGTGCGCGTCATGCGCAGCTGGTTGCCCTTCAGGTCGGCGAACGACTCGCTCGTACCCGAGTAGGCGTCCTTGTCGTAGGTCAGCGTGCCGCTGCCTTTCATCGGCGGCGGCCCGACGCACGAGTAGGTCCAGCTGACCGTCTTGCCCTCGAACTTGCGCTGGCCCGCGCAGCCGTTCTTGAACGGCTGGAACAGGCTCTGCTCTTCGCGATCGACGTCGTTGGGCGCGATGCACTTGTGCTTGACGATCGGATCCATCTTCTCGCCGTCGCGCGCGAGGATGGTCTTGGTTTCCCACAGGCCGGCTCGTTGGAAATGGTCGAGCTTGGGCGGCGGCTTGTCGGCGGCCGCGGCGATGAACGGGAACAGCAGGGCAGTCAGGATGAGTCGTCGGATCACGGTGTCGGTTCAGGTTGGGAGATCGATGCGCACCTGCGCGCCGCCGAGCGGCGATCGCGCGAGCTGCATGGTTCCATTGTACGCCTTGAGGAGCTCGGCGATGGTGGACAAGCCGATGCCTTGGCCCGGCACCTGGCTGTCGGCGCGCACGCCGCGGGTCGCGAGCGACTCGACGTCCTCGGGAAAGCCGGGACCATCGTCGTCCACGGTCAGCGTCAGGCGCCGCGGCGCTTCTTCGATGGACAGCGCGATGCGCGACTTCGCCCACTTGCACGCGTTGTCGAGCAGGTTGCCCACGAGCTCATAGAGATCGCCTTCGTCCGCGCGCACCTTGAGCGACGCCGGCACGCGCAAATCGAACGCGAGCTTCCTCGCGGCGTAGACCTTGGAGAGCGCCGACACCACTTTCTCCGCGAGCGGAGCGACGGCGACCGGCTCCGACAGCGTGCGGCTGCCGGCGGCCGCGGCGCGGCGCAGCTGGTAATCGACGATGTGCTGCATGCGCGCGACCTGATCGGCGAGCGCACGCTGGTTGTCGGGATTGGTCAGGCGCCCTTCGAGCCCTCGCATCACCGCGAGCGGCGTCTTCAGGCTATGCGCGAGATCGCCGAGCGCGTTGCGATAGCGCGTCTGCTGATTGCGCTCCGCGACGATCATCGCGTTGAGCGCGCCCGTGAGCGGCGTGAGCTCGTCGGGGTAAGCCGACTGCACCGAGGCCTGGCCGCCGGACTCGATGCCGCGCAGCTCCGCGACCAGGCGCCGCAGCGGCGACAGTCCCCATCGCAGCACGAGGAATTGCGCGATCAGCAACGCGACCGAAATGCCGACCAGCCACGCCCACAGCGTTCGGCGATAGACGCCCACCTGATCGCGGAATGTTTTTGAGTCCTCGATCACCATCACGGTGTATCGCTGCGGCGGGTCGACCCAGCGCACGCCGTAGGTGAGCAGGAAGCGATCGGGACTGTGGTGGAAATGCCACGCTCCCACCTCTGCCGGCTTCAAGTCGGGCAGATCGTCGCCGGCAGACGGTGAGCTCCACACGACGTCGCCGTTCTGGTCGAGCACCGCGGCTTCGAGTCCCGACTGCGGTCGCACGAGGCGTGCATCGGGGAGTTCCGCGTTGCGGATCGTGAGCTGACCGTCGGGCGTCGGGTCGGCGGATCCGAGCAGCGCGTAGACGATGCCGTGCAGCTCGTCCTCTTCCGCGTTGAGCGCGCTGTCCTCGAACGCCTGCTCGAGCGACAGCCCGCACAGCGCGACGAATCCCGTCAGCACGACGGACGCGGCGAGGAGGAGGCGGGCGCGCAGCGATTTCATGTGCTGCGCAGTTTAGAGCTTCAGGCTCTGGGCAGGTCCCAGCGATAGCCCGCGCCGCGCAGCGTGGCGATCGGGTTCAGCGTGGCTTCCGGATCGAGCTTGGCGCGCAGGCGGCGGATGAAGACTTCGATGACGTTGCTGTCGCGCTCGGCGTCGTCGCTGTAGAGATGCTCGGTGAGCTCGGTCTTGGAGATGACCTTGCCGGCGTGCGTCAGCAGATATTCCAGGACCCGGTATTCATAGCTGGTGAGCTCGACCGCGTTGCCGTCGACCTTCACGCTCTTCGACGTGGTGTCGAGCACGATCGGGCCCGACTCGAGCGTCGCCGTGGCCCAGCCGCCGGAGCGTCGCAGCAGCGCACGAGCACGCGCGAGCAGCTCCTCGCGGTGAAACGGCTTCACCAGGTAATCGTCGGCGCCGGCTTCGAGGCCTTCGACCTTGGATTGCCAGCCGTCGCGCGCGGTGAGGATCAGGATCGGGTAGCTCTTCCCGGCCTTGCGCGTGCGCTTGATGATCTCGATCCCCGACGCCTTGGGCAGGCCGAGGTCGAGCACCGCGAGATCGAGCGGATACTCCGACGCCATGTACAGGCCTTGCTCGCCGTCGGCGGCCTTCTCCACGACGAAGCCTTCCTCGCCGAGGAAGGAGGCGATCTGCTCGCGCAGGCTGGGATCGTCCTCGACGACGAGCACGCGCATGGGGCGTTACCGGTTCTGTTCGGAGTTGGGATCGACGGTGTGGATGCGCACTTCGCCGTCCTTGAGCACCTTCACGCGATAGCGGCCGTCGTCGGTCGGCTGCGAGGACAGCGCGCGACCGCCGCCGTTCTGCTGCACCGCCTTGGCGGCGGCGTCGTTGGGGCGATGGTCGCCGCGATCCTGGTGATGGCCGCGCGCGGCGCGGCGATTGTCGTCGCGATCGTCGGCCATCACCGCGCCCGCGCTGAATGCGCTGAGAACAATGGCGAGCAGCGGGGCGGTGAGGCGCATGGCCTTAGTCTACTGCGATCAATCCCGCACCGGCCGCACGTCGACGTCGACGGCGAGGCGATCGCCCGGGTCGTAGGGCAGCTGCGTGCGATAGACGTGGCCGTGATAGCGATAGGTCACGTCGTAGCCCTCGACGTCGTTGCGGTACGACACGTTCTCGACCGTGCGGCAGCGCTGCTGATAGCCGACCTGCTCGACCTCGCCGCGACGCCCGTAGGCATACGCGTCCTGCTGCGCGCCGACGCTCGCGCCGATGACGGCGCCCGCGGCGGTTGCGACCGCGCGGCCGTTGCCGCCGCCGAACTGGTTGCCGATCACGCCGCCGATGATGCCGCCGATCAGCGTGCCCGGGCCGGGGCCGGCATAGCGCGGCTCACGATAGGTGACGCGCTCGTCCCAGCACTCCTGGCGGGGCTGCGAGACGCGCACCTGGCGATAGATCGGACGCGCCGACAACACCTGCGCGTAATCGCCGCGCGTGTTGTGATCGTGCGCGTAGTAGCGGCCGTCGTACCAGTCGGCGAAGGCCGGCGAGGCCATCATCGTGGTCATTGCGAGGGCGGTGGTCGTCAGCAGCTTGTTCATGGGTTGTCTCCTGAGAACCCGATCTTTCCGGGTTGCGACGACAGAATAAGGAGTCAAGCTGAATTGACCCTGAATCTTTTGTAACGTTCGGATCAGCGACTTGCTGGGGTTTTGAGGCCGAACGCCCCCGGACGAACTCAAAACAGACGGCCCCGGCACAAGTCGCTGCCGAACTCGGGCGGCTGAAACGAGTTTGGCGGGGGCGTGCGCGGCCAGGGACGGCCGCGGACGAGCTCCAGGGAAGGAATTTTCAGGCGTCCCCCACCGGACTCGTTTCAGTCGCCCAAACAACGAGCGCCGAACTCAGCCCTGGCTGCCCTGCGCGAACTTCTGAAGCTGCTGGGGCGTGAAGTAGCCGGGATCCTTTTCCCAGTCGTATTCGATCAGCTTCTTCTCTTCGTTCGTCATGTTGACGATCACGTAGCGCCGCGACTGCAGGTCGTAGTGCACCTGCACGCCGTTGACCACGACGGGCACGTTGGCGAAATTGATCAGGTGCGACTCGGCCGTGCGCCAGAACTGGTTGCGCTCGTCGTACATGTCCTCGAGGAGGCAAATCCAGGAATCCTCGTCGAGATAGAACGTGCGGCGCTTGTAACGGTGATTGAAGCCCTGTCGCACTTCCGCCTCGATCACCCACACGCGATGCAATTCGTAGCGCGCGAGGTCCTGGTTGATGTGGCCCTTGGTCGCGATCTGGCGATACTTGAGCTTCGGGTCGTACAGCATGTAGCTGTTGTACGGGACGATCATCTCTTTCTTGCCGAGCAGCTTGATGGTGTAGCGATCGAGCGGGCCGTTGAACATGTCGAGCTGGTCGTGCGTCATCAGCCCGTCGAACAGCGGATTGTCGTAGCCGACTTCGCCGATGCGCCGCACGCGGTTCAACGCGTTGCTGTAGACCCACACGCCGGTGAGCTCGGCGATGCGATCGATCGGCACGTGCAGCAAGTTGGCTTCGCCCGCCTTGTTCGGCGGCGCGACCGTCTTCACGAACGCGTAGAGGTTCTGGTTCTTGAGATTCGCGAGCGTCGTCTTCGGATTGTTGTAGACGTAGGTGAGCTCGAGGTACTCGCGCTCGACGACGAACGAGCCGTCGGCCTGCGTCGCGGCCGCGTTGATGTAGCCGCGATAGCCCTTGGTGTTGTACCGCATGATGTGATTCCACATCACCTCGGTGCCGTTCTTCGGGATCGGGAACGGATAGCCTTGCGCGGCACCGGAGAAGCCGAAGCCGTTGTCGGTGATCTCCACGGCCGTCGCGTTCTTCTTCGTCGCGTCGTAGAACCATTGCGGATACGACGCGCTGCGGCGCGTCGGATACACGTTCATCTTGTAATCGGGGAAGGTGCGGAAGATCGCCTTGTAGCCTTCCGTGAGATTGGCTTCGTGCTCCTTGAGATTCGCCGCGGTGATCGTGTAGAGCGGCTTGTCGGCGCCGAACGGATTGTCGCCGCGCGGCGATTCTTTCTTGACCAGTCCGCCGGTCCATTCGGGGATCGTCCCGGCCTTGTTGCCGGATTTCTCCGCTCCGATCGGCGTCAGCTCCGCGCCGAGCTTCGCGGCTTCCTGCGGAGAAACCTTCGCGAGCGCCGATCCCGCGCCGAGGGCGAGTGCAATCGCAACGACATTTCGTAGTCGCATGCGCGTAAGACTCCTCAGGCGGTCTTGAGTGCGACGCCGGCCGGCCGGCTGAAGCGGAAGCACAGCCAGGCGAGCGCGGGCAGGAGCAGTATGGCGCCGAAGAGATTCGCCGTGAACATGAACAGCAGCAGCAGGCCCATGTCGGCCTGGAACTGCAGCTCGGAGAACAGCCACGTGAACACGGCGATGATCAGCGACAGCGACGTGAACAGCGCGGCCTTGCCGGTCGAGCGCAGCGCCTGGTAGTAGGCCGAGCGCAGCGGCAAGCCTTCGCCGAGATTCTTCGCGATCACGCTCCAGATGTAGATGCCGGCGTCGACGCCGATGCCCACGCCGAAGGCCGCGACCGGCAGCGTCGCCGCCTTCATGCCGATGCCGATCAGCGCCATGCCGCCGTACGTGAGCAGCGAGCACAGCACCAGCGGCGTGATGATGCACACCACGGCCGCGAACGAGCGGAACGAGACCCACACGAAGAGCAGCAGCGTGAGGTGCACCCAGACGATCACCAGGATCTCGCGCGCCTTGATCTCTTCGTTGGTCGCGGCCATGACGCCGACGTTGCCCGAAGCGAGCGCGAAGCTCACGCCGCTGTCGCGATTGTCCGCGTTGTACGCTTTCGTCGCTTCGATGATCTTCGAGATCGTCTTCGCGCGATGATCGGTGGTGAAGACGAGGATCGGCATCGCCGAGCATTCGGGGTTGGCGAGGCCGAGCGTGGTCGGGATCTGGTTGATCATCTCCGCGAACGCCGCCTTGTTGCGCGGCAGCACCGCCCATTTCGGCGAGCCCTCGTTCCAGCCGGCGCGCACGGCGCGCGCGATCAGCGGCAGCGACATCGCCGATTGCACGCCCGGCGTGTTCTGCATGTGCCACGTGTAGCGGTCGATCGCCTCCATCGCGTTGTAGTCGACGCACGCGTAGGGCTTTGCTTCGGCGATCACCTTGAGCACGTCGACGCCGATCGCGAAGTTCTTCACGATCGCGGCCGAGTCCTGGTTGTAGCGTCCTTCCTGCCGCAGCTCCGGCACGCCGACCTGCTGATCGCCGATGGTGAGCTTGGGATACATCCAAATCGCCCAGCACAGCAGAATGGCCGCGATGGCAAGCGAGACGACCGCGCGCGGCGGCTCGGTGAAGGTCGCGAGCACGCGCCACAGCCGATCGCTCATCTCCTGGCGCAGGCGCTGGCGTCGCCGGAATTTCTCGGCGTTCGGCACCGAAACCCACGACAGCACGATCGGCAGCAGCACTTTATTGGTGACGATCACCGCCGCCATGCCCATCGCCGCGTTGATCGCCATCTCGCGCACGATGTCGATCTTGATGAACGCGAGCGTCGCGAAGCCGATCACGTTGGTGAGGATCGCGACGGTGCCCGGCACGAACAACCGGCGGAAGGTTTCCACCGACGCGTCGAACGAGTTGCGCCCGTTGAACGCGACTTCGTTGCCCCAGCCGTTGATGTACTGCACGCCGTGCGACACGCCGATCGACAGGATCAGGAACGGCACGAGGATCGCGAAGGGATCGAGCCCGAAGCCCGCGAGCTTGAGCAGTCCCATTTCCCAGATCACCGCGGTGAGTGCCGCGGAGAGCGGTAACAACGAAAGGCGGAACGATCCGCAGAACATCCACAGCAAGGCGACGGTGAGCCCGATCGCGACGAAGAAGAAGCCGATCACCGCGAGGCTCGCGTCGGTGACGTCGCCGATCACCTTGGCGAAGCCGATGATGTGGACGTTGACCTTCGGGTCGTAGTCGGGATTCGGCTTCGCGGTGACTTCGAGCAGGCCGCGCGGAATGTAGGTGAGCGGCTGGTCGGCGCTGGTGCGATCGGCGGCGATCTTCGCGAACGGCCGCAGATGCATCCGCTCGTGGGCGTGCGCGACGACGTCGCCGGCCTTGAAGCCGCGGAAGTCGCGCTTCAATCGATATTCGTAGAGCGCGGGACTCATGTAGTGCCCGCGGATCTTCTCGAGCTCGGAGGCGAGCCAGCGATAGTCGAGCTTCTCGCCGGTCGCCGGATCGTGCTCGAGCAGCTCGGCGGTCACCATCGCGCCGCGCTGGTCGTTGGAGACCAGGCGCCCGATCAACCGCGCCTTGGCGACGTTGCGGCGCACCAATTCGAACATCTCCGGGCTCGGCGTGTAGTTGCGCGGCACGACGTCGCCGCCGGCGAAGCCGCCTTCGACGATCTCGATGTAGCGCACGCCCGGAGTGAACAGCGACGTGACGCGCGAGCGATCGACGCCCGGGAGAAAGAAGACTTCGTCGGTGATCTTCTTCAGGTGATCGAGCATGCGCTCGTCGTAGAGGTCGCCGTCCTGGTTCATCACCGCGATCGAGATCAGGTTGGCGCCGCCGAAGGCCTTCTCGTAGCGCTTGAAGACCTTCATGTACGGATGATCGAGCGGGATCTGCTTCTCGAAGCCGGCGTCGGGCTTCACGTGCATGGCCTCGAAGGCCAGCACCACCGTGGTCGCCATCAGCAGGCTGAAGGTCAGCCAGCGCCGGCCGTAGACCAGCGGGATGACGAAGCGAAGGATGGTGTCGGCGGTGATCCGCATCCGGGTGCCATTCTAGAAGGGCACCAGTAGGTTTGCTCCATGCAGGCTCCGTCGCCGCCGCCGATTTCCCGACGGTGAGGACGAAATCCCGGCAACCGCCGTGCGCTTTCACGGCGCCGGCCGCTATCGATCCGTGGCACCCAGCTTGCACGGCGCCCTCCGCCGCCTGTTCCCTTCTGTTGGTGACCCCCCGATGAAGATTCGATCCAGCGCGCTCGCGCTGCCGTGCGCGCTTGTGTCCGCGATGTGCCATGTCCCCGCCGCCCACGCCATGAGCTACGTGCCGATCAGCGACGAGGCGCTCGCCGATCCGGCGGACGCGATCGTCGTCGGCAAGGTGCTCGCGCACGACGCGATGCCGGGCCAGGTGCTCGACGCGCAGCGCTATCGCATCCAGGTCGACGCGGTGCTCAAGGGATCGGTCGGCGGATCGGAGATCTCCGTGCGCCAGCCGGGCGCAGTCGACGCGAATCTACCCGGCGCGCTGACGGTGCCCGGTGTCGTGCACCTGGAGCCTTCGGAGACCGCCGTCCTGTTCCTGAACGCGCGCAGCGACGGCAACTACGACATCGCGCAGATGGCGCTCGGCGCATTCCACGTCCGCTCGACGACGTTAGGTGAGCAGGTCCTCGTCCGCGACCTGTCCGAAGCCGAGCTTTCCTCACCAGGGAAAGCCGCGCAGCCGGAGCGCGTGCGCAATCTCGATCGCTTCGCGAAGTGGCTGCGCAGCCGCAGCGCGGGTCTCGCGCCGGCAGCCGATTACTGGAGCGACGCGCAGCCGCGCGACGTGATGACGGCGAAATACGTGCTTTACACGGCGCCGCCGCCGCGCTGGTTCCAGTTCGACAACGGCGGATCGATCACGCTGTACGGCGGACCGGTCGGGCAGGCGGGTCTTTCGGGCGGCGGCTACGGCGCGCTGGCGGCCGCGATCAACGCCTGGAACAACGACGGCGGCAGCAACGTCCGCTACGTCTACGGCGGCGTCAACGGCGCGTCGGGCGGATTGAATCGCGGCGACGGCGTGAACTCGGTCCTGTTCAACGATCCCAATGGCGACATCGCGGGCAGCTACAACTGCGGTGGCGGCGGCATTGTCGCGATGACCGCGTGGCGCAGCGCGGGTACGCGCGATCTCAACGGCCGCACGTTCAAGGTGATCGTCGAGGTCGACACGGTCGTGCAGGACGGCGCCGGCTGCGTGCTTTCGGAGAACGGCAACATCGCCGAAGTGCTCGGCCACGAGCTCGGCCATACGCTCGGCCTCGCGCATCCCTGCGGCGACGCGGGCCTGATCGCATGCATCACCAACACGCTGCTCAACGACGCGATCATGCGGCCGTCGATCCACGGCGACGGACGCGGTGCTTCGCTGCGATCCGACGATCTCGCCGGCATCAAGTATCTCTATCCCAACATGGCGAGCAGCGCGCCGCCGCCCACGTCGGGCGGCAGCAGCGGCGGCGGGGGCGGCAACAGCAGCGGTGGCGGGTCGAGCAGCAGCGGCGGTGCGCTCGACGCTTCGACGATCGTCTTGCTCGTGCTGCTCGGGCTCGTCAGTGGCTCGGTGCCGGCGCTTCGCCGTCAGCGATTGGCTCGGCGCGCGAGTGATCTGCACCGAGCAGGAGATACATCGCAGGCACCACGAAAAGCGTGAACAGCGTGCCGATCGAGATGCCCCAGAACATGATCACGCCCATGTGATTGCGAGCGACGGCGCCGGCGCCCGCCGCGATCAGGAGCGGCACCACGCCCATCGCCATCGACGCGGTCGTCATCAGGATCGGACGTAACCGGATCGACGCGGCGAGCTCGACGGCTTCACGCTTCGACTTGCCGAGCTTCTGCTGCTCGTTGGCGAACTGCACGATGAGGATGCCGTGCTTGCTGATCACGCCGACCAGCGTGACCAGGCCGACCTGCGTGTAGACGTTGAGCGTGGCGAAGCCGAGGAACATGAACACCATCGCGCCGAAGATCGCCATGAACACCGACATCATCACGATGAGCGGATCGAGGAAGCTCTCGAACTGCGCCGCGAGCACGAGGTAGATGATGATCAGCACGAAGGCAAGCGTGGTCAGGAAGCCGCCGGACTCCTGCACGTACTGGCGCGAGCCGCCGCCGAAGTCGATCGAGTAGCCCTGCGGCAGCGTCTCCGCCGCGATCTTGCGCAGCGTGTCGAGCGCTTCGCCGAGCGTGGCCCCGGTCACGCCGCCGAGCGTCGCGGAGTTCAGCCGCTGGAAATGCGTGATCGATTCGGGAACCGTTTCCGTCTTGAACGAGATCACCGTCGACGCGGGGATCATGTCGCCTGCCGGCGTGCGCAGGTAATAATCCTTGATCTGATGGGGATTGAGGCGCTCTTCCTGCTGCACCTGCGGGATCACCTTGTAAGAGCGTCCCGCGATGCTGAAGTAATTCACGTAGCCGCCGCCCAGCATGTTCGACAGCGCCGATCCGACGTCCTTCTGTGTGAGACCAAGCGTCGCGACCTTGTCGCGATCGACGACGACGGTCGTCTGCGGCTTGTCGATCTTGAGATCGTTGTCGAGGAACCAGAACTTGCCGCTCGCCATCGCCTTCGCCATGACGCTCTGCGCGACCTGATACAGATCGCGGAACGGCGCCGTGGTCTGGATCACGAAGTCGACGGGATACGCGCCGCTCGAGCCGGGCAGCGAGGGCGGATTGATCCAGAAGATGTTCGCGCCGGCGATCTTGTTGCTGCGATCCTGCAGCTCCTTCTGCACGGCGGTGATGCTGCGATGCCGCTCGGAATAGGGCTTGAGCACGATGCCGCCGAAGCCCTGGTTGACCGGGCCGACCGCGGAGCCGTCGAACTGGAACGCGTTCTCGTACTCCGGCACCGAGCTGATCACGCCGAACGCCTGGCGCTGATAGACGCCCATCTGCTTGGTCGTCGCATCGGGCGGTCCCTGGATGACGCTGAACATGAAGCCCTGGTCCTCGGCGGGCGCGAGCTCGCTCTTGGCGAGCACGCCCATCATCGGCAGCGACCACATCACCCAGATCAGCGCGATGACGATGAAGCCGAAGGTGACCACGGCTTTCCATGACGCGAGCATCCGTGCCAGCACGCGGCGGTACAGGTTGGTGAACCACTCGAAGTTGCGATCGATCTGCGCGACGAGGCGATTCGCGCCGGCATCGTGCTCGGGCTTGAAGAAGCGCGAGCACATCATCGGCGACAGCGTCAGCGCGATCACCGCCGAGATCGCGACCGCGCCGGCGAGCGTGAAGGCGAACTCGGAGAACAGCGCGCCGGTCAGGCCGCCCTTGAAGCCGATCGGCACGTAGACCGCGATCAGCACGATCGAGATCGCGATGATCGGGCCGGCCAGCTCACGTGCCGCGGCGAACGCCGCCTGGATCGGCGACTGCCCGAGCTTCATGTGGCGGTCGACGTTCTCGACGATGATGATCGCGTCGTCGACCACCAGGCCGATCGCGAGCACCAGCGCGAGCAGCGTCAGCAGATTGATGCTGTAGCCGAGCACCAGCATGATGAAGAACGCGCCGATCAGCGACAGCGGCATCGCGACGGTGGGGATGATCACCGAGCGCACGCTGCCGAGGAAGCAGAAGATCACGACGGTCACGATCAGCAGCGTCTCGATCAGCGTCTTCTCGACCTCGTGGATCGCCGCCTTGATGTAGCCCGCGGCGTCGTAGCCGATCTCGGCGTGCAAGCCGGCCGGCATCAGCGACTGGATCTCCGGGAAGATCTTGTGCACGCCCTCGATGACGCTGAGCACGTTCGCGTTGGGCGCGACGTTGACGCCGATGAACACCGAGCGCTTGCCCTTGAAGGCGACGTTGGAGTCGTAATCCTCGGCGCCGAGCACGACGGTCGCGACGTCGCGCAACCGCACCAGCACGCCGCCGTTCTGCTTGACCACGAGGTTGCGGAACTCGTCCTCGGTGTGCAGATCGGTGCCGGCGGTGAGATCGACGCGCACCATCTGGCCCTTGGTCGAGCCGAGCGCGGAGAGATAGTTGTTGTTCTGCAGCGCCGAGTAGACGTCGTCGGCGGTGACGCCGACGGCTGCGAGCTTTGCGGGATCGAGCCACGCGCGCAGCGCGTACTGACGCTCGCCGAGCAGCCGCGCGTTCTGCACGCCGGGCACGGCCTGCAGCTTCGGCTGTACGACGCGGATCACGTAGTCGGTGATCTGGTTGGCGGACAGCGTCTCGCTGTTGAAGCCGATGTACATCGCCGACTGCCGCTCGCCGACCTGCACGGTATAGACCGGTTGCTGCGCTTGCGGCGGCAGCTGATTGCGCACCGAGTTCACCTTCGTCGTGATCTCGGAGAGCGCGCGGTTGGCGTCGTAGTTCAGGAGCAGGGTTGCGGTGACCGTCGACGCGCCGCTCGAGCTGTTCGACGTGAGGTAGTCGATGCCCTGCGCTTCGGCGACCGCGGACTCGATCGGCGTGGTGATGAAGCCGGCGATGAGATCGGGGCTCGCGCCGTAGTACACCGTCGTAACGGTGATCGTCGCGTTCTCGGTCTTCGGGAATTGGCGGATCGGCAAGCCGAACACCGCGCGCAAGCCGAGCACGAGGATGAGCAGGCTCACCACCGTGGCGAGCACCGGCTTCTTGATGAAGATGTCGGTGAACTTCATGTGCGGCCGCGCGCGCTCACTGTTCCTGCGGCGTTGGATTCGGGTCGAAGGTGGGCTGCACGGAATTGTCGACGTCGACCGGCATGCCGTTGCGCAGCTTGAGCTGGCCGCTGGTCACGACCTCGTCGCCTTCCCTGATGCCCTTGACGATTGCGACCTGATCGCCGCGCTTGGGGCCGACTTGCACGAACACCTGGCGCGCGACGCGCGTGTTGTCCGGCGGCTGATCGCCCGTGGGCTTCGACTTGTCAGCCGCGGGCGGCGCTGGTTGCGGTCGCGCTTCCGGCGGCGCGTTCGGATCGGGTGCGTTCTCCTGTCCGCGCGGCACGATGACGTAGACCGTCTCGCCGTACGGATTGAACGTCACGGCCGTCTGCGGCAGCGTGAGATAGCGTTGTGGCTGACCGACGTCGACCGAGACGCTCGCGAACATGCCCGGCAGCAGCTTGTGCTCCGGATTCTTGAACGCGGCGCGCACGGCGACGTTGCGCGTGCGCTCGTCCACTTTCGGATCGATCGCTTCGATCGTGCCGGAGAAGCTGACGGCGGGATAGGCGTCGACGCTCGCGGCGACGGCTTGTCCGGGCGCGATCTGCGACAGCGCTTGCTGCGGCAGGGTGAAGTCGATGTAGATCGGATCGAGCGCCTGCAGCGTGACCATCCGGTCGCCCGGGTTCACGTACTGCCCGACGGTCACCGTGATGATGCCGAGCTGTCCGGCGAACGGCGCACGCACCGATTTCTTCTCGCCCGTCGCCTTGGCGGCTTCGTACTGCGCAAGCGCCGCGTCGTAATCCGCCTTGGAGATCAGCTTCAGCGTGTTCTGGGCCTTGGCCCGCTCGAAGTTCGTGCGGGCAAGATCGTACTGCGCCTGCTCGGTCGCGGCATGCAGCTGCAGGATGACGTCGCCTGCCTTGACGTCCTGGCCGGAGCGGAAGTTGATGGCGTCGACGACGCCCGAGAGCTCCGTCGACAGATCGGCGCCGTGCACGGGGTGCACGCTGCCGATCGCATCGAGCGAGCTGTGCCAGTCCTGGAAGCCCGCTTTCATCGACGTGACGGTGGCGTGCGGCTCGGGCTGCTGCATGCCCTTCATCATCGCCATGATGCTGCATGCCTTGACGCCGCCGATCAGCACGATCACGGCAACCACTGCGAGCACCATCACCAGCCAGGGCCGGTCCTTCTTGCCTTCGTCGACGAACGCGCCGCCGTCCGAGGGTCGGGTACGCCAATCCATGGAGTTGTTTTCCGGATCTGATTGCGGCGATTTTATCCCGGATGAGACCGTTCGGTCTCGCTGCGCGTTCCGCGCCTACAGCGCGCGCGTCAGCGCGAGCAGGTCGTCGGCGCCTGCGTATGCGCGGAACAAGGTGCGCGCGTACACGCCCATCATGCGGCTGATGTCGTTCGGGCTTAAGTGCCGCAGCGGCAGCACGAGCGCTTCGACGAAGAGGATGATCGCGCGCGCCATGTCTTCGAGATCGTCGCCGAAATTGAAGCGGCCCTGCTCGACGCCGAGGCGCAGCGTCTCGAGCACGGTCGCGCGCGACGACTCCTCGAACTTGCGATGCGCGTGCAGGAAAGCGTCGCGCTCGGTGCGCGACGGCACCAGCCAGTAGCCGGCGACGCCCTGCGCGATGCGCGGATCGCGCAGCATCAGCGTCAGCCCGGAGAACAGCGCCATGATGCGCGGGACCGATTGCTGCTGGGCGCGCATCGGATCGAAAATGTACTCGTCGAAGATCGCATGCAGCCGCTTCAGGCACTCGAGATACAGATCGTCCTTGCCATGGAAATGCCAGTAGAGCGCGCCCTTGGTCAGCTTCGCCGCCTTGGCGATGTCGCCGACCGACACGCCTTCGTAGCCGAACCGCCCGAACAGCTCGAACGCGTGATCGCGGATCGCCTGAAGCGTGTCGAACTGCTCGTGCGCGGGCTTGCGGGGCATGCCCGATCTTAGCGCCAACGCCGTGCTCGATGCCGTCGCCGCCGAGCTGCGCGCAGCGCGACGGGTGCTCGCCATCACCGGTGCCGGCATCTCCGCGGATTCCGGGCTGCCGACCTATCGCGGCATCGGCGGGCTCTACGAGTCCGACCTGACCGAGGACGCGGTGCCGATCGAGGAGGCGCTGTCCGGCGCGATGATGCGATCGCGGCCGGAAGTGACCTGGAAGTACATCCACCAGATCGAAGCGTCGTGCCGCGACTGCAAGCACAACGTCGCGCACGAGGCGCTGGCGATGCTCGAAGCGCGCTACGAGCGCTTCACCGTGCTGACGCAGAACATCGACGGCTTCCACCGCGCGGCCG
>DASRHK010000167.1:0-6313 GCA_035650495.1 Nevskiaceae bacterium | reverse complement strand
CACCATCCTGCAGCTCGACGGCCAGCACTCCGTCGGGCGATTGATGCTGCGCGGCGCGCAAGCGTGCACGCTGATCTATGCGGGACTGTCGGCGCTCTATCCGGAAACGCGCCTGCGTGGACTCACCGACGCCATCGCCCGCGGCGCGCTGTTCCAGCCGGAGTTCCTGATGTTCGCGGTTCCGGGCACTCTTGCCGGACTCCTCGTGCTGCTCGCGAGCATTCGCGTCTTCCGCGCACGACCCGATAAAGCGGAAGGCATCCGCATCCTCGGCGTGCTGAGCACGATGCCGCTGCTCGGCACGGCGATGGCGCTGCCGCGCGACATCTCGCCGTTCGCGATCGCGCTCGGCGAGATCGTGCTGCTGATCGGCGCGCTGCGCTATCACGTGGTGCAGGGCGCGCGCGGACAGTTCATGGCGCGCTTCCTCGCGCCGCAGGTCGCCGACCTCGTGCGCGAGCGCGGCTTGAAGAACGCGATGGCGCAGCAGCGCCTCACCGTGTCGATCGTCGTCTGCGACATCCGCGGCTTCACCGCGTACGCCCAATCGCATCGACCCGAGCAAGTGCTGAAGCTGCTGCGCGATTTCTACGGCGCAGTCGGCACTGCGGCGGAACAGGAGGGCGGCACGATCAAAGATCTCGCCGGCGACGGCGTGCTGATCCTGATCGGCGCGCCGGTGCCGTTCGCCGATCACGCGCGTCGCGCGCTCGCGCTGGCGCGACGCATCCAGGGCTCGGTGCGCAACGTCGTGAAGAAGCGATCGGGTCTCGGGCTGGGGGTTGGCGTCGCCAGCGGCGAAGTCGCCGTCGGCATCGTCGGGCAGGGCGCGCGCTACGAATACGTCGCGGTCGGCCCGACGGTGAATCTCGCTTCGCGCCTCTGCGACGAAGCCGCCGACGGTGAAGTGCACGCGGAAGCCTCGACCGTCGCCGCCGCAGGCGAGCAATGCGACGGCCGGCGCAAGAAATACAAGGTCAAGGGACGCGACGAGCCGGTCGAAGCGTGCGTGCTCGCGGCTTAATGCGTGACCGACAAGCTGTAGATGGTCACCGCGGCGCCGTCGTTCGCATCCGATCCGCTGGTGTTCAATCCCGCGCCCGCGCGGAAGTAGACCGGCAGGTTGTTCCAAGCCGGGTTGATCTGGACCGTCTGCGTGTGCGACCCCGACGTGATCGTCAGCGCGCCCTGATGCACGGCGATCGTGTAGCTGAACTTGTGGTTGAGCTGCAGGCCGTCGTCGATCAGCTGGACGTGCACGGGCTCGCTCGATCCGTTGGGTGATTGATCGACGAGCGCGTAGAGCTCGGCCGCGCACGTGTTCGCGTGCACGTGGTAGATCAGGTGCATCAGGAAGTTGATGTCGGGATTGTCGGCGCTGTACTGCACGATCTTGCCGACGATCACTTTCGCGTTGCCGTTGCTGATCGGCACGCGATTGACGGCGACTTCCGCGGTCATCGTGGCGTCGTCGCCGACGAACCAATTCACGCTTTCGTTGGCGGGATCGACCAGCTCGCGCAGCTCGCTGCGCGCGTACTGGCTGTTCGGCGTGCGCGCGCCGTTCACCGGCGCCCAGAACGCGACGCCGCTGTCTTCGGTCCCGTAGAACCACTGCGACGTATAGCCGTTGAGCAATTCCTGCGTCGTCACGGTATCGGCGGTGCCCGAGGTGCCGCCGGACGCGTCCACCGGGATGGTCAACGACCATTTGTGCAGATCGAGGATTTCCTTCGGCGGCGTGCCGGCATTGGGCGGGAGCACCGTGTCGAGGTCGCAATCCGCGACGTCGTGGGAGCCGCCCTTGTCGCAGGCGGACGCGAGGAAGCAGACGACGAGCAAGGACGGCAGGACGCGCGACATGACCGACTCCCGACGAAAGGGTCTGTCGTCAGTCTGCGAAGCCCGGGGAGATCAGGTCGGTACGCTCGCCGACCGAGCCGCCATCAGGACTTGGCGGGCTCCGTGGCCTTTGCTTTCGCGCGCTCGGCGGCGTGCTTGAGCGCCTTGTCCTCGAGGATCTTCGTGTAGCCCGCCCACTGCACCTTCTCTTCCGGGCTCGCCTTCCACATCGTGAAATGGCAGGTCTTGGCGCCGGCCGGGATGGTCGAGTCGAAGCGCACGTCGAAGCCGAACGCGCCGGCGAACTCGCGCGCCGCTTCGATCATCCCTTGCACGAGATAGCGCTGGACGCGGCAATCGAACGCGCCGTAATGATCCTGGTGCGGACACCACAGGATGTCGAAGCTGACCTTGTCCTCGGCGTCGATCTTCGGCGCCTCGAGCGACGCATAGACGATGCGGTTGATCACCGTCGCGTAGAACGACGCGAACTCGCCGCTCGTCATCCCTTCCGGCAGCTGGGTGCCCTTGAGGATCTGCCGGCCGATGTCGAGCCCGATGCGCTTCAGCGAGTCGTAGACGAGTGCCTGACCTTCCGCGCCGAATTTCTCCTCGGCGCTCTTCAGGATGTCGATCAGCGCCATCGCCTGCATCGTGCCCCACTGCCAGAGCGTCGCCGGATCGAAATCGGTCTTGGCGAGCACTTCTTCCTTGAGGCGCTTGAGCCCTTTCGCGTAGGGCTGGTTGAACTGGAAATCCTTCCAGCGCGATTCGGGTCGATGCTGCCAATGCGCCATGGGAAGCTCCTACGCCAGCTGCGGCGTGTCGTCGGGCACGAAGAAATCGATCTGCAGATCCTTGTCCTTCGTCCCCGGCGTGACCGCGTACTTCGAGAAATCCCGCACGCCGTTCTGCCAGAGCACGACGTCGTCGATGCAGAAGTTGCCGGTGAACTCGCGCGATGGCTTGGTGAGGATCGCGTGCGCCGCGTCGGCCATGATCTCGGGCGTGCGCGACTTCGTGATCAGCGGGTCGCCGCCGATCATCTTCACCGCCGCGGTCGCGATCGTCGTGCGCGGCCACAATGAATTGGCGGCGATGCCGTCCTTGCGGAATTCCTCCGACCAGCCGAGCGTGCACATCGACATGCCCCACTTGGCGATCGAGTAGGCGACGTTCGGCCCGAACCACTTCGCCTTCATGTCGAGTGGGGGCGAAAGCGTCAGGATGTGCGGGTTCTTGGCTTTCTTGAGATGCGGCAGGCAGCAGCGGCCCGACAAGTAAGTGCCGCGCGCGTTGATGCCGTTCATGAGGTCGTACTTCTTCATGTCGGTCGCCATCGTGTTGGTCAGCGAGATGGCGCTCGCGTTGTTGACCAGCACGTCGATGCCGCCGAATTTCTCGACCGTTTGATTCACCGCGCTCATCACCTGCGCTTCGTCGCGGATGTCGCAGAGCACCGGCAGGCACTTGCCGCCGGCTTTCTCGATCTCTTCGGCCGCGGTGTAGATCGTCCCCGGCAGCTTGGGATGCGGCTCCGCGGTCTTCGCCGCGATGGTGACGTTGGCGCCGTCGCGCGCCGCCCGGACCGCGATGGCGAGCCCGATGCCGCGCGAGCCACCCGTAATGAACAGAGTCTTCCCTTTAAGTGACATCAGTCCTCCGAAATAACAGCCTGCCAAGCGAATTAAGCCGCGAAGCATCGCGGCTTGAATTCGCATCGCCGCACCGACCCGGGACCACCGCTCGCTCTGACTTCTCCTTGTGGCCCCGGGCGGGGCTGGCGCATCATACCGGCAGCGGCGCAGTGCTCACTAATTAAGGGCGCGCGCGGGGGAGCAGGATGGCAGACAGCGACCGAGGATCGGGGGGTCCGTCTTTGGCATACGCCTGGTTCGTCGTGGGCGTGCTGATGCTCACGTACGTCTTCTCCTTCGTCGATCGTCAGATCCTGTCGCTGCTCGTGGGGCCGATCCGTCGCGATCTCGGCATCAGCGACACGCAGATCAGTCTGCTGATGGGCTTCACCTTCGCGCTCTTCTATACGTTCTGCGGCATCCCGCTCGCGCGCATCGCCGATCACGGCAGCCGGCGCGGCCTGATCGCGGCGGGTCTCGTGCTGTGGAGCTTCATGACCGGCTTGTGTGGAACGGCGATGCGTTACGGCCAGCTGCTGCTCTATCGCGTCGGCGTCGGCGTCGGCGAAGCGGCGCTGTCGCCCGCGGCGTACTCGATGATCTCCGACTACTTCCCGCCCGAGCGTCGCGCAACCGCGATCAGCGTCTACTCGATGGGCATCTATATCGGCGGCGGGCTCGCGTATCTCGTCGGCGGCTTCGTCATCCAGTTCGCGTCGGGGCAGGGCGAGCTCGTGCTGCCGATCGTCGGCAGCACGCGACCGTGGCAAGTCGTGTTCCTGATCCTCGGCATCGCGGGCGTGCTGTTCAGTGCGGCGCTGTGGCTGGTGCGCGAGCCGGAACGCAGCGGCGTCGGCGCGGGCGAGCGGCTGCCGTTCCTCGAAGTGGTGAAGTACTACGCGCGCAACTGGCGAACGCTGCTGTGCCACAACGTCGGCTTCGGACTGATCTCGCTCGCGAGCTACGGGGCGGCCGCTTGGATCCCGAGCTTCTTCGCGCGCACGCACCACTGGAGCATCCCGAAAGTCGGCTACGTGTTCGGCGTGATCACGGTGATCTTCGGATCTGCCGGCATCGCATTCGGCGGACGGCTCGCCGATCGCGTGCGCCGCCGCGGCGTCGCCGACGCGTCCGTGCGCGTCGGACTGTGGGCGGCGCTTGCGACGGTCCTGATCGGCGCGTTCTACCTGATCATCCCCGACCCCGATCTCGCGGCCGTCGCGCTCGCGCCGGTGGTGTTCACCATGAGCATGCCGTTCGGCGTGTCGGCCGCGGCGATCCAGGAAGTGATGCCGCAGAACATGCGCGCGCAGGCGTCCTCGATCTATCTGCTGATCCTCAATCTGATCGGGTTGGGCTGCGGTCCGACCGCGATCGCCGCCATGACCGATTTCGTGTTCCACGATGACAACGCGGTGGGCTGGTCGATCCTCGTGGTCGGCACCGTCGCCAATCTTTCGGCGATCGCGCTGCTCGCGGCGGGACTCAAGCCCTATCGCGAGACGCTGGGGCGGCTCAAGGGAGCAACGATCACGGTATAGGGCGCGCCTACGCGCCGGAATCTTGCAAGGGGGAGGACATGAGCGGTTCCAGCAGAAAGACTCAAAGTCTCATCGCCGCGATCTGCGCCGCGCTCTTTGCCGCGCCGGCGGCGGCGCTCGAGTTCCACATCGGCGAGGTGCCGATCAAGCTCGACAACCTCGTCACCGTCGGCGCGATGATGCGCATGCAGAAGCGCGACGAGACGCTGGTCGGCAAGACCAACGTCACGCCCTCGCTGTGCCTGCATCGCGACGGCGCCAATTACGGTGGCGAGGATCCCGGCGCGAGCGCTACGCCCGGCGCCAACAGTTACAGCGCGGGTTTCGTCCCGGAGGCTTGCTCGTTCAGCGCGCAAGAGCCGCTCGACGGCTTCATCGCTGCGCCGGGCGCGTACACGCCGAACGGCGACAACGGCAATCTCAACTTCGACCAGTACGACATCGTCCACGGCACGGCGAAGATCACCAGCGACCTCAACTTCGATCTGTTCGACTTCCACGTCTTCGCGCGCGGACTGCTCTTCTACGATGCGAACTACGCGAACCAAAAGGATCGCCATCCGGATCCGACGTTCTCGCCCACCAAGACCGGCTTCTCGCGCGCCGGCAAGGATCAGATCGGCTACAACTTCAAGATGCTCGACTACTTCGTGTCGCGCACGTTCGAGATCGGCGACAGCCACATCGCGATCAAGGTCGGCGATCAGGTGCTGAACTGGGGCGAGAGCGCGTTCCTGATTCCGAACTCGCTCAATTCGATCAGCCCGCCGAACCAGGCGCTGCTGCGCTTGCCGGGATTCGACGTGAAAGAACTTTTGCAGCCGGTGGGCATGGCGTTCATCTCTGCGCAGGTGCTGGAAGGCATCAACATCGAAGGCTTCTATCAGTACCAGAACAAGACCGTCGTGGTCGATCCGGTGGGCAGCTTCTTCTCGACGTCCGACACGCTCGGCGACGGCGGCGAATACGCGATGCTGTCGTTCGGCAAGGCGGCGGAGGATCCGGGGTTCCCGACCGACGATCCGCGCTATCCCGGCCGGCGCGGCTTCTACCGGCCGATCGACACGTGCGATCCGGCCAACGTCAACCCGGCCGCCGGCCAGAACACCCCCTGCATCGACAGCGCGGGCGTGCTCGGGTCGACCGCGAGCCGCACGATCTTCCGCGATCACCAGGAAGAACAGCGGCGCAAGCCGCGCGAAGGCGGGCAGTACGGCGCGGCGCTCAAGTATTTCGCGGACTGGCTCAACGGCGGCACCGAGTTCGGCCTGTATTACGCGAACTATCACTCGC
>DASRHK010000166.1:0-11034 GCA_035650495.1 Nevskiaceae bacterium | reverse complement strand
AGCAGATCGATGGAGCGTCCCATCAGCTCGTGGCGCCCGTAGCCGAAGGTCTTCTCCGCCTGCGCGTTGACGAGCTCGATGCCACCGCGCTCGCCGACCACCATCATCGCCTCCGGTGCCGACTCGAGCAGCGACCGGAAGCGCTTCTCCGATTCGCGCAGCTCGGCGTCGCTGCGCTTGCGGTCGGTGATGTCGTGGCCGGTGGCGTAGAAGCCGCTGCCGTTCTCCAGCGGCGTGGCGCTCCAGGCGAACGCGCGATAGCTGCCGTCCGCACAGCGCAGCCGGCACTCGACGCCGCTGATGACTCCGCCGCGCGCGAGGTCGCGCACCGCGTTGGCGATGACGCCGCGATCGGCGGGGTGCGCGGCTTCGATGAACGGCTGGGCCAGCAGCGTTGCGCGCGGGATTCCGAGCACCGTCTCCCACGCGGGATTGAGGCGGCGGAAATAGCCGTCGAAGCCGGCGGAGCCCAAGAGATCGAGCGACTGGTTGAAGAAGCGATCGCTCTCCGCCTCCAGCGCCTGCCCTCGCCGCGCGAGCCGCGCGTCGAGGATCGACACCGTCAGCATCGTCGCGAAGAACGTCAGGCTGCAGAAACCCACCGCGGCCGCGAGCCACTTGTGGTCGATCGACGCGGAATCGCCGAGGCAATACGTGTCCGGTGCGAACACCGCGGCGGCCATCGCGGTGAAGTGCATGCCCCAGATCGCGACGCCCATCACGAGCGCGCTCGCCGACTTCTTCCAGAACGCCGTGAGGATGGTGTCCGACTTGAGCTGGAACGAGATCCACATCGCCGCGATCGACGCAGCGACGGCGATCGCGATCGACAGCAAGAACAGGCCGTGGTGGTAGGTCGGCGCCGGGTAGACCTGCAGGGCCGCCATGCCGGTGTAGTGCATCAGCGCAACGCCGGAGCCCATGATCAGGCCGGCGACGAGCAGCCGCACGAGCGTCAGCGATCCGCGGCTGATCGTGTGCAGCGCGATGCCCGACGCGCCGATGGCGAACAGCATCGACAGGAAGGTGACGGGCACGCTGTACGGCACCGGGATCGGCAGGCTGAAGGCGAGCATGCCGACGAAGTGCATCGACCAGATCCCGATGCCCATCGCGCAGGCGCCGCCGATCAGCCAGTACTTCGCGTACGGGCCGCCACGCGTCGCCGACACGCGCGCAGCCATGTCCAGCGCGACGTACGACGCCATCACCGCGACCAGGTAGGAAAGCGCGACGATCCAGCTGTTGTAATGCGCGATCATCCGTTCGCTCCTGCCGACGAGCACCTCATCGGCAGGAAGCTGCGGGGCGAGAGGACTCGATGCGATGCGCGTCGTGGGAATTAGTTACCGGCGGGGTCGTCTTTGGGGTTAGAGTTCGCGACCGTCATCGCAAGGAGCCGCCGTGAGCCGCCGCCGCACCGTCCGCTGCGCATGGCCCGTTGCCGCACTGTTCGTCGCGACCGCGCACGCGGGGCCGGGCGGATCCGTCGGTGTGGCGAGCGAGTACGTGTATCGCGGCGTCTCGCAGACGAGCGGCGATCCCTCCGCTCAGATCGACCTGCACTACTACGCACAGCAGAACTGGTACGCAGGTCTGTGGGCCGCGAGCGTGCGACGCGGCGACGATCGCACCACGGCCGAGCTCAATGCGTATCTGGGCTACAACTTCGCGATCGCCGCCGACTGGAACGGCAGCCTGTCGTTCGTGCATTACGACTATCCGTGGAATCGCCCCCGCCGCAGCTACGCCTACGACGAGCTCACCGGCACGCTCGCGTACGCGGATCGCGTCTTCCTGAGCGTCGCGGCATCACCCGACACGTCGTTCGAGCGCACGTACGATCGCAGCACCCGCAGCGCCGCTTTCGCCTACGACCTGGCGCTGCATCAGCCGATCTGGCGCGGCTGGTCTGCGGACGCGGGCGTCGGCTACTACGACGTGCGGCGCCAGCTCGATGCGGGATACCTCTATTACAGCGCGGGATTGGGCTACCGCTGGCGATCCTTGCAGCTGCAGCTCCTCTATATCGGCACCAATGCCAGCGCCAAGCGCTTGTTCTACGAGAACGCAGCGCACGAATGGACGCTCGCCGCCCTCTGGCGCTTTTAATGTCGGAGGGGCGTAACCTTTTGGCGGTTCCGCGGCACCTACGGCGAGGAGTGCCATGAACCGACCATCGCCCGTCACCGACAACGCCCGAGAGCATGACCTGCTTCGCCGGATCGCCGCGTCCGATCGCGCCGCGTTCGAAATCCTGTACGGCGACTATCACCGCCGCCTCGCGCGCTTCCTCACCCGGCTCACGCGCCGCGAAGACCTGATCGAGGAAGTGATCAACGACACGCTGTGGATCGTCTGGCAGAAAGCCGGCGAGTTCCGCGGCAGCTCGCTGGTGTCGACCTGGATCATGGGCATCGCCTACCGCTGCACGCTGAAGTCGCTGCGTCGCGCTGGTGGCGCCAACGAAGAGCCGATCACCGACACTTATGCCGATCCGTCGATCGAACAGAAGGTCGAGGCGCAGGAGCGTCGCGAATGGATCGCAAGCGGCTTGAAGCATCTGCCGCTCGAGCAGCGCACGACGCTGGAGCTCGCCTATTTCCTCGGGCATTCGCTCGAGGAGATCGCGGCGATCATGGACTGCCCGGTGTCGACCGTGAAGGCGCGGATGTTCCATGCGCGCGTGAAGCTGCGCAACCTGCTGCCGCGCATCGGCGGCGAAGAGAAAGCGTCATGAGCGAAACCCTCGATCATCGTCGCGCCTGGGAGCTGATCCCCTGGCTCGTGAACGGCCGCGCCTCGGACGAAGAGCGCGCGCTCGTCGACTCGCACGTGCGCGAGTGCGCGGACTGTCGCAGCGAGCTCGCATTCCAGCGCGAAGTCCAGCAAGGGATGCTGCAAGCGCCGGAGCCGACGATCGATGCCCGCGCTGGGCTCGATCAGCTGTGGAAGCGCATCGACGCCGGCGAAACCGCCGCGCCGCGGACCGGAAACGTCGTGCGCTGGCTCGTCGCCGCCGTCGTCGTGGAAGCGATCGGGCTCGCGACGCTGTCGACCGGCATGCTGGTCAGCGCGCCGTATCAGACCTTGAGCTCGCCGGCGCCATCAGCAACCCGTGCGAGCCTGCGCGCCGTGTTCGCGCCGCAGATGCCGCAATCGCAGCTGCAATCGCTGCTGCAGCGCAATGGCTTGCAGATCGTCGCGGGACCCAGCGAAGCCGGCGCTTATGCGCTGGCGCTGACGGCGAACGCGAGCACGGAGTCTGCGCTCGCCGCTCTGCGTGCCGATCCACACGTGATCTTCGCGGAGCCGGTGCAATGAGATCGCGCTGGATCGCGTTGGCCACGTCGATCTTGACCGCGTGCGCAAGCGCGCCGGTTTCGATCACGCCGCCTGCGGCGATCACGCAGATGCAAACACAGCCCGACCGGCTGATCGTCGTCGCGGTGGCGAATCCGACGGACTCCGCCGCGCCGCGCGCAGGTTCGACCTTGCGCGGCTACGACGCCGTCCCGCGTTATGCCGTCAGCGGCGAAGCGCGCGCGACGCTTGCGGATCTGATGCGCGCCTACGATCTGCGCGAAGTCGCGGCGTGGCCGATCGTGCCGCTGTCGCTGCATTGCGCGGTGCTCGAGGTCGCACCGCGGGCGTCGCGCGACGAAGTGATCCAGCGGCTCACGCACGATCCGCGCGTGCGCGTCGCGCAACCGCTGCAGACGTTCTCGACGCTGTCCGACGCCGCGCCCACGCACGGCTACAACGATCCTTACGTCAGCCTGCAGCGCGGCTTTGCGGCGATCCAGGCGCAGGCCGCGCAGCAGTGGTCGCGCGGCGAAGGCGTCCGCGTTGCGATCGTCGACACCGGGCTCGACACCGCGCATCCCGACCTGAAAGGCCGCGTGCGCGTGCAACGCAATTTCGTCGACGCCGACGCGCAGCGCTTCGGCGCCGATCGTCACGGCACGGCCGTGGCCGGCGTGATCGCCGCGGTCGCGAACAATCGCGAAGGCATCGTCGGCGTGGCGCCGGAGGCGGAGCTGCTCGCGTTCAAGGCTTGCTGGCAACCCGATCCGCGCGCCGACGCGGCGCAGTGCAATTCGTTCACGCTGGCGCAGGCGATCAGCGCCGCGATCGAGTCGACCGCGCAGATCGTCAACCTGAGTCTTGCCGGTCCCGCCGATCCGCTGCTCACTGCGCTCGTGATGCGCGGCCTCGAGCAAGGGATGATCTTCGTCGGTGCAGTGCCACGCGACGGCTCGACGCTCGGCTTCCCTGCTGGGATTCCAGGCGTGATCGCCGTCGATGCCGCCGGAGCGCTGCGCGATGCCGAAGGCGTGCTGCGCGCGCCGGGCCGCGAGATCCTGACGCTGACGCCCGGCGGTCATTACGACTTCGCCTCCGGCTCCTCGCTCGCCGCCGCTCACGTGAGCGGAACGGTCGCGCTCTTGTTGCGCGAGTCGCCGCATCTGTCGGCGGTGGCGATGCGCGATCTGCTGCGCCGATCGAGCCTGCCCGACGCGTCGGGCCAGGCCACCGTCAACGCTTGCGCCGCACTCCTGAACCTCGGCACCAGCGGCACTTGCGCGCCGGCCGGCGCGGTCACGGTCCCAGCAGCGACCTTCGCGCCGCTGCAGATGAGGCGCTAGCAACTTTTCTCTCCGGCCTTCGCACTCACGCAGTGCGGAGAATCCACCACCGGAGAATTGCAGATGCGCGCGCAACGTTTCCTGATCGGCGCCTTGCTCGCTGGCGCGACCGCGATCGTGATCGTGGCTTGCGGCGGCAGCGGCGATGACGGCTTCACGGGCGGCATGCAGAGCGGCTACACCGTCGGCAAGCTCGTCGCCGACACCCCGAACGGCAAGTACGCGGGCGAGAACACGCCAGCGGGTCACGTCGACGCTTCGCTCAAGAATCCCTGGGGCATCGCCTTCAATCCCGCGGGCTTCGTCTGGGTCGCGAACAACCACACCGACACGTCGACGCTCTACGACGGCAACGGCAACAAGCAGTCGCTCGAAGTCGCGCTGCCCGAAGAGTTCGAGCCGACCGGCATCGTCTACAACGGCAGCGGCGCCTTCGCCGGCGCGATCTTCATCTTCGCGGGCGAGAGCGGCGCGATCGCAGCATGGTCGACCGGCACGACGGCACAGACCAAGTTCACGGCGAGCGACGGCGCGGTCTACACCGGGCTCGCGATCGCCGGCACGCAGCTCTACGCCGCCGATTTCCACAACGGCAAGGTCGACGTCATCGACACCAATTTCGCCAAGGTCGCCTCGACCGGCTTCGTCGATCCGAACCTGCCGGCGCACTACGCCCCGTTCGGCATCCAGGCGATCGGCAATCGCATCGTCGTCGCCTACGCGGAGCGCGACGAAGGCACCGGCGATGAATCGCCCGGCGCCGGCAAAGGCATCGTCGACAGCTTCAACACCTCGGGCGGCGACCTGGTGCGCGTGATCGGCACTGGCGGCGCGCTCAACGCACCGTGGGGCATCGCGCTCGCGCCGGCGAGCTTCGGCGCGTTCAGCAGCGACCTGCTGGTCGGCAATTTCGGAGACGGCAAGATCAACGCGTTCAGTCCGACGACCGGCGCGCTCATCGGCACGCTCAAGGATGCGGGCGGCACCGACATCGCGCTCGAAGGCTTGTGGGGCATCGCGTTCGGCAATGGCATCAACAATCAGCCGTCCAACGCGCTGTTCTTCGCGGCCGGACTGAACGACGAGGAGAACGGCCTCTACGGCAAGATCACCTGCAACGGCTGCTGATCATGGCAACGACAGGGAGGATCGCGGCATTCGCGCTCGCGATGGCGCTCGCGGCGTGCGGCGGCAACGGCCAGGGGCTCGACGACGACGGCAGGCCGATCGGCGAGAACACCGGCGGCGGTGGCGATCAGAGCGGCGACGGACCGTTCCAGCCGACCATCGAGGACATCCAGGCGCACGTGTTCACGCCGATCTGCAGCCGCTGCCATCACGGCGCGCTCGCGCCGCAAGGCTTGCATCTGTCCGACACGCGGACGAGCTACGACAATCTCGTCAACGTCGCGAGCCAGGAGGAGCCGCAGCTCAAGCGCGTGCTGCCCGGCAATCCCGACGACAGCTACATCATCCACAAGATCGAGGGCACGCAGGAGTCGGGCGATCAGATGCCCGATGGCTGCCCGAGCTCCGAGCCCTGCCTCGACCACGACACCATCGCCGTGATTCGCCAATGGATCGCCGACGGCGCCCCTCCGCCGGCATCGAGCAACATCCCGGCGCTGCTGGAGAGCGCGCCATGAAGTCCCTCCCACTTCTGGCTGCGCTCTCCGTTTTCTTCCTCGCGCCGCTCGCGCACGCGGAGCCGTACCTCGCCGTGCGCGAGGGCTTCAAGTGCATGCAGTGTCACGTCAACCCCACCGGCGGCGGCATGCGCACGGTATTCGGCAACGCCTACGCGCAGAGCAAGCTCGCGGCGGAGCGCATCGACACCGACGCCTATGGGCAATGGGCCGACGCGATGAAGAACATGATCACGCTCGGCGGCGATCTGCGCGCGGATTACAGCTACGTCGACGTGCCGCACGGCAAATCGAGCAACGCGTTCTCCACGGAAGACATGCGTGTCTACGTCGCGGCGAATGTGATCCCGGATCATCTGATCATCTACGCCGATCAGTCGCTGGGTCCGGGCGGCAGCGAGAATCGCGAAGCGTATGCGCGATTGATGTTCGACGAGGGCCGCTATTACCTGAAGGGCGGCCACATGTACCTGCCGTACGGCATCCGCCTGCAGGACGATTCCGCGTTCATCCGCGACGTGTCCGGGATCAATTACGAGACGCCCGACAACGGCGTCGAGCTCGGGCTCGAGCTGCCGTCATGGACCGCGCAGCTCGCGGTCAGCAACGGCAACGCGGGTGCGTCGGAGCAGGACGACGGCAAGCAGTACAGCCTGCGCGCAGAGTTCGTGCAGGCGATGTGGCGGCTCGGCGCGAGCGCGAACTACAACGACGCAGCCGGCGGCCGCAGGAAGATGGGCAACGTGTTCGCCGGATTGCGGACCGGTCCGATCGCGTGGCTCGCCGAAGCCGACTACATCGTCGACGACGGCTTCGCTACCGGTCGCAGGCGACTGTGGACCGGACTGCTCGAAGGTGATTGGGAATGGCGCCAGGGTCACAACGTGAAGATCACCGGGGAGCTTTACGATCCCGATACAAAAGTGCACAACGACCAGAACGCGCGCTGGAGCGCGGTCTACGAGTGGACGCCGATCCAGTTCCTGCAGGTGCGCGGCGGCTTGCGCTATTACGACGGCATTCCGCAGAACGATCTGCAGAATCGTCGGGTCGGATTCGTGGAGCTGCACGGATTCTTCTGATGCGCTTGACGCGGCACTTCGACCCGTGGAGTCTGTCTTAGCCGACACTCCACGGGGATCGCATGGGACTCCGCAACACCGAGACGCAATACGGCGCCGTCGCGAAGACGGCGCACTGGCTGATGGCGTTCATGCTCGTTGGATCGTTCTCGATCGGCTTGTACATGTCCGATCTGCCGCCCTCGCCGACGCGCCTGCAGTTGTTCAGCTACCACAAGTGGCTCGGCGTGCTCGCGTTCATCGTCGTCGCGCTGCGTTGGCTGTGGCGTCAGGCGGTCGCACCGCCGCCGCTGCCCGCCACGATGCGCCCCTGGGAAAAGGAAGCCGCGCGGATCACGCATCGCCTCCTCTATCTGTTCCTGTTCGCGGCGCCGCTGACCGGCTGGCTGATGAGCTCCGCGAAAGGATTCCAGACGGTGCTGTTCGGCAAGCTGCCGATCCCGGATCTGCTCTCCAAGGATCCGCCGCTCGGAGAGGCGCTCGAGGAAGTCCACGTCGCGGTCGTATGGTTGCTGCTCGGGTTGATCGTGCTGCACGCGGCTGCCGCGCTGAAGCATCACTTCATCGATCGCGACGACGTGCTCGCGCGGATGACCCCGGGCATCCGGCCGCCGACGCCGAAAGCATGAGGCATCTCGCGATCGGACTCGCCTTCGCCTGCGGCTCGGTCATCGCGGCCGAGCGTCCGCTGATCGCCGGCAAGAGCGAAATCGGATTCTCGGTGAAGCAGATGGGCGTCGCGGTCAGCGGCGACTTCAAGCGCTTCACCGCGAAGATCGATCTCGATCCCAAAAAACCCGAAGCCGGATCCGCGGAGATCAGCGTCGACATCGCGAGCATCTCGACCGGCACCGACGAAGGCGATCAGACCGCCGTCGACAAGGCGTGGCTCGACGCGGCCGGATTCCCGAAGGCGACGTTCAAGTCGACGTCGGTGCGCGCGCTGTCGGCCGATCGTTACGAAGCCAAGGGCGTGCTCTCGATCAAGGGCAAGCCGCGCGAGATCACCGTGCCGTTCACGCTCACCAACCAGCCCGACGGCGGCGCGGTCGTCGCCGGCGATTTCCAGATCCGTCGCACCGATTTCGGCGTCGGCGGCGGAGAATGGAACCAGGGCGATCTCGTCGCCAACGAAGTGCCGATCCATTTCCGTCTCACGCTGACCAAGGAGTCCAGATGAACCGCTTGATTGCCGCACTGCTCGTCGCGCCAGGCATCGCGCTCGCCGCGCCGGAGACCTACACCATCGACGCCGGCCACACGCATCCCGGCTTCGCGATCTCGCACTTCGGCTTCTCGACCTTCCGCGGCCGCTTCGACAAGACGAGCGGCACCATCACCATCGATCGCGACAAGAAGACGCTCTCCGCCGACGTCACCATCGACGTCACTTCGATCTCGACCGGCGTCGCCAAGCTCGACGAGCACCTGAAGAGCCCGGACTTCTTCGACGCGGCGAAGTACCCGACGATCACCTTCAAGGCGACCGACCTCAAGTTCAGCGGCGACAAGCTGGCTTCGGCGAATGGCGATCTCACCATCCACGGCGTGACCAAGCCGGTGAAGCTCGACGTGAAGAACCTGAAGTGCGGGCCGCATCCGCTCAAGAAAGTGCCCGCGTGCGGCGCCGACCTGACCGGAACGATCAAGCGCTCGGAGTTCGGCGTGTCGGCGTATTCGCCCAACGTCGGCGAGGACGTCAGCCTCGAGATCCAGGTCGAGGCACAAGCCGCCGCGCCCTGAGCGCGGCCGCGAAGAGCACGAGCAGCAGCAGGTCGAGGCTGCCGCCGCCGCGCTCGACCTTGGCGGGCTCCGGGTCCGTCGGCAGCGTGCCGCCGTGCCACAGCACGTTGAGCATCGCCATCTTGTCTTCGCGCACGTTGAGATCGTCGTCGAGGATGCCGCCGGCGTCGCCGCTGTTGGGCGTGTACGCCCAGTAGAACGTGCTGGTCATGCCGCGGCTGCGCAGGTAGTCGACGAACGCGTTCTGCCACTCGACGTCCTTCTGCCCGCTCGTGCCCTGCCCGTACTTGCCGCCCCATTCGCCGACGACGACGGGATGCTGATCGGCGAACTGGCCGAACAGCGTCTCCCAGTCGTCCGCGAGATTTGCGGGAAAGCTCGGCGCATTGAACGAGTCTTTCGGGTAGACGTCGGGGCCGTAGCTGTGCGGTGACAGCACCAGCTTGCTCGACGGGATCTGCAGCGGCTCGTAGCCCTGCGGCTGCAGGTCCTCGCCGAAATCCATCTCGGGATCGGCATCCTCGACGTCGTCGAAATTGCCGTTGATGCCTTCGACGAAGATCAGCAGATTCGGGTTCGCCTGCAGCACTGCGGTCGCCGCGGCTTCGGCCGCGGGTTTCCAGTAGTACTTCGCGTCCGTCTGGTTCGGATCGCCCGCGCTCCAGCGCACTTTGCCGTGCGGCTCGTTGTACAGGTCGATGCCCATGAAGTGCGGATTCGACGCGTAGCGCTGCGCGACGAACGAGAGGTCGCGGATCCAGTCGGCTTGCGTGTACGGCCCGCCGTCGTAGGTCAGGCCGTAGTCATCGGGATCGTCGACGAACCACTGCGGATACAGCCGCTGCGTCGTCACGCTGTGGAAATCGAGCACGATGTAGAGCCCCTGGCGATCGGCTTCGGCCATCCACAGATCGAGCACCTGCAGCGAGGTCTTGCCGATGATGTCCGGGTTGAGCTCGGGATTGATGAAGGACAGCTGATCGACCGGCGTCGTGTTGTAGAGCGTTTCCGGCGCGTACGGTACGCGCACGGCGTTGAAGCCGAGGTGCTTGATCTGCGCGATCTGCGCCTTCCAGCTCATGTTCCAGAGATATTCCGGAACCAGGATGGTGTCGTTGAAGCCGAAATGGCTGATGCCGCGCAGCTGCAGCGCGTGACCGTTCGGGTCGAGGATCTGATTGCCCTGCACCATGTAGCCCGCGCCGTGCGCGGGGACGGCGAGCGCAAGGGCCAGCATCACGATGGCAGCGCTGCGGATCATCCGCGGATTGTCGGCGGATCACGACGCGCGATCCGTACGGCCTCGGACACTACGAGGTCGCGGTGAGTCTCCGATACGCCGCCATGTAGCGGATCGCTTCCTTCGGCTTGCCGAGACGCTCGCACAGGAGCGCCAGGTTGTAATGGCAATCGGCGTTGTCCGGATCGCCGCGCAGCGCGGATGCGTAAGCCGCCATCGCCTCCGCATCGCGTCGCATGTCCTCGAGCAGCACGCCCAGGTTGTAGAGCAGCAGCGGATCGCTGCCGCATTCGGCGATCGCGTCGCGATACACCTTCTCCGCGTCGGCGTGCGCGCCGCGCTCGTGCAGCAGGCGGCCGAGGTTGATGCGCGCATCGAGGCGCAGCGCGTCGCTCTTCACGGCCTGTCGATACGCGCTCAGCGCTTCGTCGGTGTTCTGCGCCTCCAGCGACAGCGCGCGCTCGAACCATTCCTGAGCGTCGATGGGCTCCACGACGGGTGTCGCCTTCGCCTTGCGCTCGATCACCGACAGCTGGCCTTCGCGCGGATCGCCCTCGAACGAGAGCAGGTACTGACCTGATTCGACCTGTCGCTGCGCAGCACCGTCGCGAACGACGATCGACTCGCCGATCGCGCCGATCGACAAGCCCGTCAGCGGCATCGTCTCCGGCAGC
>DASRHK010000165.1:0-15027 GCA_035650495.1 Nevskiaceae bacterium | reverse complement strand
TCGCAATGATGTGTCCGTGGCATGGAAGTTGGCGATTCTGTAGTGCCGCCATACCGCGGCCTTCATCAACGAAGAAGGAGCAACGTCATGCTTTACTACGCCGCGATCTTTCTCATCATCGCGATCATCGCCGCGATCCTCGGCTTCGGCGGCATCGCCGGCGCTGCGGCGGGCATCGCCAAAGTCCTGTTCGTCGTCTTCCTCGCACTCTTCGTGGTGTCGCTGATCTTCGGTCGGCGGCCGCCGACCGGCGCCTGACGGGCGAAAAAGTCCCGCCGGCGCGCACCGATCCTGGAAGGCGTCGCGCCCGGGGGTGCGCGAGCAGCTCTTCATGAATCGATGCGGACGCCGGCGTGCTGAATGCCGGGATGCAGACCGACCGACGGGACGGCTGCATCCCGGCGCTGAGCGGCTAGACGATCGTCCCTGTCATAGCGCCGCGGCGCGCTCCCGCTACAAAGGCGAGAGCGTGTTGTACGACCCGGCCGCGCTGCGTGCTGCGCGCGGCCACTTCCAAACGGTTGTCGACGTGCTTGATGCCGTCGATCGCCAAGGCGATCTTCTCGGCGAGCGCCCGCTCGCCCGGGCTCGTCACCGAGCCGGTGAGGACCGCTTCGCCGCCATGAACGGCGACCGCGATCTCCGTCATCTTCAGCTCGGGCTGCGATACGTAGCTCGCCCAGATCTGCGATTGCTTCTGCAAGTCCTGATTCTCCTGATAGCGGGCGGCGCTGTCGGCGGCGAAGAACACGGCCACCGCGATGAGCACCTGCGGCCCAACCCAGGTCAGGAGGCTGACGATGTTGCGATTCATTTGGCCCTCCTTGTTGTTGGTGTCCCAAGTGGAGCCCGCTCCCCGCTGATGCCCCACCGGCCCGGTGTCCGGGCACGGCGTAGACATACCAAGCTTCGTGCCAGCGCAGGAAACTGGATTAGCTGATGAATTTACTGGTGTTTTCTAGAGCGGTCCTGCGGGATTTCCCCGCATTCCGCATCGGCGCGCAGGGGTGACCGTGCAATCCGCACGGGTGGCGCGCCGCAGTCTGGCGATTTTTAGACCATGCCCATGGGAAAAGTTTTGCCGAGTCGCGCGATGAAACGAACAACCAAGAAACCGCCCCAGCAGCTCCCTGGCAGCCAAGCCGCGATGCGGCCCGAGCCGGCCACGATCGACCCCACCTATCGCGGCTCCGGAAAGCTCAAAGGCAAGGTCGCGCTGATCTCCGGCGGCGACAGCGGCATCGGCCGCGCGGTCGGCGTCCACTTCGCGCGCGAAGGCTGCGACGTCGCCTTCGTCTATCTCGAGGAGGATCGCGACGCGGAAAAGACCTGCCGCATGATCGCGGATGAAGGCGTGCGCTGCCTGCATCTGCGCGGCAATGCGCAGAGCGAAGCGTTCTGCCGCAAGGCGGTCGAGAAGACGATCGACGAATTCGGGAAGCTCGACATCCTCGTCAACAACCTCGCGCGGCAGATCGTGCAGGAGAAGCCGGAAGACATCTCTTCCGCGCAGCTGCGCGAGACCTTCGCCAACAACGTCTTCCCGTTCTTCTATCTCACGCAGGAAGCGCTGAAGCACATGAAGCGCGGCAGCACGATCATCAACACGGGATCGGTCACGTCGTTCCGCGGCCAGCCGGTGCTGCTCGACTACGCGTCGACCAAAGGCGCGATCGAGTCGTTCACCTACTCGCTCGCGAAGAATCTAGCCGAGCGCGGCATCCGCGTGAACGGCGTCGCGCCTGGGCCGATCTGGACGCCGCTGATCCCCGCAAGCTTCTCGGGCAAGAAGCTGCGCGACTTCGGCAAGGACACGCTGATGAAGCGTCCCGGCCAACCGTCGGAGGTCGCGCCGGCCTACGTGTATCTCGCGAGCCGCGACGCGTCCTACATCACCGGCCAGTTCATCCACATCAACGGCGGCGGGTTCATCGGCTGATGGCGACGACACGGCTGACGAAATATCGGCGCATGCGCGATTTCGGCGCGACGCCGGAGCCCTCGGGTGGGACACGACCAGCCGCGGCCGCGCGCGCGAAGTTCGTCGTGCAGCTGCACTTCGCGAGCCATCGGCACTTCGACTTCCGGCTGCAGGTCGGTGGCACGCTGCGCAGCTGGGCGGTGCCGAAAGGTCCGTCGCTCGATCCCAAGATCAAGCGGCTCGCGATGGAAGTGGAGGATCATCCGCTCGAGTACGGCGGTTTCGAAGGCACCATCCCCGAAGGTCACTACGGCGCCGGCGTCGTGCACATCTGGGACAACGGCACCTGGCGTCCGGAGGACGATCCTGTGAAGGCGTTGAAGGACGGCCATCTCGACTTCGAGCTCTTCGGCAAGCGCCTGCGAGGCCGCTGGACGCTGATCCGCACCAAGGCGCCCAAGCGCCCGACATGGCTCCTGTTCAAGCGCACCGACGAATTCGTCGTGCCGGCGTTCGTCGCCGACGACACGCCGCTCAAGAAATGGCGAGCATCGCCGCGCCAGCGAGCCGCGCCGAAAGCAACGCGTCATGCCGCGAAGCGGCGCTGACGCCGCGCCGCGCGGCGCGTTTCCGGCGAGCGTCGATCTCGCGCTCGCGCGCCTGGTCGATGCAGCACCCACCGGCGACGACTGGATCCACGAGGTGAAGTACGACGGCTTCCGCATCGTGATGTTCCGGCGCGGCGATCGCGTCTGGCTGCAATCGCGCAACGGCCTCGACTGGACCGCGAAGCTGCCGCACGTGGTCGAAGCGATGCGCGCGCTGCCGTGCGAATCGTGCGTGCTCGACGGCGAGATCGTCGCGATCGACGACGCAGGCCGCAGCCGCTTCGGATTGCTCCAGCAGTGGATGGGCGATCCGCGCGCATCGCGCAAGCTCATCGTGTTCGCGTTCGATCTGCTGCACCTGGATGGTCGCGACATCGCGGCGCTGCCGCTGCTCGATCGCAAGGATGCATTGCACGCGCTGTTGAAGAAACCCAGGGGCGCGATCCGGCGCTCGAGCTACGTCACCGGCCACGGCGACGACGCCTACGCGCGCGCCTGTCGCGAAGGCCTCGAAGGCATCATCGCGAAAGACGTGTCGGCGCCCTATCGCGGCGGACGCACCGGCGACTGGCTCAAGGTGAAATGCGTCGAGTCCGACGAGTTCGTGATCATCGGCTACACGCCCGGCAAGGGCGCGCGCAGCCGCATGGGCTCGGTGCTGCTCGCCAAGCCCACGCGCGACGGCAAGCGCTATCGTTACGCCGGTCGCGTCGGCAGCGGGTTCACCGAAGCGCTCGTCGACGAATTGCTCGAGCGCGTGAAGCATCGGGCGAGCGCAGTGCCGCTGGTGGAGACGCCTTCGCGCTCCGATCTGCGCGGCGCGCACCCGACCTGGGTCGAGCCGCGCATCATCGTGGAGGTCGCGCATCGCGGCATCACCGAAGATGGACGCGTGCGGCAGGGTGCGGTGAAAGGCATGCGGCCCGACAAGCAGCTCGGCGATCTGCAGCGCTCGGATCGCGAAATCGACCGGAGGACGCGCGCGTGAAAGCCAAGCCGACGCAGTTCCGCCTGACCCATCCCGATCGCGTGATGTTCACGAGCCCGCCGATCACCAAGCGTGATCTGTTCGACTACTACCTCTCCGTTTCCGATCGCATGCTGCCGGCGCTCGCAGGCAGGCCGATCTCGCTGGTGCGCTGTCCGGGTGGGCTGCGCGGTCCCTGCTTCTTCCAACGCAATCCGTCGCCGGGATTCGGAGACGCGGTGAAATCCGCCAAGGTCGGCAAGAACACCGTCGTCTACATCGAGGACCTGCGCGGTCTCGCCGCGCTGGTGCAGATGAATGTGATCGAGATCCATGCCTGGGGCGCGAAGCTCGACGACATCGAGCGCCCCGATCAGATCGTGCTCGACCTCGACCCCGGCGAAGGCGTCGCCTTCAAGCGCATCGCGGCGGCCGCGAGGCTGCTGCGCGAGCGCTTGCGCAAGCAGAAGCTCGAATCCTTCGTGCGCACCTCCGGCGGCAAAGGCCTGCACGTCGTGATCCCGCTCGAGCCGAAAGCGGATTGGGACACCGTGAAAGCATTCGCGCACGGCGTCGCGACGTCGGCCGCGAAAGAGCACCCCGGCGAATTCGTCGCGATCGCCGGCGCGGGCAATCGCAAGGACCGCATCTTCATCGACTACCTGCGCAACGGTCTCGCGGCTTCGAGCGTGGCGTCCTACTCCGTGCGTGCCCGCGACGGTGCGGGCGTGGCGACGCCGCTAGCGTGGGAAGAGCTGCCGCGCATCAAGTCCGCGTCGCAGTTCAACGTGCGCAACTTCGGCGCGCGGCTTCGGAAACACAAGCGCGATCCCTGGGCAGGGTTCTCCAAGCTGCGTCAGAAGATCTAGCTTTTTCCCTCCACGCCTGGACGGCGTGCGCTGTTACAGGGACGCAAATAATTGAGGCGGCAGGCCGGGGGGCCTGCCGCCTCGGTTCCCAGCCGCGCGGGGAGAGGGGAACGCGGCCGGAAGCAGCTGGTTACTGCGAGGAGCCGGTCGTCTGCTTGGACTGCTCGAGCCGCGACTCCGCAGCGGAGATGCGCTGATCGCGATCGGACTTCGCCTTGTCGACGCACGCGTCCTTCTGCTGACCCGTCATCGCATCGCACTTCTGCTTGGCGACGTCATAGTCCGCTTCGGCCTTCTTCTTCTCGATGTCGTAGGCGTTCTGCGCTTCGACCTTCGCGATCTCGGCGGTGTCGGAGCCGCTCGGCGCGCCGTTCTTGGCGGCGTCCTTCGCCGCGTCGTACTGCGCGTCGGCGGTCTTCTGCTGCGCGTCGGCGCGAGCTTGGTCGACGTCCTTGCGGGCTTCGGCCTGCTCCTTCGTCACGTCGCGCTGGGTTTCCTGCGGCGACTCGGTGCGATTGCAAGCGGCCAGCGTACCGGCGCACAGCATCGCGGCGATCACGGAAATGCGGATGTTCATTTCAATTCACCTCGGTGGTGGCTAAGGTTGGTCCCCATCACGAGCTGCGCCTGCGCAGCGACGCCGTTCGTCGTCGGTGCGGGTGCAGCCAGGTCGACGGTGCTCGCGCGCGCCGAAGCGGCGGCGGCGATCATCGCCAGCATCAGCGCCGAGATGGTCATCTCGCTCGTCGACATGTGATCTCTCCTGTGAATCGGTTCCGCGAGGCCAAGTGCCGCCGCCTCGCGACGCCCCCTGTCTTTCCCATGCTTCGTGCCAGACCTTTCTTCGCCGCCAAGGGCTTGTACGGCGGACGATTCGCAAAACGGCGACGCCCGATGCGTTCGGAGGCGCTCTTGCAGGACGCAACGGCCCCGACGCGCCCCACTTCGTTTTGCACAGGGAATCATCGCCGCTGACGCGCAGTCGAAAGCGCATGAGCGACAACAGCGACTTACTCAAGGACATCGTCGAGATCGCGCGCGATGGCGCGAGCTTCTACGACAGCGCGCAGGAGAAGACCAAGAACGCGCGCCTCAAGGCCGTGTTCGCGCGGATGGCCGCGGCCAAGCGCGAGCTGGTGACCGGATTGTCCGATCACCTGGCCGCGAGCGGCGAGCGGCCGCCCGACGGCGGCACCTTGTTCGGCTCGCTGCGCCGCCTCTACGCGGACGTCGTCGCCACCGTGGCGGCCGACGACGATCACATCTACGTGAGCCAGCTCGAGGAAGCCGAGGACCGGCTGCTCGAGCAGATCCAGAAGGCGATCGAGGTGGCGAAATCGACCGATGTGCGCGTGCAGCTGCAGGCGTACCTGCCGAAGGTGCGCGAGTGCCACGACGAGATGCGGGACCTGAAGGAGCATCTGGCCGCGTGACGCGGCATCAAGCGAAGGAGACGTACCGATGGAAGCAGACACGATCAAGGGGCAGTGGAAGCAGCTCAAGGGCAAGATCAAGGAGAAGTGGGGCAAGCTCACCGACGATGACCTCACGGAAGTCGAGGGCCGGCGCGATTACCTGATCGGCCGCATCCAGGAGCGCTACGGGATCGCCAAGGAAAAGGCGACCGAGCAGGTGCGCGATTTCGAGCGCAATCTGCAATGAGGTTTGCGGGCGGCGCGTCCGCCCGGATGCCGTAGCACGAGGCCCCGCTATGATCGCGGGGCCTCGCTTTTTGCATCGCACGCGGCGTGCCCGAGGGCAAAACGCCAGCGAAAATTTACAAATCCCGGCGGGGCGCTCTCGGGAAAACGCCGCACCCTGCGCTGGCACGCTCCTCGCGAACCTTCCGCATGCGATTGAGAAGCCATGACCAGCCGCGCTCCTTGCGCATCGCGCCGCCCCGAGCCCAGGAATCCCGCCACGAAGCTCCGATGCAGGCGACCAGCGCCGCGCGCGTCGACGGCGCGAGTCCCGCGACCGCTGCCGCGCTGCGACGCGTGCTGGACGTGATCTCACATGAGCTGCGCTCGCCCCTCAACGTCATCCAGAGCTGGAGCCACGTGCTCGAGAACGAGCTCTCGCGCGCGCTCGCCGAGGAATCGGGCCGCGACGTCGGCGTCGACGCCTCCCCGGCCGCGCAGCGCGCGCTCGCCGGCATCCGCATCGGCGTGCGCGACCAGGTGCGCTTGATCGACCAGCTGCTGGACGCGAGCCGTGCGATCAACGGCAAGCTCGAGCTGAATCGCCGGCCGCTGCCGGTCGTGCCGCTGGTCGAGAACGCCTTGTCCGGCGTGCAGCCGCAAGCCGCGGCGCGCCGGGTCGATCTGCGCACCGATTACGAATGCCCCGAATGCCATGTCGAGGGCGACGGCGATCGCCTGCGGCAGTCGCTCAGCCATCTGCTCAGCAACGCGATCAAGTTCTCGCCGGAGCACAGCGCCGTCGAAGTGAGCGTCCGCAGCGACGCGGGCGACATCGTCATCGCGATCAGCGACCGAGGACCCGGCGTCACGCCCGAAGCACGGCGCGAGATCTTCGAATGGTTCCATCGCGGCACCGGCCGGCAGGGTCTCGGGCTCGGATTGCCGCTGACGCGACACTTCGCGCGCCTGCACGGCGGCGACATCGAGGTGTTCAGCGAAGCGCCGGGCTGCGGCGCGACCTTCTCGCTGCGGCTGCCCGCATGGGCACCGGCCGCGAATGAGGAAACTAGCTAGCGCGGAACCTGCGTGAGCGCTTCGAGCCGATCGCGCTGCGAAGCCGGATCGGTCTCTGCGAGGAGCTCGGACACCTCGCGCTTGAGTCGACCCACGTCGGACTCGATGATCAGGCGCTTCACTTCGAGCACGCTCGACGGGTGCATCGAGAACTCGGTGAGTCCGAGCCCGAGCAACAGCCGCGTGTAGCGCGGATCGCCCGCCATCTCGCCGCACATCGCCACCGGGATCTTGCCGATCGCCCCGCCCTCGATGGTCAAGCGGATCAGCTGCAGCACTGCGGGATGCAACGGGTCGTAGAGGTAGTTCACTTCGTCGTCGACGCGGTCGATCGCCAGCGTGTACTGGATGAGATCGTTGGTGCCGATCGAGAAGAAGCGCGCGAAGCGCGAGAGCATCGGCGTCACGAGCGCCGCAGCCGGAATCTCGATCATCGCGCCGACCGGCACCTGATAACCCGGCGCCTTGCCTTCGCGCTGCAGCTCCTCGTGCACGGCGCCGATCAGGCTCTGCGCCTGGCGGAACTCCTGCAGGTTGGAGATCATCGGGATCATGATCTGCGTGCGGCCGTGCTTCGCCGCGCGCAACAGGGCGCGCACCTGGACGCGGAACAGGTCGGGCTCTTTCAGGCACAAGCGGATCGCGCGCAGGCCGAGCGCGGGATTGTTCGGCGTCGGGCCGCGGCGATTGCCGGAATCGACCTGCTTGTCGGCGCCGAGATCGAGCGTGCGGATGGTGATCTGCCCTTTCACCGACGAGATGACGCGCGCATACGCGTCGTACTGCTCGTCCTCGCTCGGCAGCCCTTCGCGATTCATGTAGAGGAACTCGGTGCGGTAGAGGCCGACGCCTTCGGCGCCGGCGTCTTCGGCTTCCTTCGCGTCCTCGGGCAGCTCGATGTTCGCGAGCAGCTTGATCTTCGCGCCGTCGCGCGACACCGCCTGCACGTCCTTGAGCTTCACCAGCGTGGCGCGATAGACCCGATCGTCGTCCTGCTTCTTGCGATAGAACGCGAGTGCCATCGCGTCGGGCGCCGCGAGCACGTGGCCGCGCTCGCCGTCGACGATCAGCGTTTCGTCCTCGCGCAGCAGGCGCCGCGCGTTGTGCACGCCGACCACCGCGGGGATGCCGAGGCTGCGCGCGAGAATCGCGGTGTGCGAGAGCGGTCCGCCGTACTCGGTGACGAACGCGACGACCGATTGCTGCGCGAGCAGGATGATGTCGGCGGGCGTGACGTCGTCGGCGACCGCGACGAACGGCTCGGCGAGCCCGTCGCGCGCGCCTTGCGGCAACGCGCGCTCGCTCTTGAGCAGGATGCGCAGCACGCGCGTGCAGACGTGCTCGACGTCGTCCTTGCGCGTGCGCAGGTAGGGATCCTCCATCTGCTCGAACACCGCGACCAGCGCGTCGCGCGAGCGCTTGAGCGCGGCTTCGGCGTTGCTGCGGTTGGCGCGGATGTGCGCGACGGTCGCCTCGGTGATCGAGCGGTCGTCGAGCATCAGGATGTGGGTGTCGATGAAGGCCGCGATGTCGCCGGGCGTGCCCGCGGGGATCTGCGAGCGGACCTGTCGCAGCTGCTCCTTCGCGCGCGCGTGCGCGGCCTGGAAGCGCGCGACTTCCTGCTCGATGTCGCCGGCGTCGATCGTGTACTCGGGGATCTCGAGGTCGCCGCCGGACAGGCGCTGCACGCGGCCGATGCCGATGCCGCGCGAGACGCCGATGCCGGAGAGCCAGACGGCCATGGTCAGGCACCTTCGCCGAACTTGTCGGCGATCAGCTTTTCCAGCGCGTCGAGCGCTTCGGCTTCGTCGCTGCCTACCGCGATCAGCGTGAGCTTCGCGCCGATCCCAGCCGCGAGCATCATCACGCCCATGATGCTCTTGCCGCTCACCTCGCGGCCGTCGCGCTTGATGCGGATGTCGGACTTGAACCGCGACGCGGTGGTGACGAGCTTCGCCGCCGCGCGCGCGTGCAGGCCGAGCTTGTTGACGATGGTGACGTTGCGTTCCATCGATGCTTACTTCTTTTCCGGCGGCGGGCAGATCGCGACGCCGCGCTGGCCGCCTTCGAGCGCGTTCTGCGTCATCGCGGCGAGATCGAGCGCCGGATAGTTGTAGATGCGCATCAGCATCGGCAGGTTGACGCCGGCGATGACCTGCGTCTGCGGCGTCGCGCCGAGCTGCGTGGCGATGTTGGAAGGCGTCGAGCCGAACGCATCGGTCAAGATCAGCACGCCCTGCCCCGTGTTCAGCTTCTCGATCAGCCGCGCACCTTGCCGCAGCAGGACGTCGGGCGATTGCACGCGCCGGATCTCGAGCACCGAGGTCGAAAGCGAAAGCGCGCCCATCGTCTCGCTGACGGTGTTGAGCAGGAGCTGGCCGAGCCGGCCGTGGGTGACGAGCAGGATGCCGACGCTCATGGATGGATCCTCGGGGTCATGACAGCTCGCGATGCGTCACGGTGATCGGATCGTAGCCGCCGCGGAAATGCTGCGCGAGCCGCTCGACGATGTACGGCGAGCGATGACGACCGCCCGTGCAGCCGACGGCGACGGTGAGATACGACACGTCCTGCGCCGCGATCTTCGGCAGCCACGTATCGAGGAACTTGCGGATGTCGCCGAGCATGCTCTGGACGTCGGCGTGCTGCTCGAGATACGCGATGACTTCCGCATCGAGCCCGGTCTTCGGCCGCAGGTTCTGTTCCCAATGTGGATTCGGCAGGCAGCGCACGTCGAACAGGAAGTCGATGCCTTCCGGCGCGCCGTTCTTGAAGCCGAACGAGACGAAGGTGATACCGAGCTTGCCGCGCTCGGCGGTGGGCTCGCGCTGGCGGATCGCCTCGCGCAGCTCATGGAGGTTGAACTCGCCGGTGTTGAGGACGAAGTCGGAGGACTCCGCGATCGGCAGCAAAAGCTTCCGCTCCCTCGCGATCGCTTCCTCGAGCGAGACCTGCGGCCCCGTGAGCGGATGCTTGCGCCGGGTCTCCGCGTAGCGCTGCAGGATCACGGCGTCGCTGGCGGTGAGGAAGATCACGCGCACCGGCACCTTGCGCTCGCGCAGGCGCGCCAGGTATTTCGGGAAGGCGCGGATCTCGCGCGGGCTCGCGCGCGCGTCGATGCCGATCGCGAGCTTCTCGTAGCGGCCTTCGAGCGACTTGATCACGCGCGAGGAGCGGCCGCCGATCAGCGCGATCGGCAGGTTGTCGATGCAGTAGTAGCCGAGGTCCTCGTACTGCTTGAGCGCGACGGTCTTGCCGGCGCCGGACATGCCGCTGACGATCACGAGCTGCATCAGTGTTGATCTCTCGACACGGCTTCTTTCTGGAGCGCGATGAATTCGCGATCGGCGTGACTGCCGAACAGGCGCAGCCAGTGATCGCGGCAGGCGGCTTCGACGAGCGCGCGCTGATTATGCCCGAGGCGCGCGCGCAGAAAGATCTCCGGGACCGCGACGCCGAGGATCTCGCGCTCGCCGCGCCGACCGCTGATGCGCGCGGCGGCTTCGGCCTCGCTGTCGGGCGCGGTCTCGCCGCGGCTTTCCAGATGCAGGATCAGGTCGAGGCGCTGCATCGCTGCCATCGCCGCGTCGCCGTACAGCTTGCGGATGTTGATCACGCCCAGCCCGCGGACCTCGAGATAGTCGCGCAACAGCTCGGGTGAGCGCGCGAGCAGGATGCCGGTCGCGGGCCGGATCACCTCGACGATGTCATCGGCGATCAGGCGATGGCCGCGGGAGACGAGATCGAGCGCGAGCTCGCTCTTGCCGACGCCGCTCGAGCCGCTGAGCAGCACGCCCAGCCCATGCACTTCGACGAGCGCGCCCTGCAGCGTGAGCGCGCCGGTCCAGTCGATTCGGGATTCCTGCAGTCGCGGCACGCGAGGCCGCGCGGCTTACGCCGGCGTGTAGCTCGTGATCAGCTTGTGCAGCTGCTTGTCGTCCGCCGTCTCGCGCAGCTTCACGCAGAACTGCTCGTTGGAGAACATCTCCGCGATCGCCGCGAGATGCTTCAGGTGCTCCTCGGTCGCCTGCTGCGGCACCAGCAAGCCGAACACCAGGTCGACGGGCTGGCCGTCGTGCGCGTCGTAGTCGATCGCGTGCTTCAGCCGCATGAACGCGCCGACGCTCTGCGGCACGCCGGCGACGCGCCCGTGCGGGATCGCTACGCCGTGGCCGAGCCCGGTGCTGCCGAGCTTCTCGCGGCCGACCAGGCTGTTGAAGATGTCGCCCGACGCGAGCGTGGTGCCGCCCGCGAGCAGGCGCGACAGCTCTTCGAGCACTTTCTTCTTGCTGCCGAGCGCGGCGCCGGCGACGACGCGGTCGGCGGAGAGGATGTCGGAAAGTTTCATATTGTTCTCATCCGAAGCAAAAGGCCCGGAAGTTCTCCGGGCCTTGGTATTTTACATCGCTTGCGGGGTCAGGCCGCGCCGTTGCCTTTCTGCTTCTCCTTGGCGTGATGGTCGCGGGTCTTCTCCTTGAACTTGCGGGTCTGGCCGTCGAGCTTGTCGACGAGCACGTCGATCGCCGCATACATGTTCTCTTCGGTGGCCTCCGCATGGAGGTCAGCACCGCGCGTGTGCACGGTGCACTCCGCCTTGTGTCGAAGCTTGTCCACCGTGAGGATCACCTTCGCCTTGATCAGGTGATCGAAATGGCGTTCGAGCCGCTTCAGCTTGTCGGTGACGTAACCGCGCAGCGGCGGCGTGAGCTCGACATGATGGCCGGAGATGTTCAGATTCATCGCACACTCCTCTTGAAGAAGGCCCCCGGGGGCCGTGAAACACGTTCAGATGCTGCTCGGGATCGCGGGCTTGCGCTCGTGTGACGGCGGGATGCCCATCGCTTCCCGATACTTGGCGACGGTGCGCCGCGCGACCTGAATGCCCTCCTTCAACAAGAGGTCGGCGATCGTACTGTCCGAGAGCGGCTTGTCCTGTGGCTCCCCGCCGATCAGCCGCTTGATCATGGCGTGGATGGCGGTGGCCGAGCACGTGCCGCCCTGCGTGGTGTGCACGTGGCTGGAGAAGAAGTATTTGAGCTCGTAGAAGCCGCGCGGCGTGAGCATGTACTTGTTGGCCGTCGCCCGCGACACCGTCGACTCATGGACGCCGAGTCTTTCGGCAACGTCGCGCAGCACGAGGGGACGCATGGCTTCCTCGCCATATTCCAGAAATGCGCGCTGCTCTTCAACGATTGTCTGGGCGACCCGAAGGAGCGTATCGTTACGGGATTCCAGGGCACTGATGAAGTAGCGCGCCTCCTGCAGGTGCGTCTTCAGCGTCTGCTGGTCGCGCGAGGTGTCCGAGCGCCGCACGAACGACAGATAGTGCGGATTGATGCGCAGCCGCGGCGCCGTCTCGCTGTTCAGCGACACCACCCACTTGCCGCCTTTCTTGGTGACGATGACGTCGGGCGCGGCGTAGTTCGCCTCGTGCGCCTGATACGGCCGTCCCGGATGCGGCTGCAGCGACTGGATCAGCAGCAGCGCTTGCTTGAGCAACTCGGGGTCCAGCCCGGTCGCCTGCTGGAGCGCCGCTTCGTCGTGCCGGGCGAGCAGCAGCATGTGCTTGTCGACGATCTCGAGCGCGGCATCGCGCTCGGCTTCCTCCGGGAATTGCAGCAGCTGCAGGCGCAGGCATTCGGTGAGATCGCGGGCGCCGACGCCGGGCGGATCGAAATCCTGGATCGCCTTCAGCACCCGCTCGACGTCCTCGGGCGTGGCGCCCATCGACTGCTGCAGGTTCGTGCAGGCTTCGGCGAAGTTCTCGAGATAGCCGTCGTCGTTGATCGCGTCGATCAGGTACTCGGCGATCTGCATCTCGGCTTCGGAGAACGGGGCAAGGCGCATCTGCCAGAGCAGGTGCTCGCGCAGCGTCTCGCCGCTGTGCAGATTGGCCTGGCGGAATTCGTGGAGCTCTTCCTCTTCGGAGGCGTCGCGGCCGCTGGTGCCGGACGCGGTTTCGTAGCTGCCGTCGGTGTCCCAGTCGAGCTCGACGGGGATGTCCTCGGCCAGCGTCTCGGTTTCGCTCTTCTCTTCCTTCGCGGTGACGGGGATGTCGATCTGCGGCTCGGCGATCGCGACTTCCTCGATCGGCGCTTCGGCCTCGGGCTCGTCGACCTCGAGCATCACGTTGGATTCGAGCGCCTCCTGGATCTCCTGCTGGAGATCGGTGCTGGAGAGCTGCAACAGGCGGATCGCCTGCTGCAGCGCGGGCGTCATAGTCAGGGTCTGGCCGACCCGGAGTGCAAGCGACTGCTTCATTGACGAGGGAACGGGCTCTGGGACTTCATTCTATGCCCGGGCGAAGGCTTGAGCCTAGACAAAAATATTCTGAAGTCACGCGCTCGCCCCGTTCCCTGTCTCACGCACTTGTGACCGCGGTCACAACCGACAGGTTCCTACTGCGCGCGGGACTCCAGCATCGCCACTGCCGGCAGCTTCTTGCCCTCGAGGAACTCGAGGAACGCGCCGCCGCCCGTGGAGATGTAGCCGATGCCCTTGGCGACGCCGAACTTGTCGATCGCGGCGAGCGTGTCGCCGCCGCCGGCGAGCGAGAACGCCTTGCTCCTGGCGATCGCGTCCGCGAGCGCCTTGGTGCCGCCGGCGAATGCATCGTACTCGAACACGCCGACCGGACCGTTCCAGACGATCGTGCCCGCATTCGCGAGCTGCGATACGAGCTTCGCCCGCGTCTTCGGCCCGATGTCGAGGATCATCTCGTCTTCATGGACTTCGGAGACGGCCCGCACTTCGGCGCGTGCCTCGGCGGAGATCTCGGTCGCGACCACGACGTCTTCGGGGATCGGGATGTCGCCGCCGCGCTGCAGGATCTTCGCGCGGATGTTCTTGGCGGTGGCGAGCATGTCCTTCTCGTAAAGCGACTTGCCGACCTTGTGCCCCGCGGCCGCGATGAAGGTGTTGGCGATGCCGCCGCCGATGATCAGCTGATCGGCGACGTCGGCGAGATTGTTGAGCAGGTCGAGCTTGGTCGACACCTTGCTGCCGCCGACGATCACCGCGAGCGGCCGCGCAGGTTTCGCGAGCGCCTTGCCGAGCGCGTCGAGCTCCGCGGAGAGCAGCGGACCGGCGCACGCGACCGGCGCGAACTTGGCGACGCCGTGCGTGGAAGCCTCGGCGCGATGCGCGGTCCCGAAAGCATCCATCACGTAGATGTCGCACAGCTTCGCCATCTTCTTCGCAAGCAGCTCGTCGTCTTCCTTCTCGCCCTTGAGATAGCGCACGTTCTCGCCGAGCGCGACGTCGCCGGGCTTGAGCTGCACGCCGTCGATCCAGTTGTCGACGAGCGGCACCTTGCGACCGAGCGCTTTGCCGAGCCACTCGGCGACCGGCTTCAGTGACGACTCCGGCTCGGGATGCCCGGCCTTCGGACGGCCGAGATGCGAGATCACCAGGATCGACGCGCCCTTCTCGAGCGCGGCCTTCAGCGTCGGCAGCGACGCTTTCAAGCGCGCGTCGGACGTGATCTTGCCTTCGGCGACCGGGACGTTGAGGTCCTGGCGGATCAGGAGACGCTTGCCCTTGAGATCCAGCTCCGACATGCGCAACACGGCCATCGCGCGCTCCTTATTTCGCGACGATGCGAACCATCTCGAGGCACTTGTTGGAGTAGCCCCACTCGTTGTCGTACCAGGCGATCAGCTTCACGAACGTCGGATCGAGCTGGATGCCCGCTTCGGCGTCGAAGATCGAGGTGCGCGCATCGCCGCGGAAATCGGTGGCGACGACCTTGTCTTCGGTGTAGCCGAGGATGCCCTTCAGCGCGCCTTCGCTCTGCGCCTTCATCTCCGCGCAGATCTCTTTATACGTGGCCGGCTTCTCGAGCTCGGCGGTGAGATCGACGACGGAGACGTCGGAGAGCGGCACGCGGAACGACATGCCGGTGAGCTTCTTGTTGAGCTGCGGGATGACGACGCCGACGGCCTTC
>DASRHK010000164.1:0-20956 GCA_035650495.1 Nevskiaceae bacterium | reverse complement strand
TCGGCGCGGTTCGACGTGAAGTTGAACAGCGCGGACTGGCGGATGCGGAACGTCGCCTGCTCGCCGGTGAAGTTGAGCGAACCGTGGATCGAATAGCCGCCGACGTTGTTGTGGCCCGGATCGTTCTCGGAGCCGGCGTCGTCGGGATAGTTCTTGCCGGTGTAGGCGCCGGCGCCGATGCCGCCCCAGAAATTCGGCTCGCCGTTCGCGGCGAGCGCGGCGCCGCTGATCAGCAGCATCGACAAACCAATCGTGAAACGCTTCATCTCCACTCCTTCAATGTGCCTGCTCGAGATCCTGGATCATCGCCGCGAGGAATCGCGCAGCTTCGCCGCCGGTCACGGCGCGATGATCGAACGTCACCGTCAGCGGCAGTACGGCATCGCGTGCTTTTCCCGCGGCGACGACCGCGACCGTCGGCGGCACGATCGGCAAGCTCGCGTAGCGTCCGCCGAACTTGCCGAAGTTCGACAAGGTGATCGTGTAGCCGCGCAATTCTTCCGGCGGCACGGTGCGGCTCTCGGTGTCGTGCTTCATCTTGTCGAGGCCCTTGCGCAGCGATTCGCTCGTGCGACCGGCGACGTCCTGCATCACGCAGACGTATTGGCCTTCGGCGGTGTCGATCGCCAGGCCGAGGTGAATCTTCGGCAGCACGCGCCGGCCGATCTCCGTGGCGTCGAACCATGCGTTGAGCGAAGGCTCGGCCTTCACGCCGGCGGCGAGGGCGCGGATCAGTCGCAGCGTCAGGTCCTGCGATGCGGGATCGCCCCACGCGGCGAGGAGCGCGTCGTCGCTCACGCTCGCCGTCACGACTTGCTCGCGCGCCTGGGCCATCGTGCTCGCCATCGTCCTGCGCGCACCCGACAGCTTCTCGAGCGGCCCGAGCTCGGTGAGGATCTTGTGGACGCGCTGGACATCCTCGGCGGTGATGGTCTCGCCGGGCCCGGAGGGCGTCACGATCGTGATGTCGACGTTCAGGCGATGCGCCAATTCGCGCACCATTGGCGTGGCCTTGAAGCCCGCGTTGTACTCGCTCATGCAGCGCTCCTCGAAAGAGCGCCTAGTGTAATAGCCCGGTCGGAGTGATCGCGCCCGGCTTCGCGTAGTCCATCATCGCGCGCACGCTAGTGATCCAGCGGCCGATGCCGGCGTCGGCCGGCCCGTGCTCCTGCACGATCTCCACCGTGTGCACGCCGTCGAGCAGATACAGCATCGACGACGGCACGACCACGCGATACGCGGGGATTTCGCCGACGCCCGTGTGCAGACCGACTTCGTCGAGCGCCTGCTGCAGCGTCCACCACAGGATCGGATGCAGGGTGTCGCCGGTCGAGCCGTCGAAGCCCGCGAGCGCGTAGACGTACGGCATGCCGACGACCTTGCCGATCTCCTTGCCGTCGATCAGCACGTGGAAGATGCGCGGCAGCGCCGAGTTGTTGCCGTTGACGGTCGGCGCGTACCAGAACTCTTCCGACGAGTGACCGGAGAGGAACAGGTCGATCTGCGCGCTCGCCGGCGTGCCGGCGCCGAAGTCGATGCGCGAGGTGAGCCGGCAAAGCTTGCCGTTCAAGCTCGCGAAGGTCTGGATCGGTACGATGCGCCTGGGCTTCGCCTGGCGCGCGCCGGTGATCTCGCCGTCGTAGAACTCGAAGCGCACGGAGGGCTGCTGCTCGCCGAGATAGGTGCCGTCCATCAAGCCGACGGTGACGACCGCGCCGGGCTTCAGCAGCGCGGAGAATTTCGAGACGTCCTTGCGCAGGATGAACGGCGTGCGCGGCGTCGTGCCGCGCATCAGCTCCACGCCGTTCACCGAAACGCCGAACACGCGATCGAACGGGTCGCCGGGCTGCACGTTGTCGAACACGAGCTCGATGCGATCCCACGCGGCCGCATGCGACGGCGTCGCCGGAACCATCATCGTGTGGAAGCGCACGCCTTCGGTGAACACGAAGCGCTCGTGATCGAACGCCGTGACGATCGCGTCGGCGGCGGTGACCGCGGGATAGTCCGGATCGGGCGGCAGCGGCGCGCCGAGATTCGTCGAGGCGATCGGCCTCGGCGCCGGCGCGGGATCGGTTCCGCAGGCTGGCTGCGCGGGCGGCGAGGGGACGTGCGATTGGGTCGTTATGGTGAGCGTGCCGTTGTAAGCCGCGGCGGCGGTCGCCGTGAACGGACACACCGCGACGGTGTAATCACCGGGCGCGAGATTGGTCGCGATCACCTGCTCCTGCGGATCGCTGCCATCGGAAGTGCCGACGACGTTGCCGCTCGCGTCGGTGACCGTGAGCACGAGATCCTGCGCGGCGTCGGCCCAGCTCACTTCGAAATTGAAGGTCGCGTCGAAGGTGGTGTAGGTGCCGGCCGGCACCGTGACGTGAACGACGTGATCGTCTTCGATCACCGGAGCGCCGAGGCACTGACTCGCGGCACCGCCAGTGCCGACCGGTGCAGTGCCGGTCCAGTGATCAACCGCGGTCGCGCCCGCGGAGGCGGGCACCGTGACGCTCGAGCTCGAGGGCGTCGAGGCGAAAGCAGAGCTGATCGAAAGAAGTGCGGCGAGCGCCGGCGCGCTGCGCGTGAAGGTCGTGATGCTCATCCCTGTCCCCGTGGTGAATCGTCATGCCGCGCTCTTGGGGCGCTTGGCAGTGGTCATTGTACAGGCCTACGATGCGATGGCCTCGGCAGCGTGCCGGCGCCCACGGAGATCAAGATGGCGGCGAACAAGCAGATCGATCGTCTGGTCCAGGTGATCAAGGGTCTGGAGAAAGGACTGCAGAGCGGCATCAAGACGCTGCAGAAGAACGTCAGCACGCTCTCGGGCAAGGCGCCGAAGCTGCCGAAGAAGGACCTGGTCAAGGCGCTGCAGCGGCTGCGCAAGGCGCTGAACGACGCGATCCTCACGCTGGAGAAGAAGATCGCCGGCGCGCCGGCGCGCAAGAAGAGCGCGGGCCGGAAGCGCGCCGCCCGCTAGCGCGGCGCCGCTCCCAGCGGCGGCTCCGCTGGGTACGTCAACTGACCGAGTGGCCGCTGCGGCCTATGGTCTAATGCGCGCCTATGTCGACGCCGTTCGAGATCTTCACCGCGCTTCGCTACACCCGCGCCAAGCGCAGCAATCGCGTCATCTCCTTCATCACCGCCGTGGCGATCGTCTGCATCGTCATCGGCGTCACTGCGCTGATCACCGTGCTGTCGGTGATGAACGGCTTCGAGCAGGAGCTGCGCGTCCGCATACTCGGCATGGCGTCCCATGCAACGATCTCCGCCGTCGAGGGCGGGCTGCAGGACTGGCGCAAGGTCGCCGAGAACGCGCAGAAGAATCCGGAGGTCGTCGGCGTGGCGCCCTACATCGAAGGGCAGGGCATGCTGCGCGTGGGCGCCGAGAACTCGCCGACCATGCTGCGCGGCATCCTGCCCAACGAGGAAGTGAAGGTCTCCGACATCGGCGACAAGATGAAGGACGGCCGGCTCACCGACCTGCAGCCCGGCGCCTACAACATCGTCATCGGCCGCGAGCTCGCGCAGGAGCTCGGCGTCGGCGTCGGCGACAAGGTCGATCTGATGATCGCCGCCGCGGCCGTCACGCCCGCGGGCATCGTGCCGCGCTTCCGGCGCTTCACCGTCACCGGCATCTTCGAAGTCGGCATGTACGAATTCGACAAGGGACTGGTGCTCGTGCACCTCGACGATGCCGCCGCGCTCTATCGCATGGGCACGGGCGTCACCGGCGTGCGCATCAAGCTGCACGATCTATTCCGCGCGCCGCAGGTTTCGCGCGAGCTCGCCGACAATCTGCCGGGCATCTACTACATCTCCGACTGGACGCGGCAGCACGCGAACTTCTTCCGCGCAGTGGCGACCGAGAAGATCGTGATGTTCATCATCCTGTCGCTGATCGTGCTGGTCGCCGTGATCAACATCGTGTCGACGCTGACGATGGTGGTGCAGGAGAAGCAATCCGACATCGCGATCCTGCGCACGCTCGGCGCGACGCCCGGATCGATCATGGGCATCTTCATGGTGCAGGGACTGGTGATCGGCGTCGTCGGCACCGTCGTCGGCGTGTTCTGCGGGGTGGAGCTGTCGCTGCACGTGCAGACGCTGGTGCCGCTGCTCGAGAAGCTCACCAATCAGCGCTTCCTGTCGCCCGACGTCTACTACATCAGCGAGCTGCCCTCGAAGCTCGAGCTCTCCGACGTGATCCGCGTCAGCGCGCTCACCTTCATGCTCGGCTTCGTGTCGACGCTGTACCCATCCTGGCGCGCGTCGCGCATGCTGCCGGCGGAGGCGCTGCGGTATGAGTAGCGCGATGAGCGACGTCGTCTTGAGCGCGGCGAATCTCGGCAAGACGTTCGACGACGGGCGCCTGCGCCTCGAGGTGTTCGCGGACATCAATCTCGAAATCCGGCGCGGCGAGCGCGTCGCGGTGGTCGGTGCGTCGGGGACCGGCAAGTCGACGCTGCTGCACCTGCTCGGCGGGCTCGATTCGCCGACGTCGGGTCAGGTCAACGTGCTCGGCTCGACGATGTCGAAGCTCTCGGACGCCGAGCGTGGAACCTTGCGCAATCGCGCGCTCGGGTTCGTCTACCAGTTCCATCATCTGTTGCCGGAGTTTACAGCGGTGGAGAACGTGGCGATGCCGCTGCTGATCCGTCGCACGCCGCGCGCCGAAGCCACGCGCGCGGCGCAGGATCTGCTCGGGCGCGTCGGACTGTCGGAGCGCCTGCGCCACAAGCCGGGCGAATTGTCCGGCGGCGAGCGCCAGCGCGCAGCGGTTGCGCGCGCGCTCGTCACGCGTCCCGCGTGCGTGCTCGCCGACGAGCCGACCGGCAACCTCGACAGCAAGACCGCCGAGACCGTGTTCGAGCAGATGCTCGAGCTCAACCGCGAGCTCGGCACGGCGCTCATCGTCGTCACGCACGACTTGCGACTCGCAGCGCGCATGGATCGCGTCCTTCGCCTGGAAGGCGGCCGGCTGAATCCCCACACGCTGTAGCTTCACGTGACGCCGGCGGCGATCGCTGCTTTCACCGCCGGCATCCTCTGCGTCTGCGCGCAATCGCAGTTGCCCTCCGCCGAGATCCTCTGCGCGATCGCGCTGCCCGCGCTGATCCCGTGGCGCTTGCGATCGACCTACGCGATGTTCGCCTTGGGCGTGCTGATCGCGGCGTGGGAAGGCCAGCACTACCTCGACGAGCGCTGGCCTGCCGCGCGCCACAACGAGGAAATAGTCGTGCAGGGCCACATCGTCACGTTGCCGGAAATGACTCAGGGTGCTGACGGCCTGCAAACCTGGCGATTCATCTTTCAGCCCGAGCGCGACGATCTGCCGCAACGCATCCGCACGGCTTGGTATCGCAGCGATCAGCCGGTGCGCGGCGGCGATTGCTGGCGACTCGCGTTGCACGTGCGCGCGCCGCACGGATCGCTCAATCCGGGCGGCTTCGATTACGAAGGCTGGCTGTTCCGGCAAGGCATCACGGCGACCGCGACAGTGCGCGACGGCGAGCCCTGCGACACACAGGGCGGCAGCTGGCTATTGCACGCGCGACAGCGACTCACCGATGACCTCGTCCGCTGGATCCCGGACCCGACCGCGCGTGCGCTGATCGCGGCGCTGACCACCGGCGATCAATCCGGCCTGACCGATCACGACTGGGATGTGTTCCGCGTGACCGGCACGTCGCATCTGGTCGCGATCTCCGGATTCAATATCGCGATCATCGCGGGCTTCGCGTTTTTCGTGTTCCGCTGGCTGTGGTCGGCGTCGACGCGGCTGTGCGAGCGCTTGCCGGCGCAGCGCGCGGGGCTGATCGGGTCGGTGATCGTCGCGGGCGTTTACGCAGGCCTCGCGGGATTCGAGCCGCCGGTCGCGCGCGCGTGGCTGATGGTGCTCGTCGTGCTGCTCGCGGCGCTCGCCCATCGGCCCGTCGGCGCGACGCGCGTGCTCGCGCTCGCGTGGCTCGCGATCCTGTTCGGCGATCCGTTCGCGGTGCTGGCGCCGGGATTGTGGCTGTCGTTCGGCGCCGTCGCGGCGATCGTGTTCGTGAGCACGGGTCGCGTGCGCGCGCCAGGCGCAATCCGCGCCGCGATCGAGCTGCAGATCATCCTGTCGTTCGCGCTCGTGCCGTTGACGCTGTTCTTCTTCCAGGGCGCCGCGTGGCTCGGGCCTTTCGTCAATCTCGTCGCAGTACCGATCGTCACGGTCATGACGCCGCTGTTACTGATCGCACTTGCCCTCGCCGCGATCGCGCCCGCAATCGGCATCCCGGCGCTGCTGCTGTGCGGCGCGGCGCTGGTCAAGCTGCGGCTCGCGCTCGAATGGGCCGCGACGTCGCTGCCGCACGTCTGGATTCCCGCGAGTCCGCCGCCAGCAGCGTTGGTGCTTGCGCTGATCGGCATCGTGTGGCTCATCGCTCCGCGCGGATTGCCGTTGCGGCTTCCGGCGTTGCTCTGTCTCGTCCCGCTCGTCGTGCCGCGGACTGCGGACGTGCAAGGACTGCGCGTGACCGTGCTCGATGTGGGGCAGGGACTGTCGGTGGTGGCGCAGACCGCGCATCACGCGCTGCTGTTCGATGCGGGACCTGCCTTCGAGGATGGCTTCGACGCGGGTCAGTCCGTCGTCGCGCCGTATCTGTTGCAAGCGAACGTGCGCAAGCTCGACGTCCTGATGCTCTCGCATCGCGACAACGACCACGCCGGCGGCGTGCCCTCGGTGCGCCGCCTGATGAGCGTCGCGCGCGAGATCGGCACCGACCGGGGCGAGCCCTGTCGCGACGGCATGCGCTGGGAATGGGACGGCGCCCGCTTCGAGATCCTGCATCCACCCGATGCCACGTGGGGCGATAACAACGGCTCGTGCGTGCTCAAGATCGACGGCGCTTTCTCGGCCCTATTGCCGGGCGACATCGAAGCCAGAGCCGAAGAGCACCTGATCGCCACGCATGGCGCGCAGCTCAAGTCCGGTCTGCTGGTTGCGCCACATCATGGCAGCAAGACGTCGTCGACCATCGCTTTCGTCAATGCGGTCAGGCCCGACGTGGTCGTGTTCGCAGCAGGCTGGCGGAATCACTTCGGGCATCCGCGACCCGATGTCGTCGCTCGCTATTCAGCGACCGGCGCGAAGAAGCTCATCACCGGGTCGAGCGGCGCGATCGTCATCGAGGCGCCGGACCGCGTCACGGAGTGGCGCCGGTCACACACCCGTTTCTGGAACGCCGAGGTCAGCGACTAGCTTCGAGGAACGCCTCGATCAACGGGTGCCGCTTACCCGTGAGCGCCGCGCGCTCGGGCTGGAACAGCACTCCGATGTAGAACGGATGCCCGTCGAGCTCGACGCCGCGCACTTCGCCGACATCATCGCGCGCGTTGATCGTCAGCGGTGATTCGGAGAGCAGCGCTTCGAAGCGCGGATTCGGACCGTAGCTGCAGTGATAGCCCTCGGTCACGACGTCGGCGCCATAGATGCGGTGCAGCCGCGTGCGCGGTACGAGATGGATGCGGTCCGACTTCTCGAGCAGTGCGCAGGCGAGCGGTGCGATCAGCGGATCGGACGCCGCGGGCTCGAGCTCCGCGTGGGCGGCGTGCGCAAGCCCGAGCACGTTACGTGCGTATTCGAGCAGTGCGTGCTGGAAGCCGCCGCACGTGCCAAGGAAGGGGACGCGCATCTCGCGGGCGTGCTGAATGGCGGCGAGCGCGCCGTCGGTGTCTCGATAAGGACTGCCGGGAACCGCCCAGATGCCGCGATAGGCACCGAGCATCTGACGCGGCTCGACGATTTCCTCGGTGCCGATCCAGGAGAACTTCGCGCTGAACAACGCGAGCGACTGCTCGATCGCCTGATGGGCGAGGATCTTGGGATCGCGATCGCCGATCAGTGCGATGGTCATCGCTTACAACTTCGTCGGGTTCGGCGCGTCGCCGTAGACCTTCTTCGGATCGAAGGTCTTCTGCTGCTCCTCGAAATGTAGCTCGCCCTTCGCCGCCGCGGCCTTGCCGGTTGGCATCGAGCGGTAGAAGCACGAGCGATAGCCGACGTGACAGCTCGCGTCGCCCGGGATGTCGACGCGGAGCCAGACGGCGTCCTGATCGTCGTCGATGCGCAGCTCGACCACTTTCTGCACGAGCCGCGATGTCGCGCCCTTGTGCCAGAGCACGCCGCGCGAGCGGCTGAAGTAATGCGCCTCGCCGGTGAGGATGGTCTTCTTCAGCGCTTCGGCGTTCATATAGCCGAGCATCAGCACTTCGCCGGACTTGTGCGCGGTGGTGACGCACGGGATCAAGCCGTGCTCGTCGAACTTCGGCGCGAGCTCGCGGCCTTCCTCGACCTGCTCGATCGAGATGCGGGAGAAGAACTTCACATCGTCGGACATTTGAAAAGCGCCGGCCTGGAGGCCGACCCACAAGGGAGCGGGGCGCGAATTCTAGCCGATGCGGCGCCGCCCGATCGCGCCCTTCATCACGCCCTCGAAGGCATGCACCACGACGTCCTTGCCGGGGAATTCGGGCGCGATGCGCTGGGCGATGTGATCGGCGATGCGCTCGACGGTGGAATCCTCGGCGAACAGATCGCAGCGCTCCTCGGGGATCTCGAGCGCGAACGCGCCTTCGGAGGCCTTGTACTCGAAGCGCAGGCGGCCGTCGCGGCGACTGATCAGGTCCTCGGAAGAGCCGACGTAGATGTCGCGCCAATGATCCGCCCAATCCTGCTCGCGCTTGCCCTTGCGCTCGCCGCCGACGCGAATCTCCAGCCGCGAGCGATGACCGTGCGCGATGCGCTGGCAGTGACCCGCGTGCTTCTTCAGTCCGTGCACGTAGTGGTAATAGGCGCCGTCGATCGCTTCGTTGCGCAGCGTGAGGCCGATGCGCTCGACGTTCTCCGGCACCTGCTTGCGCACGAACGGCATCAGGTGGGCGGCCAGCGCGTCGGCGTCGACGTCCGCCGACTCGAGCTGGCACAGCGCCGCCGACGGCGACTGGTGCTCGATCGGCCCAGTCTTGGCGCTGAAGAAGAGCTCGATCCGGCCGCCGGCGCGATTGAGCTGCAGCGCCTGCGAGTTCATCGGCACCACGAGCTTGTGATCCGCGGCGCCGTCGATCGCCTTCTTGAGCCGCTTCTTCACTTCGCCGAAGTCGAGCACCATCGACTGGTCGTCGAGGTCGCCTTCGAGCTCGAGATCGACGATCCAGGATTCGCCCACGAGGCCGCGGGCCGCGTCGAGGAAGGCGCAGTCGATGACGGTGAGCTGCTGGACGAAGAGGCAGGCCATGGGGGCGCGTAGTTTAAAATGCGCGCCTTTCCGCTGCCGTGATCCCAATGTCCGTCGTCACCCGCTTCGCGCCGAGCCCGACCGGCTACCTGCACATCGGCGGCGCGCGCACCGCGCTGTTCTGCTACCTCTACGCCCGCCGGCGCGGGGGCAAGTATCTGCTGCGCATCGAGGACACCGACCGCGAGCGCTCGACCGACGGCGCAGTGAAGGCGATCTTCGAGGGGCTGGACTGGCTCGGCTTGAAGAGCGATGAGACGCCGATCTACCAGACGCAGCGCTTCGGCCGCTACAAGGAGGTGATCGCGCAGATGCTCGCCGCGGGCACGGCGTATCACTGCTATTGCAGCAAGGAAGAGCTCGACCGCATGCGCGCCGATCAGATGGCGCGCAAGGAGAAGCCGCGCTACGACGGCACCTGGCGCCCCGAGCCGGGAAAGACACTGCCGGCGCCGCCTGCCGGCGTGCAGCCGGTCGTTCGCTTCAAGAATCCGATCGCGGGCGAAGTCGTCGTCGACGATCTGATCAAGGGCCCGATCACGTTCGACAACCGCGAGCTCGACGACCTGATCATCGCGCGCGGCGACGGCACACCGACCTACAACTTCTGCGTCGTCGTCGACGACTGGGACATGGGGATCACCCATGTGATCCGCGGCGACGATCACGTCAACAACACGCCGCGCCAGATCAACATCCTGAAGGCCCTCGGCGCCGAGCCGCCGCGCTACGCCCATGTGCCGATGATCCTCGGCGCCGACGGCGTGAAGCTGTCGAAGCGTCACGGCGCGGTCAGCGTGATCGAGTACCGCTCGCTCGGCTTCATGCCGGACGCGCTGCTCAACTATCTCGTGCGGCTCGGCTGGTCGCACGGCGACGAGGAGCTGTTCTCGCGCGAGAAGATGATCGAGCTGTTCGACATCGAGCGCGTGCAGAAGAGTCCCGCGCGGTTCGACATGGAAAAAGCCGTGTGGGTGAATCACCAGTACCTGAAGACGGCCGATCCTTCGATCGTCGCGCCGGAGCTCGACTGGCACCTGCGCAAGATGAGCGTCGATCCGACGAGGGGTCCGAAGCTCGAGGACGTGATCCTCGCGCAGCGCGAGCGCTGCAAGACGCTCGTCGAGATGGCGGAGAAATCGGCGTTCTTCTACGCGGAGCTCACCGGCTACAACGAGAAGGACGCGGCGAAGCATCTCGATGCGAACGGCGTCGCGGCGCTCGGCGAGCTCGCGACGAAGTTGTCGGCGCTGGCGGACTGGTCGATGCCGACGCTGCACGAGACGGTCAACGGCTTCGCGGCGGAGAAGGGACTCGGGCTCGGCAAGATCGCGCAGCCGATCCGCGTCGCCGTTGCCGGCATGGCGATCTCGCCGCCGATCGATCAGACGCTGGCGTTGCTGGGTCGCGAGCGCACGCTGGCACGTCTGAATGCGGCGGTAGCGTGGGGACGCGCGCGGACTTGAGTTACGGCTTGGGCCCGCTCTGCTCCGCCGATTTCACCGACTCGCGGTAGAAGTCCTGGCGTCCGCTGCTTTGGGCATTCGTGGCTTTCGCCGCGTCCTTGCTCGATCCCTGGGTGCCGCCTTGATCCCGTCCCGCAACATCCTGGCCTTGCGGGCAGCCGCGATCGGTATAGGTGATTTTGCCCTCGGGGGTTTTGCACTTGTGCACGCCCGCATCGGCAGTGCCGGCCGCGAGCAGCATCGCGATGAAGAGCCACTTGTTCATGTCATCTCCCGCAGGGGCGACAGACCGATCTTACTCTCCAAGGTACCGTAAAATTTCACATGGCCATCCAGATCACCTTCCCGGACGGGAACAAGAAATCCTTCGACGCGCCGCCGACGGCGCTCGCCATCGCGCAAGGCATCTCGCCGGGCCTGGCGAAGAAATCCGTCGTCGCCAAGGTCAACGGCGAGCTCTGGGACCTGACGCGCCCGATCGAGAAGGACGCGAGCCTCGAGCTGGTCACGCGCGACAAGCCTGAAGCGCTCGAAGTGATCCGCCACGACGCGGCGCACGTGCTCGCGCAAGCCGTGCAGGAGCTTTATCCCGGCACGCAGATCACGTTCGGTCCGGCGACGGAGACCGGCTTCTATTACGACTTCGCACGCGCCGAGCCTTTCACCGAAGCCGACCTCGCCAGCATCGAGAGCAAGATGCGCGAGATCGTGAAGCGCGATCTGCCGATCACGCGCGAGGAGTGGGCGCACGACGCCGCGGTGAAGCACTTCGAGAAGGCCGGCGAGAAGTTCAAGGCCGAATGGATCCGCGAGGGCTTGAAGCCAGGCGAGACGCTGTCGATCTACAAGCAGGGCGACCAGTGGCTCGACATGTGCCTAGGTCCGCATCTGCCATCGACGGGCAAGCTCGGCACCGCGTTCAAGCTCACCAAAGTGTCAGGTGCGTACTGGCGCGGCGACGCGAACAACGCGCAGCTGCAGCGCATCTACGGTCTCGCGTTCGCGACCGACGACGAGCTCAAGGCCTATCTCAAGATGATGGAGGAGGCCGAGAAGCGCGATCACCGCAAGCTCGGCAAGCAGCTCGATCTGTTCCATCAGCAGGAAGAAGCGCCGGGCATGGTGTTCTGGCATCCGAAGGGCTGGGCGATCTGGCGCGTGGTCGAGAACTACGTGCGGGAGGTCTATCGCAAGAGCGGCTACCACGAAGTGCGCGCGCCGCTGATCATGGACGTGACGCTGTGGAAGAAGTCCGGCCACTGGGACAATTACAAGGAGAACATGTTCTTCACCGAGTCCGAGAAGCGGACCTACGCGGTGAAGCCGATGAACTGCCCGGGCCACGTGCAGATCTACAACGCGGGATTGCACTCGTATCGCGATCTGCCGATCCGCTACGGCGAGTTCGGCAGCTGCCATCGCAACGAGCCGTCCGGCGCGCTGCACGGGCTGATGCGCGTGCGCGCTTTCACGCAGGACGATGGCCACATCCTGTGCATGGAGTCGCAGATCGAGCCGGAAGTCACCGCGTTCCATCAGCAGGCGATGAAAGTGTACGCCGACTTCGGCTTCACCGACGTCGCGATCAAGCTGGCGTTGCGGCCGACGCCGCGACTCGGGACCGACGATGTGTGGGACGTCGCGGAGAACGCGCTGCGCGCGGCGCTGCGCAAGGCCGGCGTGCAGTGGACCGAGCTGCCGGGCGAGGGCGCGTTCTATGGCCCGAAGGTCGAGTACCACCTGAAGGATTCGATCGGCCGCTCGTGGCAGCTCGGCACCATGCAGGTCGACTTCATGATGCCGGGCCGGCTCGGTGCGGAGTACGTCGACGAGAGCTCCGGCCGCAAGACGCCGGTGATGCTGCATCGGGCGATCGTTGGCTCGATGGAGCGCTTCATCGCCATCCTGATCGAGCACTACGCCGGCGCGATGCCGTTGTGGCTCGCTCCAGTGCAGGCGGTGATCGCGCCGATCGTTTCTGATGCAGACGAGTACGCCAAGGAAGTCGCGCAGCAGCTCTCCGACGCCGGCATGCGCGTCGAGACCGATCTGCGCAACGAGAAGATCAACTACAAGATCCGCGAGCACGCGACTCACAAGATCCCGGTGATCGTCATCGTCGGCCGCAAGGAGGCCGAAGAGAAGACGGTGACGCTGCGCTGGCGCGGCGAGGAGAAGCAGGACACGCTGCCGCTCACCCAGGCGATCGAGCGCCTGCGCGCCGCGTGAGGATTATCGTCGCCGCAGTGCTCGCGTTCACGGCACACGCCGCGATCGCCGGCGCGCTCGAGATCCGCGGCGACTGGAAGCAAGGCCGTCTCGTGTTCGGGCACGTCGAGCCGGGATCGGAAGTGACGTTCAACGGTCGCAAGCTCAGCGTGTCGGGCAAGGGCGACTTCGTGGTCGGTCTCGATCGCGACCAGAAGCCCGATGCCGAGATCGTGATCCGCGGCGGCGACGGCAAGGAAGAGAAGCACCACTACGACGTCGCGACGCAGGAATGGCAGATCCAGCGCATCGAAGGCCTGCCGCCGGCGAAGGTGAATCCGCCGTCGAAGGAAATGCCGCGGATCAAGAGAGAGCAGGCGGAGATCCACGCCGCGCACGAGCTCGACAGCGACCTCGACGGCTTCGAGCAGAGCTGGATCTGGCCTGCGCAGGGGCGCATCTCCGGCGTGTTCGGCAGCCAGCGCATCCTGAACGGCGAGGCGAAAGCACCGCACGCGGGCGTCGACATCGCCGTGCCGACCGGCACCAAGGTCGTCGCGCCGGCCGACGGCGTCGTTCGCCTGGCTGGCAGGGATTTCTATTTCACCGGCGGCACGCTCATCGTCGATCACGGCCACGGCGTGTCGTCGATCATGGTCCATCTGTCGAAGCTGCTCGTGAAGAAAGGGCAGCACGTGAAGCAGGGCGAGCTCATCGCGCTGTCGGGCATGACCGGTCGCGCGACCGGTCCGCATCTGCACTGGGGCGTGAACTGGTTCAACGCGAAGGTCGACGCAGCGACGCTGGTGCCGCCGATGCCCGAAGCCTCGCTCAAGCCCGCAACCGCGAGCGACCCGCGATAGTCTCAACTTCATGCTGATCACCTGCGCCGCCTATCAGAACGGCCGCAAGCTCGCCGACATCGCCGTCAGCGAGATTCGCGCGTACACGGCGAGGCCCGACTGCTTCGTCTGGGTCGCGCTGAAGGATCCCGAGGCGCAGGAGCTGCTCGATCTGCAGAAGGAATTCGGCCTGCACGATCTCGCCGTCGAGGACGCGATGCGCGGTCATCAGCGGCCCAAGATCGAGGAGTACGGCGATTCGATCTTCGCGGTGCTGCACATGCTCGAGCCGAGCGGCCACGAAGTGCACGTCGGCGAAGTGAACATCTTCAGCGGTCCGCACTACGTCGTGTCGGTGCGCCGCGGCGCGGAGCACGGGCTGTCCGAAGTGCGCGCCCGCAGCGAGCGGGAGCCCGATCTGCTGCGCTTCGGGTCGGGCTACGTGCTCTACGCGCTGATGGACGCCGTCGTCGATCGCTATTTCCCCGTGATCGACGCGCTCGAAGCCGACCTCGAACAGATCGAAGAGCAGATCTTCGGCAATCAGGCGGGACGCGCGAACATCGAGGCGCTCTACGCATTGAAGCAGCGGCTCGGCGTCGTCAAGCACGCGGTCGCGCCGCTGATGGAAGGCGTGGGCAAGCTGTTCGGCGGGCGCACGCCGCCGCTGTGCACGCATCTGCAGGACTATTTCCGCGACGTTTCCGATCATCTCGCGCGGCTCAACGGGACGATCGAAGGACTGCGCGACACCGTGACCACCGCGCTCTCGGTGAACCTGTCGCTGATCAACATCCAGGAAGCCGAGGTGGTGAAGCGCCTGGCCTCGTATGCCGCGCTGGTGGCAGTGCCCACACTGATCGCGGGCATCTACGGCATGAACTTCCGGCACATGCCGGAGCTCGATTGGATCTACGGCTATCCCGTGACGCTGGGCGTCATGGCGGCCATCGACCTCTATCTGTTCCGGCTTTTCCGCAAGGCGAAGTGGCTGTAGAGTTCGAGGCCGAAAATCGAGGGAGACGATCATGATCCGGGGACATCTTTCTGCGCGGGCGCTGCTCGCGGTCGGGACCATCGTTCTGGCGAGCTGCGGCGGCAATGATGAAGGGCCCGTCGACCCGGCCAATCCCGAGCAGGTGATGGACAACATGGTGCTCAAGGTCGGCGGCGCCACCGCCACGCAGATCACCGGGTCGCCTCCGACGCAATCGACGACTTCGGCGGCGCCGCACGTCGACGCCGGCACCAGCACCGTGACGACCACGACGAGCGCCAACAGCACCGTCAGCATCCCGGTGAGCTTCCAGGGCAGCTCGGCGATCGAGTCGATCTTCGCCAAGGTCACCGGCCAGACCACCAGCTTCTTCGAAGTCGACAATCCCCCTGGCGGCAAGGCCGCGAAGGCAGTGCCGATCTCGGGCAACGGCCAGAGCTTCGTGCTGACGCTCACGCTGGCGCGCGACTTCGACGTCGGGCAGTTCTGCCTCGAGATCACCGGTCGCGATCAACAGACGCCGCCGTTCTCCACCGACAACGTCGCCACCGTGTGCGTGCATCTGGTGTCGACCATCACGCAGACCGCCGAAGACCAGCCATCGAAGCTGGACCTCCTGGGCGATCTCGATGGCACGTGGATCTCCGACTGCCAGATCTTCCGTTCCGCGTCGGCGTCGGGCTCCGGAAAGATCGGCTACACGTTCACGTCCGCGAGCTCGAGCTTCACCGAATTCCTCCAGAGCTGGAGCAACACGACGTGCCAGGGCAACCCTTCCGCATCCGGCAACGTCGGCTCGGGCTCGATCCAGATCGGCGACGCGCCGATCTTCCTGCCGCAAGCGGGCACCTGGGCGACCGCCGTCGACTTCATCCCCGACTCGGCGAGCCAGACGCTCAAGGAGCAGACCTGCTTCAACGTGCTGCGCTTCGAGTCGGGCAATCCGGATCGATTCTTCCTGGGCATCCCGGTCGGCTTCACGATCGAGGATCAGGCCGACGTCCCGGGCTCGTGCGTGTCGGCTGCGAATCGGCCGACGTTCCTGTCGGGCGACCTCACGTTCAGGCCGGGCGCGGCGGCACCCGTCAACGCGACACCGGTCGCCAACGCGGGACCAGACCAGTCGGTGAAGATCAACGCGACGACCGTCACGCTCAACGGCTCGGCGAGCAATGACGCCGACGGCACCATCGCATCGTACGCGTGGCAGCAGATCAGTGGCACGCCGACCGTGACGCTGACCGGCGCCAACACCGCGACACCCACGTTCCATGCGCCAAACTCGGCGGCAACGCTCACGTTCCGCCTCACGATCACGGACAACAGCGGTGTCAGCGCGCAGGACACCGTCGTCATCAGCGTCGTCGCCAACCAGTCGCCCACCGCCAACGCGGGACCGGACAAGGTGGTCCCGGCGTCGACGCAGCAGACTCCAACCGTCGTCACGCTCGCGGGCAGCGGCTCCGATCCTGATGGCACGATCGCGTCGTATCTCTGGACGCAGGTGAGCGGCGTGCCGGTGAGCATCAACAACTCGACGCAGGCGACGGCCAACTTCAACGCGCCGGTCGTCGTGAGCGGGTCGGCGGCGGTCGTGCTGCAGCTGCAGGTGACCGACAACAACGGCGCGACCGGCACCGACACGGTGACGGTCACGACCGTCAAGGACGTGGCGCCGGTGGCGAACGCGGGCCCGGATCAATCGGTGACCCATCTCGCGACGGTCACGCTCGACGGCACCGCGAGCACGGATTCGGACGGAACCATCGCGAGCTACGCATGGACGCAGACCAACGGCCCGGCCGTGACGCTGTCGAGCGCGAGCGCGTCGAAGCCGACGTTCACGGCGCCGGAGGTCACCACCGGGTCCGCCGTGCTGACGTTCCAGCTCATCGTCACCGACAACCTCGGCCTGCAGTCACCGGCAGATGCGGTGAACATCACGGTGAATGCCAATCAGCCGCCGGTCGCGAACGCCGGGGCGGACATCGGCGCGCTGTCGCAGCAGCAGAACGTTGTGCTGGACGGCAGCGCCAGCCACGACAGCGACGGCACGATCACGTCGTACAACTGGTCGCAGATCGCCGGTCCCGGCGTCACTCTGACGGGCGCGAACACGGCGACGCCGAACTTCGACATGCCGAGCGTCAACACCGGTCAGAAGTTCACGTTCCGCCTGACGGTGACCGACAACAACGGCGCGGTGGCGCAGGACAACGTCGTGGTGACGGCCGTCGATCCGCTGGCGTTCACTTACAGCACCGGGCCGAACTCAGCCGTGACGAACGACGCAAACAACACCGGCTTCTTCAAGAACGCCGACGCGTTCTCCTTCGTGCTGACGACCAATAAGCAGCCGGTCGGCAACTGGTTCGTCGATCAGAGCAGCGCGGATCCGAATCCGCAGCTCGAGGTGTTTAGCGACATCATCGCCGGGAACGGCGAGTGCACGGGCGGTCCGCAAGGCACGGCGATCATCACTTGCGATGACAAGTTCGTGACGCACTACCTCGGCACGACGATCGGCACCTGCGCGGTCAAGGCTGACAAGACGAAGACGTTTGCAACCTTGTCAGCGGATAGGCAAACGTTGACGTTCAACGTGCTCTGCGATGCGACGACGGTCACCAGCGGCGACGAGGTCGGCATCGGCCTCAATGGCGGCAGCGGCACCTTCGGCTCGCCGCATTCGCAGGCGCGCAGCGCGATCGGCTCGGGATCGCTTGCGCCGGTCACCGGCAGCTGCACCGCGGGAACAGGCAACGCGACCTGCGGTCCCTGATCGCTCGCTCGTTTCAGCAAAGGGGCCGCAAGGCCCCTTTGTTTTTCTATCCCGGCGGCCACTTCAGCGGACGCCCGCCGAGCACGTGCAGGTGCAGATGGAACACCGACTGACCCGCGCCGGCGCCGTTGTTGACGATGACGCGGAACGCTTCTCCGTTGCCGTGCTTCTCGGCGAGCTGACTGCACACCAGCAGCAGGTGGCCGAGCAGCGCCTGGTCTTCGGGCGTCGCATCGGAGAGGCGCGGGATCGGCTTGCGCGGGATCACCAGCAGATGCATCGGCGCGCCCGGATTGATGTCCTTGATGGCGACGCACAGCTCGTCCTCGTGCACGAACGTGCCGGGGATCTCGCGATCGATGATCTTCTCGAACAGCGTCTTCGCCATGGCGCTCTCCTGGAGGGGCGCTATTGATACCATGGCGCACCGGGCCAAAGAAAACTGCCTTTCGTGAACGACGCCGCGGCTCCGCCGCCAGCGACCATGAAGCCTTTCGCGGTGTATCGACGCTTGCTGCGCTATGCCGCGCCGCACTGGCGGGTGCTCGCGGCGGGCGTCATCGCGATGATCCTCTACGCCGCGAGCGAGGCGCTCACCATGCGCCTGGTCGCGCCGCTGCTGGATCGCGGCTTCAATCTCACCAACCGCGATGCCGGCTTCATCGCGATCCTGCCGTGGGCGGTCATCGCGCTGTTCATCGTGCGCGCGAGCTCGAACTTCGGATCGAACTACTGCATGGCGTGGGTGAGCCAGCAAGTGTCAGCGCAGCTCCGCGCCGAAGTGTTCGACCAGATGCTGCACCTGCCGATCCCGTATCACGATCGCACGCGCAACGCCGACCTGCTGGTGAAGCTCACGTATCACGTCGGCCAGGTGTCCGAGCTCACGACCGGCATCCTCACCTCCGTGGTGAAGAGCGGCTTCACGATCATCGGTCTGCTCTGGGTGATGATCTTCAACAGCTGGAAGCTCACGCTGATCTCGCTGGTGCTCGGGCCGATCGTCGCGACGTCGGTGCGCTACGTCTCCCGCCGCTCGCGCACGCTGTCGAAGCGCCTGCAGGATTCGATGGGCGGCGTCACCCATGTCGCGGACGAAGCGATCACGGGCCGGCGCGTGGTCAAGGTTTACGGCGGCGAGCAATCGGAGAGCAGGCGGTTCGGCGAGGTGAATCAGTACATCCGGCGCCAGATGTTGAAGCAGGTCGTGACGTCGTCGGGATCGAGCGCGCTCGTGCTGCTGATCGCTGGCGTCGCGGTGGCGATCATCCTGTATCTCGCGACCGATCAGGCGTGGATGCGCGAGATGTCGCCAGGCACGTTCGCGTCGTTCCTCGGCGCGATGCTGGCGCTGCGCGGTCCACTCTCCTCGCTGTCGGGATTGAACGAGCGCATCCAGCGCGGCCTCACCGCCGGCGCAGATCTCTTCGGATTCTTCGACGTTCCGCGCGAAAGCGCAGGCGGCACGCGCACGCTCGATCGCGCGCGCGGCGCGGTGCGGTTCGACGCGGTGACGTTCCGCTACGCCGACGATGCGAAGAATGCCGTCGATCGCGTGACGCTCGATGTCGCGCCGGGTCAGACCGTCGCGTTCGTCGGGCGATCGGGAAGCGGCAAATCGACGCTGCTGTCGATGCTGCCGCGCTTCTACGACCCCCAGTCGGGCCGCATCCTGCTCGACGACGTCGATGTGCGCGACTATCGATTGCCCGACCTGCGGCGCCAGATCGCGTTGGTCGACCAGAACGTCGTGCTGTTCAACGCGAGCGTCGGCGAGAACATCGCGTACGGCGCCACCGACGGCGTGACGCGCGAGCAGATCATCGCTGCCGCAAAAGCCGCGTACGCCTGGGACTTCATCGAAAAGCTGCCGCAGCAACTCGACACACCGGTGGGCCAGAACGGCGTCGCACTCTCCGGCGGCCAGCGCCAGCGCATCGCGATCGCGCGAGCGCTGCTCAAGAACGCCCCGATCCTGATCCTCGACGAGGCGACCTCGGCGCTCGACACCGAGTCGGAGCGCTACATTCAGGCCGCGCTCGACGCTCTGGTGAAAGGTCGCACGACGCTCGTGATCGCGCATCGGCTGTCGACCATCCAGAACGCCGACCTCATCGCCGTGATGGGCGAGGGCAGGATCGTCGAGACGGGCAAGCACGCTGAACTGCTCGCGCTCGGCGGCGTCTACGCGTCATTGCACCAGATGCAATTCCAGGAACCATAAACAACTAGAATCGCGGCGTGTCTTTCCGAACCTGGCTGGAACATCGTTGGTATTCGAAGAAGCCGCCGCCCTGGTGGCTGCGGCCGTTCGCCGCATTGTTCCGCAAGCTCGCAGCGTCGCGACGCGTGCGGCAGACTCGGTGGGCGCAGAAACACAAGGCGCCGATCCCGGTGATCGTCGTCGGCAACATCAGCGTCGGCGGCACCGGCAAGACGCCGTTCGTGATCTGGCTGGTCGAGCATCTGCGCCAGTGGGGTTATCGCCCGGGCGTGATCTCGCGCGGCTATCACGGACACGCGAAGCGTTATCCGCTGCGCGTCACCGAGAAAACCGACGCGCGCGAATGCGGCGATGAGCCAGCCGTGTTGTTCCGGCGACTCGGCTGTCCGGTCGTCGTCGCTCCGAATCGCGTGAAGGCCCTGAAATTCCTGGTCGATCTCAAGGAGTGCGACATCATCGTCGCCGACGATGGGCTGCAGCATTACAAGCTCGCGCGCGACGTGGAGATCTGCGTCGTCGACGGTCAGCGTGGTCTCGGCAATGGCGCGACGTTGCCGGCGGGACCGTTGCGCGAGCCACCCGGGCGGATGAACGAAGTCGATCTCGTCGTGGTGAACTCGGGACCGTTTCGCCCCACGAATCCGCGCTTCGTGATGATGCACATGGCGACCGAGCGAGCGGTGTCGATGTCGACGGGTGAGAGCTTGCCGCTGTCGCGCTGGAGCGGACAGAACGTCCACGCGGTCGCCGGGCTCGGCAATCCCGATCGCTTCTTCCGGCATCTCCAGGACATGGGCATGCACGTGATCCCGCATCCATTCCCGGATCACTACCGGTTCAAGACGAAGCAGCTGCAGTTCAAGGATCCCTGGTCCGTGCTGATCACGGAGAAGGACGCCGTGAAGTGCCGCGGCAAGGCGCAGTCGCGCTTGTGGTACGTGCCGGCGTCGGCGCATCTGGGTCCGGGCGCGACGACCCTTGTGCGAGAATTGCTGAAGAAGAAGCTTCCGGCCCACCGACCCAGCCAACCGGCGCCATGAACATGGACAAGCGACTGCTCGACATCCTCGTCTGTCCCGTCTCCAAGGCGCCGCTCGAATGGCATGCCGATCGCCAGGAGTTGTGGTGCCGCGCGTCGCGGCTGGCGTATCCGGTGCGCGACGACATCCCG
>DASRHK010000163.1:0-14038 GCA_035650495.1 Nevskiaceae bacterium | reverse complement strand
AAGCCTGATGCCAGGGTGACCAGACCTCAGCGATGACCAGATAACTGACGCTGTCGTCTGCGAGCGATGCAAGACCGGGTTGCACCGTGAAGCGCAGCAGGGTCAACCCGAATGCCAGCGTCGCGATCGAAAGTGAGACTCGGATGGTCAGAGTGCGCTCGATCGGCGTCATCTGGCCAGTGTAGAGCCTGTTATCGGTTTAGAGCGTCGGGTCTTGCGGAGACTCTTGGGTTGACGGTGCGAGTCGTGGAGTCGGATCTAGCGGCAGAAGTTGGGAACGAACCTGGGCGGCATCCCGTTTCCTGGCGTGCAAACCCATTGGATGCTGCCCGTGGCTGCCGTAGAGGGGGTGAGGACCAATGTCTTTCCAGAGATTTTGGAATCCGCGGAATAAGTGATCGTAACGATCCCGCGGCCCGCCGTGCCGACATCGATGCTGCTGACGAAGTTGGCGGCGTAGCTCGTGGCGGCGGGCAAGCCTGCCGACGCGTTGCTGGAAGGCAGACGGCCCTGCGAAAGATAGAACTCGGAGATCGCCGGCTTCATCCGCCCAGCGAGCGATAAGCCCTCAGCCACCTTCGTCCGGACCACGTAATCGCTGTACGCCGGAATGGCGATCGACGCCAGGATGCCGATGATCGCCACGACGATCATCAGCTCGATGAGGGTGAAGCCTTGGTTGCGCATGCGCATGTCGGTCTCCGCGGAGCGTCCGCGATTTCGGTGCGGGCATGTTGCCGACGGGAGCGATGCGATGGACGCTCCATGCAAACTTCTATTGCGTGGAAAATTCGTACTGGGATGGCGGGCGCAGTAAACTAGCCGCCCTTTTTTCCCAGGCGATTGAAGCGATGCGCGAGCAGTACTCACCCCCAGACGTCGAGCGCGACGCCCAGGCGTTCTGGGACGAGCGCCACGCGTTCCGCGCCAAGGAAGATCCGGCGCGCGAGAAGTTCTATTGCCTGTGCATGTTCCCGTATCCCTCCGGTCGGCTGCACATGGGTCATGTGCGCAACTACACCATCGGCGACGTGATCAGCCGCTATCAGCGCATGCGCGGAAAGAACGTGCTGCAGCCGATGGGCTTCGACGCGTTCGGCCTGCCTGCGGAGAACGCCGCGATGGCCAATGGCGTGCCGCCCGCGAAGTGGACCTACGACAACATCGCCTACATGACGCGGCAGCTCAAGTCGCTCGGCTTCGCGATCGACTGGTCACGCGAGCTCGCGACCTGCCAGCCCGAGTACTACAAGTGGAACCAGTGGCTGTTCCTGCGCATGCTCGAGCAGGGCATCGCCTACAAGAAGACCGGCGTGGTGAACTGGGATCCGGTCGATCAGACCGTGCTCGCGAACGAGCAGGTGATCGAAGGTCGCGGCTGGCGCACCGGCGCGCTGGTCGAGAAGCGCGAGATCCCGATGTACTACCTGCGCATCACGGCGTATTCGGAAGAGCTGCTGCGCGAGCTCGACCGTCTGCCGGGCTGGCCGGAGCGCGTGCGCCTGATGCAGGCGAACTGGATCGGCCGCTCGGAAGGCGTGCGGCTCGCGTTCCCGTACTCACTCGACGGACGCGACGAGAAACTGTGGGTGTTCACCACGCGTGCCGACACCTTGATGGGTGTGAGCTTCGTGGCGATCGCGGCCGAGCATCCGCTGGCGCTGCGCCTGGCGCGCGATCGCCCGGAGCTGAAGAAATTCATCGACGAGTGCCGCGCGGGCGGCGTCACCGAGGCCGAGCTCGCGACGCAGGAGAAGAAGGGCGTCGACACCGGCTTCGTCGTGCGTCATCCGCTCACCGGCGCGCCGGTACCGCTGTGGATCGGCAACTACGTGCTGATGAGCTACGGCGAGGGCGCCGTGATGGGCGTGCCGGGCCACGACGAGCGCGACTTCGCGTTCGCGCTGAAGTACCGCTTGCCGATCGTGCAGGTGATCGACGTCGAGGGCAATCCGTACGACAAGACGCAGTGGCACGAGCGGTACGCCGAGAAGACCGGCGTGTGCGTGAACTCCGGGAAGTACGACGGGCTTGACTACAAGCGCGCGGTCGACGCGATCGCGGCCGATCTCGCGACGAAAGGCCTTGGTGAGAAGCAGGTGCAATGGCGCCTGCGCGACTGGGGCATCTCGCGTCAGCGCTATTGGGGTTGTCCGATCCCGATCGTGCACTGCCCGAAGTGCGGCACCGTGCCGGTGCCGGACGATCAGCTGCCGGTCAAGCTGCCGGAAGATCTCGTGCCGGATGGCAGCGGCAATCCGCTCGCGAAGCACCAGGACTTCGTGCGCTGCGCGTGCCCGAAGTGCGGCGGCGGCGCACGGCGCGAGACGGACACGATGGACACCTTCGTCGATTCGTCGTGGTACTTCCTGCGCTTCGCTTCGTCCGGCAACGACGACGCGATGGTCGATGCGCGCGCGAATTACTGGATGCCGGTCGATCAGTACATCGGCGGCATCGAGCACGCGATCCTGCATCTGCTGTACTCGCGCTTCTGGACGAAGTTCATGCGCGATCTCGGCATGGTGAACGTCGACGAGCCGTTCGCGAACCTGCTGACCCAGGGCATGGTGCTGAACCAGATCTATTCGCGCAAGGAAGGCGCGCGCGTCGTCTACTTCAATCCGGCCGACGTCGAAGTCGCCGTCGACGGCGCGAGCGCGAAGCTCAAGAGCGATGGCAAGCCGGTCGACATGGGCGGCCTCGGCACCATGTCGAAGTCGAAGAACAACGGCGTCGATCCGCAGATCATGGTCGAGCGCTACGGCGCCGACACCGTGCGCTGCTACATGATGTTCACGTCCTCGCCCGAGGACACGCTCGAATGGTCCGACGCGAGCGTCGAAGGCTCCGCGCGGTTCCTGAAGAAATTGTGGAAGCGTGTGCACGAGCACGTGTCGCAAGGCGCGGCGCCGGCGCTCACTGTCGCGTCACTCGATGCGAACCAGAAGAAGCTGCGCCAGAAGACGCATGCGACGCGCCAGAAGATCGGCGACGACATCGGGCGACGTCTGAAGCTCAACACCGTCGTCGCTGCGAGCATGGAACTGTTGAACGCAGTCTCCGATTTCAACGACGCTAGCTCGCAGGGCAGGGCCGTGGTACAGGAAGCGCTGGACACGCTCGTCGCCTGCCTGTCGCCGATCACGCCGCACATCTGTCATGAGCTTTGGCTCGCTCTGGGCCATCCGGATCCAGTGATCGATGCGCGATGGCCGGAGCCGGATCGCAGCGCGCTGGTGTCAGACATGATCTCGCTCGTCGTGCAGGTCAACGGCAAGCTGCGCGGCAACATCGAGGTGCCGGCGCAGGCGAGTCAGGACGAGATCATCAGCGCCGCGCTCGCGGAAGCGAACGTGCAGAAATTCGTCGCGGGCCAGGCGCTGAAGAAGAAGATCGTCGTGCCCGGCAAGCTCGTGAACCTCGTCGTATGACGATGGCTGCTACGGGGCTTCGCAAGATCGTACGGGGTATGGACGCCGCGTCCGAAGCGTACAGGGACGTATCCACAGCGGTCTTGCGAAGCCTCGGAGCAGTCATCGCAATCTCGATCGCTGGCTGCGGATTCCATCTCGCCGGCTCGCGACCGTTGCCGGAACCGTTGAAGTCGGTGTACGTCGACATGGATCTGCCGTACAGCGTGTCGGAGCCGCCGGTCGAAGCGGCGCTGCGCGCGCGACTCGTGCGACGCGGCGCGAAGGTGACGCGCACGCAGGATGAAGCGAGCTGCACCGTCCGCCTGCGCGATCTCAACGAGAAGCGCGAAGTGCTGTCCGTCGGGCCCGACGGCAAGGCGCTGGAATTCCTGCTCACCACGACGGTGCGCTACGAGGTCCTGGGGAAGGACCAGGTCCTGCTGCCCTCCGACACGCTGGCGGTTTCGCGCGACTATTTCTTCAACGCGCAGCAGGTGCTCGCCAAGGAAGCCGAGGAGGCGCGCCTGCGCGACTACATCCAGAGCGCGCTCGCCGATCTGCTGATGCTGCGGCTCGAGGCGCGCTTGAGCTCGACCGCGGGAACTCCGGTGCCAAATCCCTGAGCCGACGTACATAATTGATTGAGTTCCAGGGGTTTGGCGAGTGACGGATCCGGTTCCGGCGTTGCTGATCGCAATTGCCGCAATTTTCGCGGCGACGTGCATCGTTGCGCTGCGCGCGTGGTTTCCCGGTCGCCTCTCGCGCCTGCTGATCCTCGGCGTCGTCGGCATCACGGCCGCGCTGACCTTGCGGACGACCATCGGCGCCAGCGCGGAGATGATCCGCGGCGCGACCGCCGACTACCCGGTGAGGAGTGAGGATCGCGGCTACGTCAGCTCCGATCAGTGCCGGGCGTGCCATCCGCGGGAGTACGCAACCTGGCACAGCTCATATCACCGGACCATGACGCAGCGGCCGTCGCCCGAATCGGTGGCGGGCCTGTTCGACGTCTCGTTGAGCGCGGGCGACGATCGGCTTGATCTGACTGAGCGTGATGGTCGTTTTCTGGTTGGCATGCCGAAGCCGGAATGGTGGCACGGACCTTCGCTCGACGAACGCATCGAGCGGCCGGTCGAGCTCATGACCGGATCGCACCATTACCAGGTGTACTGGGTATCGAGCGGCAACTCGCGCATGCTCGCGCAGGTGCCATTCGTGTTCCTGATCCGAGAGCGATTATGGTTCCCGCGCCGCTCCGTGTTCATGGTTCCACCCGACGAAGTGCTCGATGCGGAGTACGCGCGCTGGAACACGAACTGCATCATGTGCCACACGACGAACGGACGGCCCCGACCACAGCTCCCTCGCACGGATCTGGCGCAAACCGAGGTTGGCGAATTCGGCATTGCGTGCGAGGCCTGCCATGGGCCCGGCGGACGGCACGTTCAGCAGATGTCCAATCCACTGCGACGCTATTCGGCGCGCCTCGGCATCGCCACGGCGAGCGGGATCGTGAACCCTGCGCATCTTCCCGCGGAGCGCAGCGCGCAGGTTTGCGGACAGTGTCATAGCGTCCACGAGCTACGCCGCGACGAGTTCGAGCACTGGATCCGCGAAGGCTTCCGCTTCCGCCCGGGGGACGATCTCAACGTGACGCGGCGCGTCATCGTCGGCAGCGAGGCGCGCAACGATGCCGAGCACTTCTGGCCGGACGGCGCCGTCCGAGTCACGGGACGGGAGTACAACGCACTGCTCGATTCCCCGTGCTTCAAGAGCGGCAAATTCACATGCCTCAGCTGCCACGAGCCGCACAAGCAGGAGGGCGACGCGCGCGCGCTGGGGCAATGGCGGGTCGGCTTGCTGCGCCCGTTCGAGGAAGGCAACGAGCAGTGCCAGCAATGCCACCAGACCAAGACGGGCGATCGGCTGGTGGCGCACACGCATCACGCCTCCGAATCGAGCGGAAGTGTCTGCGTGAACTGCCACATGCCACACACCGTTTACGGGCTCGCCAAGATGGAGCGCGATCATCGGATCTCCAGTCCGCGCGTACGCGATGAGCTCGCGACGGGGCGGCCGAACGCATGCAATCTCTGCCACATCGAGCGCACGCTCGACTGGAGCGGTCGCTATCTCGCTCAGTGGTACGAGCAAGCGGAGCCGGCGCTCACTGCCGATCAGCAGCAGATTCCCGCTTCGCTGCTGTGGCTCTATCGCGGCGATGCGCATCAGCGCGCCATCGCGATGTGGGCGATGGGCTGGCCGGCGGCGCGAGCGACCGCGGGGCAAGAATGGGCCGTGCCCGAGTTGACGCGTGCCATGGACGATCCGTATCAGGTGCTGGGTCTCGTCGCGTGGCGCAGCCTGCGCAAGATCCTGGGCGACGACGCATTGCCGGGATCCATTCTCGCGCTCCCTCCGTCACAGCGCGTCCAAGCGACCGAGGCCGCGATCGGCCACCGCGACGGGTTCGACCCAGCGGCGGTCGCACGATTGCTTTCCCAACGCGACAATCGCCCCGTTCGGCTATCGGAGTGAGCGTGGACCAGGACACGGCAAGACTGACGCGGCGACATTTCACGCTCGGCTGGATCCTGCTGCCGACGTTCATGCTGCTCGGGCTCACGCTCGAGACGCTGCACGGCTTCAAGGTGCAGTGGTACCTGTCCGTCGCGAACGAGACGCGACGGTTCCTGTGGACGCTCGCCCATGCGCACGGCGTGCTCGTCGGGCTGGTCAACATCGCATTCGCGCTGACCCTGCGCGCGCTCGGCGGCGCGGGACGCGCGGCGTCGATCGCGTCGACGCTCGTCGTGTGCGGATCGCTGCTGCTGCCGGCCGGCTTCCTGCTCGGCGGCATCGTCGTCTACGGCGGCGATCCCGGGCTCTTCATCCTCCTGTCGCCGGTCGGCGGCGCGCTGCTCATCGGCGGCACGACGATTGCGGCTGCGCACGTGATCCGCAGCCTGAAGGTCCAAGACGCATGAGCAGCTACTACCGCTATCACGTCTTTTTCTGCTGCAACCAGCGCCCGCCCGGCGATCGCACCTGCTGCAACGACAAGGGCGCCACCCGCGTGCGCGACTACGCGAAGAAGCGCGTGAAGGAGCTCGAGCTCTCGGGGCCCGGCAACGTGCGCATCAACCAGTCCGGCTGCCTCGATCGCTGCGAAGAGGGCCCGTGCGTCGTCGTCTATCCCGAAGGCGTCTGGTACACCTACGTCGACGAGGAAGACGTCGAGGAGATCATCCAGGAGCATCTCGTCAACGGTCGCGTCGTGGAGCGATTGAAGATGTGAAGGTGCTCAGAAGACCGGCGCATTGATGTTCAGCGGGTCCTTCTTCTTCTTCTCCTTCTTCTCCTCGGCCGGCTTCTCCTCCTCGCGGCGCGGTGGCGGCCGCTCCGTGGTCATCCAGACGAGCATGTCGTAGTAGGTGCGCACGTTGCCGACGTAGGTCACCGTCTCGTGGCCGCGCGCATAGCCGAAATCGGTCTTCTTGAACCAGCGCGGCTGCGTGAGCAGCGGCAGGTTGGCGCGCACGTCGACCCAGTGATTCGGATTGCCGCCGCGCTGCTGCGTGAGCTTGCGCACGTCGATCAGATGGCCCATGCCGATGTTGTACGCCGCGAGTGCCATCCAGCTGCGATCGGGCTCCTTGATCTCGGCCGGCAGCGCAGCGAGCGTCTGCTTGATGTAGCGCGCGCCGCCGTCGATGCTCTGCTCCGGATCCTCGCGGCGCTTCACCTTGAGCTCGGCCGCGGTGTCTTCGGTGAGCATCATCAGTCCGCGCACGCCGGTCGGGCTGACCGCCGACGGATCCCAGTGCGATTCCTGATAGCCGATGGCGGCGAGCAATCGCCAGTCCATGTTGGTCTTCTGCGCGGCCTCCTCGAACCACTTGCGGAACTTCGGCAGGCGCGAGCTCGCGTCCGCCGCGAGGCTCACCGAGCTGAACTGAACGGGGTGCATGACCTGGCCGAAGTAGCGGTCGCGCAGCTTGTCGCGCTCGGCGCCCGAGGTGTCGCGCAGGTAGTCGGCCGCGGCCGCGTAGAGCGAGTCGTCGCCCTTGCGCAGCGCCCAGGCGAGCTGCTGGACTTCGGCGAGCGGGAACGCGACCGCGAGCTTGGGGAAGTAGCGCTGATTGATCGCGACCAGGTCCGAGTTGCCGATCGTGTAGTCGATCTGACCTTCGGAAACGGCCTCGAGAAGATTCTCGACGTCGACGCCGGTCGCCGGTTCCCAGCGCATGTCGGGATGGAAGCGCTTCAGCTGCATCAGCCGCTGCGCTTCCGCGCTCCCCTCGGGCACCGCGAGCTTGCCCTTGAGATCGTCGAGGCTCTGCGGCCGCGGTCCGCCGGTGCGGTAGATCAGCTCGGGCACGACGCGCGAGACCGGCTCCGTGAAGCGAACCATGTCTTCACGCGCCGAGCTCACCGCCACGCCGCCCGCGCCAAGATCGGCCGCGCCGCTCGCGACCTTGTCGATGATCTCGTCCTCGCTGCCCAGCACGATCATCTCGAGCTTGAGGCCCAGCCGGTCGGCGAATCCCTTCGCGAGGTCGTACTCGTAGCCGGTCGGACCGTTGTTGTCGATGTAGTAGGTGGTCGGGCTGTTGACGGTCGCGACGCGCAGCACGCCCATGGTCCGGACCCGTTCGAGTCCCGACTGCTTGGGCGAGCAAGTGGAGATGCAGGCGATGCCGATCGACACCACCAGCAGCGTCATGCCGCCCACCGCGCGCCGCAGCAGGGCGCTACCGATAGGCGGAAACGCGTTCTTCATCGTACAATTCGCGTCCTTCTGATCGTCGCGGCAACCGTAGCACATATGCTCCGCGAATCAGGCTCCACGGAGAGGTGGCAGAGCGGTTGAATGCGGCGGTCTCGAAAGCCGTTAACGCGCAAGCGTTCGGGGGTTCGAATCCCTCCCTCTCCGCCATTTTGAGCAACATGCGCGCCCCGTTGCGCCAGCATGGCTTGCTCGCCGCGTGCTGCTGGTCGCTCCGGCCCGCGACCCGGCCCACCTTGTGAAGTTGCACCTCGCTCGTCTGAAGCCGTCGTTGCATCCGGAGACGAAGTAAATGAGCGCAGTTCTATCGGTAGTGATTCCTTGCTACAACGAGATGGCGACGCTTGCCTCGCTCATCGAGGCTGTGCGCCGCGCCGCGGTGCCGGGCGGGGTCGAGATCATCGTGGTCGACGACGGCTCCAGCGACGGCAGCCGCGACCTTCTCGCCAACCAGCTGCGTCCGCTCGTCGATCAGGTGATCCTGCACGAGCGCAATCGCGGCAAAGGTGCTGCTGTGCGCACCGGCATCCAGGCGGCGACGGGCGACTACGTGATCGTCCAGGATGCCGATCGCGAGTACGACCCGGCCGAATATCCCAAGCTCCTCACGCCGGTGCTCGAGGGCAAGGCCGACGCCGTCTTCGGCAGCCGCTTCGCCGGCGGCGAAACACATCGAGTCCTTTATTTCTGGCACTCGCTCGCCAATCGCATGCTGACCTTGCTCAGCAACATGGTGACCAATCTCAACCTCACCGACATGGAGTGCTGCTACAAGCTGTTCCGACGCGAGCTGATTCAGTCGATCCAGCTGGCGGAAGAGGGCTTCGGCTTCGAGCCCGAAGTGACAGCGAAACTTGCCCGAGTGCCCGGCGTGCGCATCTATGAGGTCGGTATCTCCTATGCGGGCCGCACCTACGCCGAAGGCAAGAAGATCAACTGGAAGGATGGCGTGTGGGCGCTCTGGTGCATCTTCCGTTACGGTTTGCTGCGCGCATGAGACGAACCCGTCCGGCGCTCTTGCCTCACGGCGCCGCGCGGGCGGGCGATTCGATCCGCCGGAGCAGCGCGGCAGCGACGACGTCCTCATCGCGCACCTTCATGCGGGAAACCAATTCCGGCGTCAGCCAGCCGTCGGCTTGCCGCATCGGGTAGAGGAGTGGCTGACGCAATTGCCATGAGGTCTGGTAGGTCACCAGAACGTGTCGGCAGTCGCTGAATTGGTCGGGTGTCGCCTTGCCGTCGCGCGGCGGAAAAGGCATCGGCCTCACGTCGAGTGACGGGCCGTGCGCGTAGAGCGCGTTGGGAAAGAACGTGTAGACGCACTCGCCCTGCGGAATCGCGTGGGCCGTTTCATCCATCGCGGCCGCGACGCGAGCGTTGAGCTCCGCCAGCTCCAGCGCCGACGCCCGGCTTGTCACCCGGAAGAAGCTGGCGCTGCGTCTGAACGGCTCGAGCTCGGCATCCATCGGCGCGAGCGCGCGCCCAGATGCTTCGACCATGAAGGGCATCGACACGGCGACCACGGTTGCGGCGATCGCGAACGCCGCCGCCTCCGCCGCGTTCGCGCTGGTCGCCGGGATGCGCTCGAACAACCAGCGCGCCGCCTCCCAGAGACACAGGCCGGCCATCGGCAGCGTAACCACGATCAAGCGCGGAGTCTCGGATGGGTACGGCCAGCAGAAGATCAGACCCAGGTAGAAGGTGAGGGCGATGGCGTCGAGCGCTGCGCGTCGGATCCGCAGCCACCAGCCCGCGGAGAATGCAAATCCGAAGAGGGCGATCAGCGCGCCCGGCGCATGCGCCCATGGCGAGACCGATTCGATGTATGCGTCCGCGATGCGGCGTGGCTGCCCGAGCATCCAGGCGCTCCATCCGCCGAAGGTCTCGATGAGGTGATCGAGTCCGGCGACATCGGAGTAGCTGAGCGAAACCGGCATGAGCCTGCGATAGGTGAACCAGGACAGCACCGGCAGGATCATGGCAGCGGTAGCGATGGCACGACCTCGTAGGCTGCGAACGCGCCGGAGGTGAAGCCACAGGGCGATCGCAATCACCATCGCGATACCCGCCATCCGGCACAACGGCAACAAGCCGGCGAACAATGCGAACGTCAGCAGCGAGCCGCGACCTGCTTCAACCCTGCCAGACCAGAGCAATGTGGACAGAGTCATGGCCAGAAACATCGGCTCGGACACAGGATTGAGCGTGAGCAGATGCAGCCCGGGAGCCAACGCGAAGGCTGCGGCGACGAGGAGCCCGCCCGCGAGCGATTTGCATTCGCGAACGAGCCAAACCGCTGCGAGCCCGAAGCACGCAATCGTGAAAGCAGCGGTCAACCAATACGCGTTAAGCGTCGCATGCAGTCCGGCGCCGCTCGCGCAGAGTGCCAGCGGAAACAGCGGCGGGAAACGCGTCACGGCGAAAAACGAGATGACGTTCGGCGTCAACTTGCCGGAGAAAGCGCCGCAGAAATAGTCGGCGAAAACCAGATAATCGACCGAGTCCGAGAATTCGCCTGGGATCGGGGGGGCGAGCGGAATCCACAGCTGCGCGACGATTCCCGCCACGATCGCGACCAGGGCGATGGCGGCGATGGCGAGATGCCACGATGGCAATGGTGCGAAATCGCGGGTCATTGAGCAGTCACGTAAAATAGCAGCGCTTCGCCGCCGCCTGCCATGTCGACCAGCAAACATCGCCTCTATCGCGTGAGCTTCATGAACCACGGGCAGGTCTATGAGGTGTACGCGCGCAACGTCACGCACGGCTCGATGCTCGGCTTCGTCGAGATCGAGAAGCTCGTGTTCGGCGAGAAGTCCACCGTCGTGGTCGATCCGTCCGAAGAAAAGCTGAAGAGCGAGTTCGCCAACGTCGAGCGCTTCTACGTGCCGATGCACTCGATCATCCGCATCGACGAGGTCAGCAAGCAAGGCCCGGCGCGCATCGTCGCCGCAGCCGGCGAGGAGAGCTCGAAGGTGACGCCGTTCCCGCTCTACACGCTGGGCGGAGATCGGAAGAAGTGATCCGGTTCGCCTCGGTCGGCAGCGGCAGTCAGGGCAATTGCACTCTCATCGAATCCGGCGCGACGCGCGTCATGGTCGACTGCGGGTTCTACCTTCGCGAGATCGAGGCGAAGCTCGAGCGCGCAGGCATCGAGCCGCGCAGCATCCACGCGATCCTGGTCACCCACGAGCACAACGATCACATCGGCGGCGTCGCACGCTTCGCGCGCAAGCACGACGTGCCGGTGTGGATGACCATGGGCACCTTCGACGTCTGGGACGATCCGTTCGTGCCCAACGTGCATCGCTTCAATCCGCACGAGGGATTCACCATCGGCGACGTGCAGGTGCGGCCGTTCCCGGTTCCGCACGACGCGCGCGAGCCTTGTCACTACGTGTTCAGCGACGGCGCGCGCAAGCTCGGCGTGATCTCCGACGCCGGCTTCGTCACGCCGCACATGCGCGAATGCCTGTCCGCCTGCGACGCCCTGATGCTCGAGTTCAACCACGACGTGCCCATGCTGCTGAAGGGACCGTACTCGCCGAGCCTCAAGTCGCGCGTCGGCGGACCGATGGGGCATCTGTCGAACGCGCAGTCGGCCGACCTGTTGCGCGCGATCGACTGTACGCGCCTGCAGCACCTCGTGCTCACCCATCTTTCGCAGAAGAACAACACGCCGCAGCTCGCGCGCGCCGCCGCATGTGACGCGCTCGGTCGCGACGAGCCGTGGATGATCTGCGCGAACCAGGACGACGGGCTCGCCTGGCGGGAGATCGCCTGATGCGCGTGCAATTCCTGCCCGGCGGTGAAGCACTGTCGGCGTTCCGCATCGAGCGCTTGCTGCAGCGACTGAAGCCGTTCGCGCCGAACATCCAGAGCGTGCGCGCGATCGAGTTCTTCCTCGTGCAATCCGAAGGGCGTCTCGAAGACCTGCGTCGATTGCTCGGCAGCGGACCCGCGCAGCTGCCGTCCGCCGACTGCCTGCTCTACGTCGTGCCGCGGCTTGGCACGCTGTCGCCGTGGTCGAGCAAGGCGACCGACATCGCGCGTGTCTGCGGGCTCGCGGGCGTGCGCCGCATCGAGCGCGGCCGCGCGTATCTGATCGGCGGAGTCGATCAGCTCGACGCCGCTGCGCGCGCCGTGCTGCACGATCCGATGACCGAGTCGGTGCTCGCGAACGCAACCGATCTGCAGCACGTCTTCGACGAGCAGCCGCGGCGCAAGCTGCGCAGCGTCGACGTTCTCGCGGGCGGTCGCGCCGCGCTGGAATCGGCGAATCGCGAGTGGGGGCTCGCGCTCTCCGCGCAGGAGATGGACTATCTCGCGGCTCATTTCGTCGCGGCGGGACGCAATCCGACCGACGCCGAGCTGATGATGTTCGCGCAGGTCAACAGCGAGCATTGCCGCCACAAGATCTTCAACGCCGAGTTCGTGATCGACGGCGCCGCGCAGCCGCGCTCGCTGTTCGAGATGATCAAGCTCACGCATCGCGCCGCGCCTCAGGGCGTGCTGTCCGCGTACAAGGACAACGCCGCCGTCGTCGCGGGCCCGAAGGCGATGCGCTGGTTCCCCGATGCGGATCAGCACTGGCGCGAGCACGTCGAGCCGGTGCATCTGTTGATGAAAGTCGAGACGCACAATCATCCGACCGGCATCTCGCCGCATCCGGGCGCGGCCACCGGCTCCGGCGGCGAGATTCGCGACGAAGCCGCGACCGGCCGCGGTGCGAAACCGAAAGCTGGACTCTGCGGCTTCACCGTCTCCAACCTGCGCATTCCCGATTTCGTGCAGCCGTGGGAAGCCGACCTGCCTCGCCCGTCGACGATGGCGAGCGCGCTCGAGATCATGCTCGACGGACCCATCGGCGCCGCGGCGTACAACAATGAGTTCGGCCGCGTGAACCTCACCGGTTATTTCCGCACGTTCGAGACGCGCATCGGCGATCGCCTGCGCGGCTATCACAAGCCGATCATGATCGCCGGCGGCTTCGGCAACATCCGCGCGCCGCACGTCGAGAAGCGCAAGGTCGTCGAGGACTGCAAGCTCATCGTGCTCGGTGGGCCCGCGATGCTGATCGGGCTCGGCGGCGGTGCGGCATCTTCGATGGCGACCGGCGCGTCGAGCGCGGAGCTCGACTTCGCTTCGGTGCAGCGTGCGAATCCGGAATTGCAGCGGCGCTGCCAGGAAGTGATCGATCACTGCTGGGCGCTCGGCGAGGACAATCCGATCCTGTCGATCCACGACGTCGGCGCCGGCGGCTTGTCGAACGCGCTGCCCGAGCTCGTGCACGCCGACGATCGCGGCGGTCATTTCAAGCTGCGCGACATCCAGTCCGCCGATCCCGCGCTGTCGCCGATGGAGATCTGGTGCAACGAGTCGCAGGAGCGCTACGTGCTCGCGATCGCCGCCGACGATGTCGCGGAGTTCGAGAAAGTGTGCGCGCGCGAGCGCTGCCCGTTCGCGGTGGTCGGCACGGCGACGGCGCAGCAGCAGCTCCTCGTCGAGGACAAGCTCGAGCACACCAAGCCGGTCGACATGCCGATGCCGGTGCTGCTCGGCAAGCCGCCGCGCATGCGTCGCGAGTCGCAGCGCGCGAAGGGCAGTGGTGCGGTGTTCGACGTCGCGAAGATCGACGTGCGCGCCGCCGCCGAGCGCGTGCTGTGCTTCCCGGCGGTCGCCAACAAGAATTTCCTCATCACCATCGGCGACCGCACGGTCGGCGGGCTGACGGTGCGCGATCAGATGGTCGGGCCGTGGCAGGTCCCGGTCGCCGATTGCGCGGTGACCGCTACGGGATTCGAAGCAACGACCGGCGAAGCGATGGCGATGG
>DASRHK010000162.1:0-4596 GCA_035650495.1 Nevskiaceae bacterium | reverse complement strand
GCCCATGCGCTGGAACATGTTGCCGCCGACGTTGGCGCCCTGGTGGCAGGACACGCAGCCGAAATCCTTGAACTTGCGGTAGCCCGCTTTCTCGGCTGCATCGATCGCGCCTTCGTCGCCGCGCAGCCAGCGGTCGAAGCGCGAGTTGGTCGCGACCAGCGAGCGCTCGAATTCGGCGATCGCGTTCTTGACGTTCTCGCGCGAGACGCCGTCCGCATAGATCGCCGCAAAAGCCGCGCTGTACCCCGGCGAGCGATTGAGGCGGACCAGCACGTCCGGCCACGCTGCGCCCATTTCAGCGCTCGCCTGGAGCGGACCGTCGACCTGCGCCTCCAGCGATGCCGCGCGACCGTCCCAGAATTCGCGGAAGTTGAGCGCACTGTTGAAGACGCTCGGCGCGTTGATCGCGCCTTCGGCGCCGCCGACGCCGATCGAATGGCGGCGATGGTCGGTGCCGCCCTGGTCGAGACCGTGACAGCTCGCGCAGGCGATCTTGCCGTCGCGCGACAGTGAAGGGTCGGAGAACAGCTTGCTGCCCAGCGCGACCTTGCGCGGATCGAGCCCGCTCGGCGCGGGCACCGGGCGGATCGGCTCGTCGGTCCGTGCGGCATTGTTGCCGTACGCCGGTGCCACCGCGAGGAGGCAAAGGATCAGCAGCAGCTCAAGCCGCGCAGGTTTCACGTCGTGTCTCCGTCGTGGGCTGCAGCGGCAGCTCCAGGGTGAAGGTGGCGCCGGTCCCCGGGCCATCGCTGTGCGCGTAGAGCCGGCCGCCCATCTCGCGCGCGGTGATCGCGCCGCTGTGCAAGCCGAAACCGTGGCCGTCCTTGCGCGTGGTGAAGCCGTGACTGAACAGCTTCGCCAGGTTCGCCGGCGTGATGCCGACGCCGTTGTCGCGCACCGAGATGACAAGACGATCGTCGCTGCGCGCGACCTTCAGCACGATGCGTCCGTCGCTGCCACCCGCGGCTTCGCACGCCTGCTCGGCGTTGCGGATGAGATTGACGAGGATCTGGATGACGTTGTGCCGGCACAGCGTGAGCGGCGGCACCGGCGCGAAGTCCCGCTCGATCGCGATGCCGCGCTTGGTCAGGCTCTCCGCGTTCATGCGCAGGCTGTCTTCGACCAGATCGGCGATGGCGATGGTCTCGGTCGCGCCGCCCATCTTGGCATAGCCCTGCTGCATCGCCACGATCTCCTTGATGTGGTTGACGTGCTTGCGCAGCGTCTCCAGCTCCCGGAGCGTGGCTTCCTGATCGGCGACGAGGTGATCGGACAGCTGCGCGAGATACGACGGCAGCGTGCGGCCGCGCACGTCTTCGGTGATGAAGTGCGCGAGATCGCTTTCGTGCGAGCGCAGCAGCGCCACCACCTTGGGCAAGCCGGACGTGCGCGACTTGCGCAGGCTCTCCGCCATCAATCCGGTCGAGACGTTGACGCTGTTGAGCACGTTGCCGACGTTGTGCAGCACGCTGGTCGCGACTTCCGCCATGCCCGCCTGCCGCGACGCCACCACGAGCCGCGCCTGCGCATCCTGGAGCTGCGATTCGGCCTTCTTGCGCTTGCTGATGTCCTGCACCTGCGCGATGAAGTTCACCGGGCGCAGCTCGGCGTCGCGCACCAGCGTGACGCTGACGCGCGTCCAGATCACATGCCCGTCCTTGTGCCGATACCGTTTCTCGAAGTCGGCCGCGGTGACGGCGCCGGCGATCAGCTTGCGCATCCACTCCACGCTGTCGCCACCGTCGTCGGGATGCGTGATGTCGACGACCGCTCGGCCGGCGATCTCGTCGCACTCGTAGCCCAGCAGCCGGGCGAACGCCCGATTCACCTTGATCAGGACGCCTTCGGGGGTCGCCAGCGCAACACCGATCGAGGCCTGCTCGAATGCGGCGACGAAGCGCTGCTCGCTCTCCTTCACCGCGGCTTCGGCATCCCGCCGGCGCATCATCATCTCGTTGAACGCGCGGGCCAGCGCGCCGAGCTCGTCGGTACCGAACGGCGCGATCGGTTGCGACAGATCGCCGGAAGCGACCCTCGCCGCGCCGGCGCTCAGCGCGCTCAGCGCCAGCCGCACGTGACGCGAGATGCGCGCCGACAGCCAAAGCCCCGCCGACAACAGCAGCGCGGCACCGGCGAGCGTCATGATCAACATCGCCTCGCGCACCAACCGCGCGGTGTCGCGCAGCGACTCATGGAACACGTCTTCGCGCGAGCTCAGGTGACGGTCGAGTGCGCTGATCCGCTCGAAGATCTCCGCTTCGCGCGCCGGGGCGATGCGCTGGTCGCCGCTGCTGCCATGCAGCTCGTCGGCCAGCGCGATCAATTCGTCGGTGTCGGCATCGGTCGATGCCCAGGCCGCGACCGTGGTCTTCATCGGCTCGAGCTCGCGGAACTGCCGGTACATGAAGATCGCGATGCCGAGATCGCGCGGGTCGACCCCGGTGGCCAGCAGGCGCTGGTCGACGAAGGCGCGATCGAACTGCGGCTTGTCCATCTCCGCACGCGCTTCGCGAATGCCCAGGGGGATCGCGAAGTGGCGCTCCGCGTCGCGGTAGTCGGCTTCGTCGTTGGTGATGTGGTAGCGCAACAGCGACGACACGCCCTGATCCTGCGCGTGCATCCAGACGCGCCCGCCTTCGACGTAAGCGGCGACGCCGCGCGCGGCCACGTCGTTGAGCACGACGAAACCGAGCAGCGCGAGGACGATCGCCGTGAACGCCAACGCGAGCGCGGCGAGCTTCCAGGCGATCGGGCGGTCGGCGAGGCGCATCAGAACAGGACCTCGGAAGGCGCCTTCGGGCGCGCGGTCTGATCGGCGCTCGGCGGCGCGTGCGCTTCCGAAGCCGGCGCGTCGGCCGGCAGCTCCAGCGTGAAGCTCGCGCCCTTGCCGGGGCCGTCGCTCGAAGCCCACAGTGCGCCGCCCATCTCCTTCGCCGCCAGCGCGCCGCTGTGCAGGCCGAAGCCATGGCCATCCTTCCGCGTGGTGAAGCCGTGATTGAAGATGCGGGTGAGGTTCTCGGCCGGAATGCCGACCCCGTTGTCCGAGACGGAAATCCGCACGCGATCGCCGTCGCGGCAGATGGCGAGCGTGATGCGCCCATCCGAGCGTCCGGACTCGTCGCACGCGTACTTCGCGTTGCGGATCAGGTTGACGAGAATCTGCAGGACCTTGTGCTTCTCGATGTTGATCGGCGGCACGTCCGCGTACTCGCGCACCAGGGCGACGCCGTGACGGCGCAGCGCGGCGTCGTTCATGCGCAGGCTGTCCTCGACCAGATCGGCGACCTTCACGATCTCGCGCACGCCGGACATCTTCGCGTAGCTCTGCTGCATGCTGACGATGTCCTTGATGTGGTCGATGTTGCCGAGCAGGAGCTGCAGCTCGCGGGCCATGGCTTCCTGCTCCGCAGTGAGGTGCGCCGACAGCTGAGCGAGATAGCCGGGGAGCTGGCGGCCCCGCGGATCGCTGCTCATGAACTCGCCGATGTCTTCCTGGTGCTGCTGCAGCAGCGCGGCCGCCTTGGCGAACGCGCCCAGGCGCGACTTCTTGACGTTCTCGATGGCGAGGTTGGCCGACACGTTGACGCTGTTGAGCACGTTGCCGACGTTGTGCAGCACGTTGGTCGCGACCTCGGCCATGCCGCCGCGGCGAGACGCCTCGAGCAGCTCGCGATGGGTGCGCTCGAGCTCTTCCTCCGCGCGCTTGCGCTCGGTGATGTCGCGCAGCGTGATGACGATGCCCTGCACGGCGGGATCGCCCAGCAGGTTCTTGGCGATGCCCTCGGTGGAGCACCACGAGCCGTCGCGACGCCGATAACGGCGCAGCGACGTGAAGACCTTGCCGGGCTGTGCCATCAGCTGCGCGAACTCGGCATTGAGGGCTGCGAGCTCCTCGGGATGCACGAACTCCTGGAACGAGCGGCCGACGATCTCCGACTGCTCGAAGTCGCTCACCTTCTTGATCGCCGGGCTCACGTAGAGCGCGCGGCCGCTCGCATCGGCGAGGAACAGGATGTCGGAGGTGTTCTCGATCAATGCGCGGAAGCGGATCTCGCTGGCGCGCAACGCGCCTTCGGCGCGCCGGCGCTCGGTGACGTCCTCCATCGCGCCGATCATGCGCACCGCCCTGCCTTCCTCGTCGCGGACGATGAAGCCGCGATCGAAGATCGTCGCGTAGTTGCCGTCGTAGCGGCGGAAGCGGTACTCGCTGGACCACAGCTGATGCCCGCCGTCGAGCATCTGATGCAAGCCGTCGATCACGCGCTTGACGTCTTCGGGATGGATGCCGTCCTGCCAGAATTGCAGCGTCGCGTGATGATCCGACGGATAGCCGAGCACGGCCTGCAGGTTCTCGTTCCACCAGATCGCGTCGGTCGACAGGTCCCAGTCCCAGATGATGTTCGTGGTCATGCGCGCCACGATCTCGAAGCGGCGATTGGCGGCGCGCATCGCGGCCTGCGAGCGCTCGCGCTCGGTGATCTGCTGCTGGAGCTCCCGCGTGCGCTCGTCGACGCGCTGCTCCAAGCCCGCCTGCGCACGCTGCAGCGCCTGGTCGCGCACCTGGATCTCGCCGAGCATCTCGTTGAAGCCGTCGAT
>DASRHK010000161.1:0-2731 GCA_035650495.1 Nevskiaceae bacterium | reverse complement strand
CCCGATCCCATCGCAGGCGAGATCGTCAAGGCCTTCATCGCCCTCAAACCCGGACACGACGCATCGCCCGCGCTCGAGCGCGAACTGCTCGGCTTCGTGCGCAAGCGGCTCGGCACCGCCGTCGCGCCCAAGGAGCTCGCCTTCCTGCCTTCTCTGCCCAAAACGCGCAGCGGCAAGATCATGCGACGCCTGTTGAAGGCGCGCGAGCTGGGACTGCCCGAAGGCGACACTTCCACCTTGGAGTCGACGTGAAGCTCGCGCCGGATATCGCACGTGCGTTGCTGCGACAGATGCTTCGCATCCGCCGCTTCGAGGAGAAGTGCGCGGAGCTTTACAGCGCCGGCAAGATCCGCGGATTTCTGCATTTGTACGTCGGCGAGGAAGCGATCGCCGCGGGTGTCATGCCGGCCTTGCGGGCCGAGGACGCGATCGTCGCGACCTATCGCGAGCACGGCCATGCGCTCGCGCGCGGGTTGAGCGCCGAGCGCATCATGGCCGAGATGTTCGGCAAGCAGGAAGGGTGCAGCCGCGGGCGCGGCGGTTCCATGCATTTGTTCGACGTCAGTCAGCGCTTCTACGGCGGCAACGCCATCGTCGGGGGCGGGTTGCCAATCGCCGTGGGGCTCGCGCTCGCCGACAAAATGCAGCGCCACGATCGCGTGGTCACGGCTTGTTTCTTCGGTGAGGGCGCGGTCGCCGAAGGTGAGTTCCACGAGTCGATGAATCTGGCGGCGCTATGGAAGCTGCCCGTGCTGTTCCTCTGCGAAAACAATCTCTATGCGATGGGGACCGCGTTGTCGCGTTCGGAATCCGACACGGATCTGGTGATCAAGGCAGCGAGCTACAACATGGCTGCGACGCGCGTCGAGGGCATGGACGTCGAAGCCGTGTATGGCGCCGCCGCGGAGGCCGTCGCGACGGTGCGCCGGCTCGGTACGCCCTACTTTCTCGAGCTGCAGACGTATCGCTTCCGCGCGCATTCCATGTTCGATCCCGAGCTCTATCGCAGCAAGGCGGAAGTCGAGCAATGGAAGCATAAAGATCCGATCACGCAACTGGAGACGCGTCTGCGTGCAGTCGATGCACTCGACGCGCAACAGCTCACGGCGCTCGAAGCCGACGTCGCGCGGGAGATCGCGCAGGCCGTGGCCTATGCGGAAGCCGGAACGTGGGAGCCGATCGAGCAGTTGGAGCGCGACGTCTATACGCGCGTGCCGGCCGAGCTCGAGCCCGTTACCCGATAAGCCAACACGACCATGCCAGGCACATCGCCAACGAAGATTCGTACGACCTATCGAGAAGCCATTCGCCTGGCGCTGCGTGAGGCGTTGCAGCGCGAACCACGCGCCTTCCTGATGGGCGAGGATGTCGGTCGCTACGGCGGCACCTACGCGTGCTCCAAGGGCTTGCTCGAGGAGTTCGGCGAAGCGCGCGTACGCGACACCCCGCTGTCCGAGTCGGCCTTCGTCGGCGCGGGGATCGGCGCCGCGCTCGGTGGCATGCTGCCGATCGTCGAAGTGATGACCGTCAACTTCAGTCTGCTCGCGCTCGACCAGATCGTGAACAACGCCGCGACCCTGCGCCACATGTCCGGCGGCCAGGTCAGCATCCCGCTCGTCATCCGCATGGCGACCGGCGGCGGCCGACAGCTCGCGGCCCAGCATTCACACAGTCTCGAAGTCTGGTATGCCCACGTGCCCGGCTTGCGCGTGGTCGCGCCGGCGACGCTCGAAGATGCGCGCGGCATGTTGTGGAGCGCGCTGCAAGATCCAGATCCCGTCATCATCTTCGAGCACGCGCTGCTCTACAACGTGGAAGGGGAGCTGGATGCGACGGCCGGGGCGGTGGACATCGACCGCGCCCTCGTGCGACGTGCGGGACGCGATCTCACACTCATCACCTACGGCGGCAGCCTGCCCAAGACGCTGCAAGCCGCCCAGGCGCTCGCGCAGGAGGGGATCGACGCCGAAGTGATCGACTTGCGCACGCTGCGGCCGATCGACACGCCCACGTTGTTGGATTCAGTGCGCCGAACGCACCGTGCGCTCATCGTCGACGAGGGCTGGAAGACGTTGAGCCTCTCGGCCGAGCTCATCGCGCGCATCGTCGAAGGGGCGTTCTACGAGCTCGACGCCCCGCTCGCGCGGGTGTGCACGCGCGAGGTGCCGCTGCCCTACGCGAAGCATCTCGAAGACGCTGCGCTGCCTCAAGTCCCAGCGATCGTGGAAGCCGCACGCAAACTGGTTCGTCATGGCTGAGTTCCGCATGCCCTCGCTGGGCGCGGACATGGAGTCCGGCCTGCTCGTCGAATGGCTGGTGAAGCCGGGCCAGCATGTCGATCGCGGCCAGATCGTCGCCGTGGTCGAAACGCAGAAGGGCGCGGTCGACGTGGAAATCTGGGAGGACGGCATCATCGACGCGCTGCTGGTCCAACCTGGCACCCAAGTGCCGGTGGGTGGGGTGCTGGCCACGCTGCAGACGGCGGGTCATGAGGCGGCTGCGCAACCACCCCCCGCTTCCGCGCGCGAAGCTGCACCTGCGCCCAGCACAGCGCCACCGAGCGGCGCGCCATCGGTTCCTGCTGAGGGGCTGCCGCCGTCAGCGGCGCAACGCCTCAAAGCGACACCTGCCGCGCGCCGACGTGCCGAGGCACTGGGCGTCGATCTTTCGCGCATCGTGTCCAGCGCGCCCGACGGCGTCATCGGCCTCGATGATGTCGAACGGTTTGCCC
>DASRHK010000160.1:0-2163 GCA_035650495.1 Nevskiaceae bacterium | reverse complement strand
TCGCCCTCGCGACGGATCTTGTCGATGTAATCCTCGAGCTCGGCGATGCGCGACGGATCGGGGCTGAAGAACGGATTCTGGTAGACGGCGCCCCAGTCCTTGCGCATGAGCGTGATCGGCCCCATCTGCTGCAGGCAGCCGCGGATCGTGATGCCGAGCTTCTCGCGAAGATATTTGCGCGCGACCGCGCCGGCCGCGACGCGCACCACCGTCTCGCGCGCCGATGCGCGACCGCCGCCGCGATGATCGCGGATGCCGTACTTCTGGATGTACGAATAGTCGGCGTGGTTCGGCCGGAACACCTGCTTGATCTTGTCGTAGTCGTAGCTGCGCTGATCGGTGTTCTCGATGAGGAGCGCGATCGGCGTGCCGGTGGTCTTGCCTTCGAACACGCCGGAGAGGATGCGGACCTTGTCCTCTTCCTTGCGCTGCGTGACGAATTTCGAGGTGCCGGGCTTGCGGCGATCGAGATCGGGCTGGAGGTCCGCCTCGGACAACTCCATCCCCGGCGGGCAGCCGTCGACCACGCAGCCGATCGCGGGGCCGTGCGACTCGCCGAAGCTCGTCACGCAGAACAGCTTGCCAAGCGTATTACCGGACATGTCAGTGCTTTCCCGCCACGAGATCAGCGCGCGAAATGAGAAACACGCCGTCGCCGCCATGCTCGAACTCGATCCAGGTGACGGGCAGTCGCGGCCAGCGCGCCGTGAACTCCGGCACGCTGCCGCCGACCTCGCAGATCAGCACGCCGTCGTCGGCGAGATAGGTCGGCGCCTCGTCGAGGATGCGCGCGACGATGTCCATGCCGTCCTTGCCGGCGTCGAGCGCGATGCGCGGCTCGTGGCGGAACTCGTCGGGCAGCGTATCGACCTCCTCGCTCGGGACGTACGGCGGATTGGCGACGATCAGGTCGTAGCGATTGCCTTTCAGCGCGCCGAACACGTCGGACTTGATCATGTGCACGCGCTCCGCGCAGTGGTGCAGCTCGATGTTGCGGCGACACACCTCGAGCGCGGCGACGTCGCGCTCGGCCAGATCGACGCGCGCTTCCGGGAATGCATGCGCACACGCGATGCCGATGCAGCCACTGCCCGCGCAGAGATCGAGGATCCGGGCCGGCTCGTGCGCGAGCCACGGCTCGAAGCGCTTGGCGATCAGCTCGCCGATCGGCGAGCGCGGGATCAGCACGCGCTCGTCGACATTGAACTTGAGTCCCGCGAACTCGATCTCGCCGATCAGGTACGCCGCCGGCTTGCGCAGCTTCACGCGCTTGCGCAAGAGCTTCACGGTCGCTTCGCGCTCGGAATCGGTGACGCGCGATTCGAGATAGATCGCCGGCAGATCGGCGGGCAGCGACAGCGCGTGCAGGACCAGATGAAACGACTCGTCGAGCGCGTTGTCGGTGCCATGACCGAAATACAGGCCGTTGCGCGCGAACTCGCTCGCACCCCAGCGCACGAGGTCGCGAACGGTCTTGAGCGCCGACGTCTGACCCGAGGCCATGAGGATGCGATAATGGGAACCGTGCAAATTATGCGTCGTCGGCCATCGACGCGGCAATGAACCACCCGTGAAGTCTTCCACCATCTGGGCGCTCGTCCTGGTGCCGGTCGCCGCCCTGCTGGGCGCGCTCGCGGCGCATCTTTGGCTGGAGCCGCCGGCGCCGCGGCTGCAGAGCGGCACGCTGCTGCCGCAACCGCGCGCGATCGCCGATTTCAGCTTGATCGGCGAAGACGGCAAGCCGTTCACCAAGTCCGATCTGCGCGGCCACTGGAGTGTCGTGTTCACCGGTTACACGCACTGTCCCGACGTGTGCCCGACGACGCTGGCGACCTTGAAGAGCACCGCGGCGAAGCTCGGCGCCCGAGCGGACAGGGTTCAAGTGGTCTTCCTGTCCGTCGATCCCGAGCGCGATCGGCCCGAAGCGCTCGAGCGGTACGTGCACTATTTCGATCCGCGCTTCCGCGGCGTCACCGCGCCGAATGCGGAGCTCGATCGGCTGGCGCCGCAGCTCGGCTTCGTCTATCTCAAGGTCCCGGGCGCGAATCCGGATGCGTACACGATGGATCACTCCGCCGCGCTCATCCTGATCAATCCCGACGCGCAGGTCGTCGGCTATTTCACGCCGCCGCTCAAGGCCGACGCGCTCGCGCAGGATCTTTC
>DASRHK010000159.1:0-11365 GCA_035650495.1 Nevskiaceae bacterium | reverse complement strand
ATCCGATCGTCTTCCTCGTAGCTCATCGACGTCGCGAGCGAGGAGAACGTCATGTTCTGTCGCCCGCCGCCGCCGGGAAACTCGATGTCGTGCGGATGGCGCAGGCCGAATAGATGCCCCGACTCGTGGGTGATGAGCGCGTTGGGCACGCGATATTCGTCGACGCCGACGCGGCTGCCGCAGCCGCCGAGGACGTCCACTCCCAACTGCTCCTCGAGCGCGCACGCATTGGTCACCATCGTGTACGCGAAGCGATGGCCGCCGCCGTCGTCGAACTCGGCGGTGCCGCGTCCTTGCACGTCGGCCGCGTCGCCGGAAAGCGCGAGCGTGAGATATTCCTCGCAGCCCTCGTGCGGCACGTGGTAGCTCGCCCAGTTGCGCTCGATCCACTCGCGCGCGACCTGATCCGGCCGCGCCGGCGTGCCATTCACGGGAACACCGTCGCTGATCAGCCGCGTGAACGCATCCAGCGCCGGGTCGTCGATCGGCAAGGTGATCTCCTTGACGTCGACGAAAACCGGATCGCCGGTCAGCGCCGCAAAAGTGCGCTCGAGTTGTGCCGCGTCGACCGGATAGCCCGGCGCGCCGTCGGTCGCAGTCATACGCTTGGCCGCGAGAACGGTGAGGGCATGGCACGGCTTCATGCTCGGAACGTAGAGCGTTCCCTGCATCAGACGGAATGCGGCTGCATCGCGCGCGCCGGCGCGAAGCGCGTCCACGACACTGGGATCCTCGAGCGCGAGCGGTGCGCCGTAAGGCTGGCCGGTGCCGACGAAGGGATCGGCTTCCGCGCTCAAGTCCATGACGATGAGATTGCCGGCGCCGAGCACGCGCACCGGTGCGAGCCAGCCATTGCCGTAATCGTAGGCATAGCCCGGGCTCGCATTTCCCTGATGCAGGAGCACGACCGCCGGCCTCGCCGGATCGGCGATGAATCCCGCGTCCGCCAGCGCCTGCGTCAGCCAGGCCTCGGCCGCGTTGCCGTCGGAGTGCTTGCCGTCAGCGCCGACTTGCAACGCATCGTGATAAGCGTCCGCGAGCGACTGCGGCGCGTAGGTGACGCGATAGATCGCACGCGGCGCGAACCATCCCGGCGCGAACGTGCCGGTGCTCAAGGTGCGCGGATCGGAGTACGGGACCTGCAGCATCGAGTCGGGCGTCAGCGCATCCGCGAGCTGCTGCGCGGTCTCGCGCGGAAAGCCGACGACGACGACGTCGACCGCAACGTCCATCGACACCACGCTGTCGGCGACGCTCACGCCTTGCAGCGAGACCGGCGCCGACAGCAGCTCGAGGCTGCCGCCGCCCGCGCGATGCGTGGACGGGACAGCCGCCATCTCGCTGTTGCCGCAGCCGGACAGCAGGGAAGCAAGACACGTCGCCGCCGCGAGCGCGCAAGCGTGTCGCGCACGCGCGCTGCGCGTGTACGGATGGAAGCTCATTGGATTTCCCCCCGGAAATCGCTGCGATGAATCCCTGAAGCCCATTCTATGCCCCCGATGGCGGGCCGTCCCGTCACGGGGACTGCAACGAGCTTGCCAATCGTCGGGGCGCGCCGACTTGCCCGTCCAAGTCAATGCTGCGACGAGGGTTTGCTTCGGTGGTGTCACCGGAAGCCGAAGTGTCCGCGCTCAGCGCGCGGACACTTCACGGACATCGGAGCTGTCCGCTTGCGGCTCAGAACTGATACTTGACGAACACCTGCGCGAAGTCGCGATCGCTGTAGAGATCGGCATTGCCGCCGCCGGTCCACCAGCCGTAGCCGACCGTGAACGACAGCGATTCCTTGTAGCGCGTCTCGATCGTCGCCAGCAGATTCTTGCGGCCTTCGTCGAAGTTCTCCGCCGGGCCCGGCGCGGTGCCCTTCACGTCGTGCATCCAGATGAGCTGCGGCATCAGGCTGATGCCGGGCAGCACGCTCTCGTACTTGAACTGGAAGATCAGCCGATAGCCCCATGCGAACGACTCCGCCCAGCCGCCTTTCTGCTGCGTCGGATTGAAGCGCAAGCCGTCGGGTCCAATGCTGCACGACGGATTGGTCGAGCACGCGCGCTGTCCGCCGTCCGCGCCGCTGCCGTCGGCGCCGGCGCTCGCGTGCGTCGTTGTGCCGGGCGCTTCGATCTGCAGCACGTCCCACGACGGCAGATCGAGCACATGCGTCGCGCCGAGCTCGCCGACCATGATCAGCTGATCGGCGCCGAACGGATTGTCGGACGCGCCGAGGATGTAGGTCGCGCCGAGGTTGTACTGCAGCGTCTGGAAATATTCCCAGCCGCGGATGTAGCAGGGGCTCTGGGCGTTGTACGGATGGAAATTCGGATCACCTTGCGCGTAGCACGGCGCGTTCTCGCCGATCTGCCCGCCGCGATACGGGATGATGAAATTCGGGAACGCGCGTGCCGAGCCGGGAATGTGGCCGAGCACCAGCGCGCTCGGCAGATTGCCGGGAAGGGTGAGCCCCGGGATGCCGAGCAGCGCGGTGGTCGGCACGCCGGCGTCGAACGTATCGGGATACGGATTGTTGCCCGCGCCGTCGACGAAATTGCTGTTGCCGTGCGTGCGGCCATCGATGCCGATCGAGCCGTCGCTCGATCCGCTGCAGCCCAGGCTCTGCTCGTGGCAGCGCGTGAGCGTCGGGCCGAACGCGGCGAACGCGAGGTCTTCGGTGTCGACCTGCAGCGGCGAGCGCGGGCGATAGGCGACTTCGCCCTGGAACGAGAAATCGCCGATCGTCGTGTTGAACGCCCAGCCGTAGAGCTTGATGTCTTCCGGATACTCGAGCTGCAGCTTCGCGGTGTCGAGCGGCACGTTGTCGCTGGTCGCCGCGCGCGGATCGCCGAGCGTGAGCTCGCGATTGAGCGGCATGTCGTTGCAGACGAGCAGCCACTGCAGCGAGTTCGTGGCGTCGATGCCCATCGAGTTGCCTTCGCGCCGCGCGCACGACGCGTGCGTCGCGTAGAAGCTCGCGTACGGCAGCTTCGAATGGTAGTTCATGAAGTACAGGCCCATCTGGGTGCCGTTGCCCAGGTTCTCGAAGTAGTAGCTGAAGTTCACGCCGTACTGGCCGCTGTTGCGCGCGTTGTGATCGGGCAGCCGCTCGATGGTCAGCGTCGTCGGCGTGATCAGCGCGAGCGGATTCTCCTGCGGATGGCCGTAGCTCTCCGGATCCTCCGCGTTGCCGCCGAAGGAGACCGAGACGGTCTTGCCGACGTTGTCGGTGCCGACGTCGATGAACGAGAAGTACGAGCCCGGCGTCGGCGTCTGCAGCGGCTCCCACTCGAACTGGTAGAAGCCCTGGATGGTCGCGTTGGTGAACGGCTCGAACGACGCGAACGCCATGTTCACCGGCGTGAACACTTCCTCGAGCTGATAGCCCACGCGATAGAGATTGTTCGCGTTGACCGGATTCGCCTGGTTCAGGCTGTTGATCACGAGCAGCGTCGATTCGCCCCAGCTCACGGTCTGTCGGCCGATCTTCACCGTCAGCGTGTGATCGCCGGGCAGCGGGAACTTGCCCGAGAGCACCGCGTCGAGCATCTGGAAGTTGGTGCCGATCTGCTGGAGCGTCTGGCCGTCGGTGCGCTTGTTGCGCACGACGCCGCCGGGACCGTAGATGCGCTGGCCCGGGAAGTACACCGCACGCAGCACTTGCGACGTGACCGGATCCGCCGTGTTGACGAAGCTGCGATCGTTCGGGCCGATGCCGACGTTCTGGTAGTTGCCGCTGGTGATGCGATTGGGATGGTATTCGGTGAAGTCGTTGTTCTCGGCGTCGTAGAAATACATCCAGCGCGCGAACAAACCGAAGTCGTGCCACGACAGCGTCACGTCCTGCGTGAGCTTGGCGACTGCCTGGACCAGGTGGTGCTTGTCGTAGTTGAGATCGCCGTCGTCGTTGTTGACGGAGAACTGCCCCGGTGCGTGCACCAGCGTCTGCGCGGGCTCGATCTGATCGCGGAACACGCCCTGGCAGGACTGATGTCCGTAGCAGACATCGGGATTGAGATTGGCCTTGCCGATCAGGTCCTGATCGCGGCCTTGCATGCGCCACGCAGCGCCGAGCGTGACGGTGGAGTTCAGCGCGCCGGTGACGGCGCCGTCGCCGATGTCGATGGTGATCGCGAAGCTCGACGACGGGAGTGCGAGCGCTGCGAGCGCGAGCGACGTCGCGACGCGGCCGCGCAGGGATGGAGGCAGCATTCCTTGTTCCTCTTCTGGTACAGCCCCGGCCGGTTCGCTTCCCTGTTCTTCGCCGTAGCTCTCCGGCCACGCCCGGCGATTGCTCCCCGCAGGCCGGCGATTCTAGCCCGAATCGCGCGCGCGAGGTCCTACAATGCTTCCGTGAATGGAGGAGAACGCCAATGACTTCCCGAGTAATGCTGCTGCTGTGCCTCGTCGCTTCGATGGCTGCGCAAGCGAAGCAGGAAATGTCGGCCGCCGACGAGAAGCTCTTGTCGGGCTACACGCTGTCGATGGACAAGCTGCATCGCTACGCAGGCGCGGTCGCGAAGATGGACGCCGCGTGCAAGAGCGATCCGGCGCTGCGCGAGCAGTCGGACGCGATGAAGCCCGGCGAAACCTTCGGGCAGGTGATCCAGAGAGTCGACGGGACCAAGGTCTACAAGAGCTACCTGAAGCCTGCGGGGCTCGAGCCGCAGGACGTCGTGCTGATGCCGATCGTGTTGATGGGTGCAGGCGCCGTCGTCGAGGCGCATGCGGACCAGTCGAAGCTCAAGGGATTGACCGATGCGCAGGTCGCGTTCTACCGCGCGCACCGCGACGAGATCCAGAAGCTCAAGCTGACCGGCGAGTGCGAGAGCGATTCTGAGGAGTAGTCGGCCTACTTCCGATTGCGCCCGACGTAATCCCGCGCGAACTGCTGCGCGACGCGACCGGATCGCGATGCGCGCTGCAGCGCCCAGCGCAGCGCTTCCTTCTCGATCGTCTCGCTCCACGCGCTCGAGCCGAGTCTCGCGAGGTGATGCCGGGCGATCGCGAGGTACTGCTCCTGGTTGAATGCGGGGAATGACAGCCAGAGACCGAAACGTTCCGACAGCGAGATCTTCTCCTCGGTGCTCTCGCCGGGATGCAGCTCGTCGTCGATCCAGTGGTACTCGTCGTTCTCGCGGTGCAATTCCGGGATGAGATGGCGGCGATTGCTGGTCGCGTAGATCAGCAGGTTCTCCGGCGGCTCCTCGATGCCGCCGTCGAGCGCGGTCTTCAGCGCAACCAGCGCGGGATCGTTCGCGGCGACGGAGAAATCGTCGACGTAGAGCACGAAGCGCTCCGGCCGATCGCGCAGCGGCGCGAAGATCAGCGGCAGGTCGACGAGATCCTGCGGATGCACCTCGACGAGCCGCAAGCCGCGATCGGCGAATGCGCCGAGCAGCGCCTTCACCAGCGTCGACTTGCCGGTGCCGCGCGCGCCGGTGAGCAATGCGTGATTGGCCGGACGATGCTCGACGAATTGCGCGGTGTTCTGCAGGAGCAGCGCTTTCTGGCGCTCGACGCCGAGCAGGTCGTCGAGCCGTGGCTGCTGCGCCACCGCGATCGGCGACAGCTTGCCGGCGCGCCAGCGAAAGGCGAGGGTTTTCGGCCGCTTGGCCTTTGCTTTCATGCGAGCTTCACGCGTCATGGGCGAGAATGATAGAAGATCATTCGCGCCGGTCCTCAAGGCGCCCGGGAGTGTCGGTACATGGTGCGTTCCAGATTCTCGAGACTCGGCGGCCTCGTGCTGGCCGCGGCGTTGGCCTCGTGCGGTGGTGGCGGTGATGGCGGCACGAGCCCGGTGGACCATCCGCCGCCGGCGGGCAAGGTCGGCCACTTCTTCATCATCGTGCTCGAGAACAAGGGCTACGACCGCACGTTCACCGACCAGCCGGTCCCGTCGCACTATCTCGGCGCGGAATTGCCGCAGATCGGTCAGCTGCTCACGCATTACTACGGCACCGGGCACGCGAGCCTCGACAACTACATCACCATGGTGAGCGGCCAGCCGCCGAACGGCTGGACGCAGGCCGATGCGCCGATCTTCCTCGACGTGACGCCCGGCATCACCGATCCCACCGGCGTGCTCGCGCCGAGCGACATCGTGATCGGTGAAGGCGCCGTTTATCCGGCATCGACGAAGACGGTCGTCGATCAGCTCGAAGCGAAGGGCTTCACCTGGCGCGGCTACATGCAGGACATGGGTGCGGATCCGACGCGCGAAGCGGCGACCTGCGGCCATCCGGCGATCAACGCCCAGGACAACACCGAGAGCGCGACCGCGACGGATCAGTACGCGACGCGCCACAACCCGTTCATGTATTTCCACAGCATCATCGACGATCAGGCGCGCTGCGATCAGCACGTCGTCAATCTCGACCTGCTCAACGCCGATCTCGCGCTCGAGTCGACGACGCCGAATTACGTGTTCATCACGCCTGACCTCTGCTACGACGGCCACGATGGCACGTGCGCCGACGGCACCAGCCCCGGGGGCTACGACGGCATCGACGCGTTCCTGCGCGAGTGGGTGCCCAAGATCGTCCAGTCGCCGGCATTCCAGGACGACGGCTTCCTGCTGATCACGTTCGACGAGTCCGACGGCAATTCCACCGACGGCAACGATGCGTGCTGCAATGAGCCCACCGGTCCGAACACGACGCAGCCCGGCGCGGGCGAAGCGACGTCGGATCCGACCTGCCTTCTCATCGGCTGCCCCGGCGGCGGTCGCGTCGGCGCAATCGTCATCTCGCCGTTCACCAAGCCGGGCAGCGTCAACGACACGCCGTACAACCACTACAGCATGCTGCGCAGCGTCGAGGACTTCTTCGGCCTCGATCACCTGGGTTACGCCGCACAGGATGGCCTCGTGCCGTTCGGCGACGATGTGCTGAACGGGCCGTAAGCTCAGCGCTTCTTCAGGCGGGCGGCGAAAATCGCGTAGCCATCCGGCTTCCCTTCCGCGATCGACCATCGGCGAATCTCGGCCAGCTTCACCGGCTGGTCGCGCGCGATCGCGACAGCTTGCTCCAACGATTGCCGGTCCGACCAGTGAAAGAAAGCCGCGAGTCGGTCCTTGACCGCGTCGGTCGGCGTGAGCAGGCGGATGACGCCGAAACGCGAGCGCTTTTCCGCATGATCACGCACCGGCTCATCGCCGACCATCAACGGACCGGCGGGGAATTCGACGCTGAAGCGCGAGAGCGGATGCCGGAAGTGCCGGCTGCCGTCCTCCGCGAAGCCAAGTGTCTTCATCACCTTCGACAGATCGCGCTTGCCGGCGGCCGTGATGAAATCCAGATCCACGGATTGATAGGCGTTGTTCGTATAGATGCTGACGACCGCGCCGCCCGACAGCACCGCGCTGATGCCTGCTTTCTGCAAGGCGGAGGCGACGATTGCGGCGAGCTGTTCCAGCGAAAGCTTTCGGTTGATCCCGGCTGTCACAGGCGCTTGCCGGTCCGGCGCGGACGACCGCGGGCGACCGACGCAGGCGCCAGGGCAGACGGCGGATTCAGCAGGAGCATTTTTTCGAGCAGGGAGGCGAGCTCGCCGCGGTAGGGCATGCGGGGATTCCACTGGAACACGCGGGTGCGTCCCTTCAGGCGGCTGACCAACACGCCCTCCCTCTCCAGCCGCAGCAGCTGCTTCTGGACGACGCTCAGCGGCATGCGATAGGCCATGGCGATTCCGCTGGCGTGCCCTTCGGCATAGCTCTGCAGATAGAGAAGCACCTTCGCGGCGGTCTCGTTGCCGAACAGTCCGGCTTCCATAATCACCTCCAAAAGAGGTTATATCACCTCCTTTAGAGGTAGATCAACGCCGGCCATGGAAAAGGCCGGCGATGCGCCGGCCCTTTTGTTTCATGCTTCACGCATCACTGCGTCTTGCCGTTGCTCTTCTCCTTGTGGATGCGCTTGCTCTGGCGGGTCTCCGCGCGTGCGATGCGGCGCTGCTCCTTCGCGTTGATGCCGCCGCTGGCGCCGGCCTTGCCTTCCGCGCGCTCGTCGCTGGCTTCGCCCTTTTCGAGACGGCTCGCTTCGTTCGTCGTCAGCGCACCGGACTTCACGCCCTGCTCGATGCGCTTGTCCTGACGCATGTCGCGCGCGACGTCGGATTCCATGCGCTTGTTGCTCGCCGAATCCGGATCGGCGTCGGTCTGCGCGTCGTGCTTCTGCGCGGAGATGTCCTTGCTGACCTTCTGCTGCGCCTCGTCGATGCGCTTCTGCTCGGCGGATGAGATCTTGCCGTTGCGCTCATCGCGCGTTTCCATCTTCTGGACGCGCGCCTCGTCTTTCTCGAGCCGCGCGGCCTCCTGATCGGTCAGCGCGCCGGACTTCAGGCCCTGCTCGATGCGCTGCTGCTGGCGCGCGTCGGTCGCAGTGTCCTTGGCTTCATCGCGCTGCGTCGCGCTCTCTTGCGCGAAGGTGGGCGCAGCGAGCGCCGTGAGCATCGTGATGGCGAGAATGTTCTTCCGTGACTTCATGGGTGCATCTCCTTGGTGGTGAGACATGCGCCGTGTTCGACACGGCGCGCAGGAGATTGCTCCGCGGCAGATGAGCGCAGACTGAATTTGACCCGTCTCAAATCGGAGACAAGAAAAGCTTCAGGCCAATTTCTTGTGCCGCGCGGCGCGATTCACGCCGGGCTCGCTGCCGGTGCGGCGACGGAAGTCCTCTTCGTACTCGCGGTAATTGCCTTCGTGCCACACCACTTCACCCGAGTCCTCGAACGCGAGGATGTGCGTCGCCACGCGGTCGAGGAACCAGCGATCGTGCGAGATGACCAGCGCGCAGCCGGGGAAGTCCAGCAGCGCTTCTTCGAGCGCGCGCAGGGTTTCCACGTCGAGGTCGTTGGTCGGCTCGTCGAGCAGCAGCACGTTCCCGCCGGCCTGCAGCGTCTTCGCGAGATGCGCGCGATTGCGCTCGCCGCCCGACAGCTCCTTCACGCGCTTCTGCTGATCGGCGCCCTTGAAGTTGAAGCGGCCGATGTACGCGCGCGCCGCGATCTCGTAGGTGCCGATGCGGATGATGTCGCTGCCGCCGGACAATTCCTGATAGACGGTCTTCTCGCCGTCGAGCACGTCGCGAGACTGATCGACGTACGCGAACTTCACCGTGTCGCCGATCTTGATCTCGCCGGCGTCGGGCTTCTCGGTGCCCATCAGCATGCGGAACAGCGTGGTCTTGCCCATGCCGTTGGAGCCGATGATGCCGACGATCGCGCCGCGCGGGACCACAAAGCTCACGCCTTGATAGAGCACGCGGTCGCCGAACTTCTTCTGGAGATCCTTCACCTCGATGACGACGTCACCGAGGCGCGGTCCGGGCGGGATGTAGATTTCCTTGGTCTCCGCGCGCTTCTGGAATTCCTGCGACGCCAATTCCTCGAACGCCTTCACGCGCGCTTTGCTTTTCGCCTGGCGGCCCTTGGGATTCTTGCGGATCCACTCGAGCTCTTCCTTCATCGCCTTCGTGTGCGCGTCCTCCTGCTTCTGCTCGGTCTCGAGGCGCTTCTCCTTCTGCTCGAGCCACGACGAGTAATTGCCCTGCCACGGAATGCCGTAGCCGCGATCGAGCTCGAGGATCCAGCCGGCGACGTTGTCGAGGAAGTAGCGATCGTGCGTGACCGCGATGATCGTGCCGGGGAAATCGTTCAGGAATTTCTCGAGCCACGCGACCGACTCGGCGTCGAGATGGTTGGTCGGCTCGTCGAGCAGGATCATGTCGGGCTTCGACAGGAGCAATCGGCACAGCGCGACGCGGCGCTTCTCGCCGCCGGACAGCGTCGGTACTTTCGCATCCCACGCGGGGAGATTCAGAGCTTCGGCAGCCTTGTCGAGGATGAGGTCGGTGTTCTCGGCGCCGGCGGCAGCGATCTTCGCTTCAAGATCCGCCTGCTTCGCGGCGAGCTTGTCGAAGTCGGCGCCTTCTTCAGCGTAGGCGGCATAGACCGCTTCGAGATCGGCCTTGAGCTTCAGCACATCGCCGAGCGCTTCCTCGACGCATTCCTTCACCGTCTTGTTCGGATCGAGCTGCGGCTCCTGCGGCAGGAAGCCGATCTTGATGCCGGGCTGCGGGCGCGCCTCGCCAATGATGTCCTGATCGATGCCGGCCATGATCCGCAGCAGCGTCGACTTGCCCGCGCCGTTGTAGCCGAGCACGCCGATCTTGGCGCCGGGGAAGAAGGAAAGGGAGATGTCGTGAAGGATCGTCTTCTTCGGCGGCACGACCTTGCCGACGCGATTCATCGTGTAAACGTACTGAGCCATTGCGGAGTGCTGCTCGGACGGAAAAGCGGGCGCGAATTATAGCGACCGTCCGATCGGACAGGCGTCGAACGAGGGCTTGAGCGCTAGCGTTGCGCCATGGATTGGAGAACGCACATGGCCCGATGGCTGCCGCTGCTCTTCTTGTTCGCGTGCGCGAACGCCTCCGCGAACATCTATCGCTGCGAGCGCGGCGGCAAGCTCGTGTTCAGCGATCGCGCTTGCGAAGCCGGTCAAGTCGCGATCGAGATCACGACGCCGAACGTGCTCGAGACGTCGAGCGGCGATCGCGAGCTGGCGCGCGCGTTCGATGCGCGGACCACTTCGCTGCAAGCGACGCGCGCGAGAGCTCTGGTCGAAGCGCGAGCTTCCGACGAAAAGGCGGAATCTTCGGCTCCGCGATCGAAGAAGGGCTCGAAGCGCGCGTCGACGAAGCGGCTGAAAGCCCCGAAGCAGCCGACGGTCCACCGAACCGTCGAGAAGCCCGCACAGCTCGCGCCACGACGTTAGTGTCGAAGGCGCCGCGCCTATAATCGCGGCCCATGATGGTCACCGGCTCCGACATCGTCGCCGCGGCGCAGCGTCTGCGCGGACAGATCGTGCGCACGCATTGCGCGCGGTCGCGCGTGCTGTCGGCGATCACGGGGGCGGAAGTGTGGCTGAAGTTCGAGAACTTCCAGTTCACCGCTTCGTTCAAGGAGCGCGGCGCGCTCAACAAATTGCTGAGCCTCACCGACGCCGAGCGCAAAGCTGGTGTCGCGGCGATGTCGGCCGGCAATCACGCGCAAGCCGTCGCGTATCACGCGAAGGCGCTCGGCATCCGCAGCGTGATCGTCATGCCGGTCACGACGCCGTTCACCAAAGTGAAGAACACGCGCGAGCTCGGCGGCGAAGTGATCCTGCACGGCGAGACGCTTTCCGATGCGCAGGCGTTCATGCAGGAGGAGCTGATCCGCAAGAAAGGGATGACGCTCGTTCATCCCTATGACGACCCTTACATCGTCGCGGGGCAGGGCACGGTCGGGCTCGAGATGCTCGACGACGCGCCGGACCTCGACACGATCGTCGTGCCGATCGGCGGCGGCGGGCTGATCTCCGGCATCGCGATCG
>DASRHK010000158.1:0-30380 GCA_035650495.1 Nevskiaceae bacterium | reverse complement strand
CGATCGCTTCGACCATGCGCATGCCGGTCGGGAATGCGCAGCCCAGCAGGAATCCGAGCGGCATCACCACCGCGAGCGAGATCGCGATGCGCGTCGCGCGCGGATGGGCGGTGGTCGCGGCGAATAGTTGGGTCAACCCGTGCTGCAGGATCAGCAGGTAGACGCCGACGAGGCACGCCCACACGACGAACCGCGCCGGCGTGATGATCCCGAGCTTCGCGGACGCGAGGCTGCCGATGCCGCTCGCGAGGATCAGGCTGAACAGGCAGACGCCGAGCGAATAGATCGGATGACCGAGATAGACGCCGAAGTACTGCAGCAGCGAGATCTCGGCGAGCATGAAGCCCATGCCGATCAGCGCGAAGTACACCGTGCCCGACGCGATCAGCTTGCGTGACGCGCCGCGCGCGGTCGCGCGCAGCGGAACGATGATCGTCGCGATGACGGCGACGATCGAGATGCCGAGGATCAGCACCAGCGTCAGCGTCGCGGTGAGATTGCCGCGGATCACGCCGGGCCCGATGCCGTTGCCGAGCAGCTGCTTCGACACGTGCGGGATCTGCGAGAAGCGGAGCTGGTTGAAGAAGAACGGCCGGTTGTCGGTCGGCACCGTGAGATCGAGCTCTGCCCCGCCCGCGACGCGATCGAGCTCCTTCAGGTCCTTCGCGGCAACGATGCCCTGGAGCTGAGCGCTCTCCGGCGGATGATCCGGCGCGAGCAGCACGTCGAAGCCGAGCGCCCTCGTCTCGTCCGTGAGGAGCTTCACTTCCTCTTCGGTGAATCCGCGCTTCGACAGCACGAGCGTCGCGATCGTGCTCGCGCGCGCGACGAACAAATGTGGCCGCGCGTCGGCGACGCCCATGTCGAGCAGCGCGGCGGTCGCGAGCCCGATCATGCGACCCGTCTCGTTGACGTTGTCGGCGTTGTACCAGCGGCTCACGGTGAACACGCCATGATCGGTGAGCGTGTTGAGGAACGCGCGCCAGCCTTCGAGCGTGTAGAGACCGTTCTCCGACAGGCTGAACGCGCCCGCGCCCGTCGCTGCCCAGGTGTCGATCATGCTCATCTGCACGAGATCGAATTTCTGCGGCGTGCTGGCGAACCAGCTGCGCGCGTCGTCGACGTGGAGCTGCAGGCTCGGCAGCATCGTCAGATTCGAGAACGTCTTGTAGAACGGATGCTGCGTGTGGAGCCGGATGAAGATCGGATTGAGCTCGACGCCCACGATCTCCGGCACGCCGAACAGATGCGCGGTGAGGATGTCGCGACCGCCGCCGACACCGATGACCGCGGCCTTCTGGATCCCCGGCAAACGATAAGCGAGCGAGACGAGGTCGTAGCGCAGGTAGTCAATCGAGGCTTTCGTGCCGTCGTAGTGCGGCATCATCGTGCCGGCCGCGCCGTCGATGCTCATCACCGACACCGGCACGCGCAGCTTCGGCTCGAGCTTCGACGACGGGCTCCAGAGGAAGGGCGGGCCGTTCACCGGCGGCTCCGCGATGATGCGCGAATACGAGTTCCACTTCTCGTAGCGCTTGGTGACGCGCTCCTCGACCTTGTCCTTGACCACGAGCGGCTTGATCGCGATCGGCGACACCGCGTTGATCAGCGCGGCGACCACGAGCGCAACCGCGATCGCGGGCGGCCGCAGGAAGAGTGCTCGCGCGGCCTGGGGCGTCGTCAGCGCCGCGTCGAAACTCCACGCCGCACACGCGGCGATCGCACCCGCGACGACGATCGTGGAAGGACCATCGAGAACGTCGAGCAACAGCACCACCGCGACGCATCCCAGCGCCGCGCCGATCAGGTCGATGCCGTAGACCTGGTTCACGGCAAACGGGCTGCGCGTCAGCGCGAGGCTCACCACGACGCCGGCAAAGACGTACGGGATCGCCATCGCCGTGAGCAGGAGCGTCCACGCCATCAGCATCGAGATCGAGGGGACGAAGCTCACGATCAGCGAGAACTGCACGAGCAGCGACAGCGGCATGCTGATCGCGCACAGCGTCGAGAAGCGCGACAGGTGCGCGGAGAGCGGGCCTTCGGCGAAGCGGTCGCGGTGCAGATAGACCCACACGGCGCCAACGGTCATGCCGAGCATCGCGACGCTGATCGCGAAGAACGCGAGGTAGTACCACGCGATCACCGACAGCACGCGGGTCTGCACGACCTGGAACACCAGCACCGAGAAGCTGATGAGGAAGACGCCTGCGAGGAACGGTCGGCGATGCGGCAGATCGGCAGTGGTCATTGGACGAAGTGGAAATCGTGTGAGGAGGGTTCGAAATAGACGATCCGCGTTTGCGGATCGGCGACGGTGAAGTGGAGAGCGGCCCAGCGCGCTTGCATGCCGAAGTCGGCGAGCGGCGCTGCGCCGGGATGAAGCTCGGCGCTGATGCCCGGCCCCGGTTGCCACGAGACGAGCCTGGTGTGCGCATGGGGTGTGCCGCACAGCTCGATGCCGCAGCTCTGGTTGAACCGATACTCGCCGGCGCCCTGCTGCGCGAGCGCGACGTCGCAATGCTGCGTCCACGGTGCGAGCGGGATCGAACAGTTCACGTCGGAAAGCTTGACGGCGTCGATCGGGATCTGCTCGACGCGCACCAGCGAGTCCAGTCGCGCGAACCAGGTCACCGGGTCATTCACCACGATCACGCGGCTTCCCTGCGGCGCGCTGCGCAACGCCGCGACGAAGCGACGCGCGACCTCGTGCGTGTCCTGCAGCACGGCGCTGCGCTGCTCCAACGTGCGCCAGCTGTGTCGATGTGTCGCGACGAGGCCGATCAGCAAGCCGATCGCCGCGACGGCGGCGATCCGGCGCGACTCGCGCTCGCCGAGCCACAGCGCGACGCAGGCGACGAGGAACACGTCCATCACCGCACCGAAGCGCTGGACGAAGCCGAAGCGCAGCATGAAGGCGTACGCGAAGACGAGGCAGATCTCGAGCGGGCGCAGCGGCATGCGCGCGAGCAGCCGCCGAACGAGGATCAGCACGACCGCCGCCATCACGACGGCGTTCGCCAAGAGCGTGAGCGTCGCCGAATCGAGATGCACACCGCCGCCGCGCACGGCCCAGAACGGCACCTGCACCAGGCAATTGGGGATGTTGCGCAGGACGACGCCGATGCCGACGTCCGTGTAAGTGCCGCTGGTCATCCCGCCGAATGCGGCGTAGCGCAGCGCAAACCAGATGGCGATCGGCGCACCGAGCATGGCGAGCCGCAGCCACGCCACGGGATCGCGCGCGCGCAACACCTTGCCCTGCTGCGCGGCGAACAGCAGCGGCAACGCGACGACGATCGGCATCGCCGTCTCCTTGGTGAGCGCGGCCGCGAGAAGAACGACGGCGCACCCGATCCATCGCTCGTGCGAAAACAGGATCGCGGCGAGCAGGCACAGCGCCGCGGCGAGCGGATCGAACGCCATCACCGGAAACAACAGCACTTGCTGCGATCCGAGCAAGCCCGGCATCAGCGGCAGCGCTGCCGCGAGCACGAGCGCCGGGATCCGCGCAGCCGACTCGCTCACGGCGAACAGGCACAGTCCCGCGCACGCGGCGATGACGACGTAGTTGAAATAGAGATAGCCGCCCGACTCCGGCGCGAGCCACAACCCCTGGATCCAGTACGCCAGGTTGAGGACTGGACGCAGGAAGTTCGTGTACGGCTCGGACAGTCCGGGCGGCTGCGCGAGATAGTTCGCGAAGCCTTCAGTGAACCAGCTGAGCGGCCGCGCAAAATGCGGATGCGAATACGCGAGGACCGACCAGTCGTCGGCGAGCGGGAAATACCCGGCGACGAAGCCGTGCATCGCGGCCGCGATCGCACATGCCCAGGCCAGCGCCAGCACGACGCAAGCTGTGAGCCCCCACGGATGGGGGGCGCCGGCATTCATCCCTGAATCCCCTTTTGTCGTTTGCAGCAGTCTACTTCGCCGCGCGCGCCGCCTTCCGCAGCGACGGCGGCAGCGCGAACACGATCGCTTCCTCGCGGCCCGGCATCTCGTTCGCCGTCGACGTCACGCCGCCGAGCTCGCGCAGCCGCGCGACGACCTGCTGGACCAGCACTTCGGGCGCCGAAGCGCCCGCCGTCACTCCGATCCGGTTCTTGCCCGCCAGCCACTCGGGACGGATGTCCTCGGGACCGTCGATGAGGAACGACGGCGTGCTGCGGCTCTCCGACAGCTCGCGCAGCCGATTCGAGTTGGAGCTGTTGCGCGAGCCGACGACGAGCAGCACGTCGCACTTCGCCGCGAGCTCCTTCACCGCGTCCTGGCGGTTCTGCGTCGCGTAGCAGATGTCGTCCTTGCGCGGGCCGTGGATCTTCGGGAAGCGCGCGCGCAGCGCGTCGATCACCTTCGCCGTGTCGTCCATCGACAGCGTCGTCTGCGTCACGTACGCCATGTGCGACGGATCGCGGATCTCGAGCTTCGCAACGTCGTCCGGCGTCTCGACCAGGAAGATGCGGCCGCCTTGGGACTCGTCGAACTGACCCATCGTGCCTTCGACTTCCGGATGGCCGGCGTGCCCGATCAGCACGACCTCGCGGCCTTCCTTCGAATAGCGCTTCACCTCGATGTGCACCTTCGTGACGAGCGGACAGGTCGCGTCGAACACCGTGAGCCCGCGCGAGGTCGCCTTGCGCCGCACTTCCTGCGAGACCCCGTGGGCGGAGAAGATGCACGTCGCACCGTCGGGGATCTCGTCGACTTCCTCGACGAACACCGCGCCCTTCGCGCGCAGGTTCTCGACGACGAAACGGTTGTGCACGACTTCGTGTCGCACGTAGATCGGCGCGCCGAGCGATTCGAGCGCGCGCTCGACGATCTCGATCGCACGATCCACGCCGGCGCAGAAGCCGCGCGGATTGGCGAGGAGGATTTGCATGGTCACTTCTGCGCGACCGCCGCGGGCTTGCGCGACTGCAGGATCATGTCGAGGATCAGCAGGCCCGCGCCGACGGTGATCGCGCTGTCGGCGACGTTGAACGCCGCGAAATGCCAGCTGCCCCAGTAGAAGTCGATGAAGTCGACCACGAACGCGCGCGTCACGCGATCGATCACATTGCCGAGCGCGCCGCCGAGGATCAGGCAGAACGCGATCGCGATCATCGCCTGCCCGCGCGGATTGCGCCGCAGCCAGACCAGAATCCCGACCGACACCGCGACGCCGAGCGCGACGAACACCAGCGCCGGCGCGTTCGACAGCATCGAGAACGCCGCGCCCGTGTTCTTCATGTAGACGAGGTTGAGGTGCGGCAGGATCGCCTTCGACTCGTACCACGCGAAGTTCTTGACGATCATCTGCTTGGTCACCTGGTCGAGGAAGATGACCAGCGCCGAGAGCCACAGCCAGTAAACGTTCTTGTAGGTCAGTCCCACGCGATCACTCGATCAGATGTAGAGGCGGCGCTCGCCGGCGCCGGTGATGTTCTCGACGCAGCGGCCGCAGATCGTCGGATGCGCGGCGTCGCGGCCGACGTCGGCGCGCTGATGCCAGCAGCGCTCGCACTTGGGATTCGCCGAGGGCTCCGCCCTCACCCACACGACGTCGCCGCCATCGAGCTTCATCGACTCGGCGTCGGCAGGCTTGGTGTCCGGCGGCGAGAGCTTCGCGCCCGAGGTGATGAACCAGTAGCGCAGCTCCTCGCCGACGCGCTCGAGCGCGTTGGCGAGCTTGCCGTTGGTATAGAGCGCCACGTCCGCGTTGAGGCCCGAGCCGATCTTGCCCTTGATGCGCAGATCCTCGAGCACCTTCTTCACGCCGTCGCGGACCGAGATCAGCGTGCCCCAGTCGACGCTCTTCTCCTCGACCTTCGGCAAGTCGTACCAGGTCTGTGAGAACACCGATGCGCTGCGATCGCCCGGCAGCGCGCGCCAGATCTCGTCCGCGGTGAACGACAGGATCGGCGCGATCCAGCGCACCAGTGCTTCGGCGATATGGAACATCGCGGTCTGCGCGGAGCGCCGGCCGAGGCTCTTCGCCGGCATCGTGTAGAGCCGGTCCTTCAGGATGTCGAGATACAGGCCGCCGAGATCGTTGACGCAGTAGTTGTGCAGCTTGTGATAGACGAGATGGAACTCGTGCTTGCCATAGGCCGCGCGAATCTCGTCCTGCAAGTTCGCGGCCTGCGCGACGGCCCAGCGATCGACCGCGAGCATCTCGGTCGTGCCGACGCGATCGTGCGCCGGGTCGAAGCCCGCGAGATTGCCGAGCAGATAGCGCGCCGTGTTGCGGATGCGGCGATAGGCGTCGGCGATGCGATCGAGCAGCTGCTTCGACAGCACGATCTCCGCGGAGTAATCGCTCGAGGCGACCCAGAGGCGCAGCACGTCGGCGCCGAGCGTCTTGATGATGTCCTGCGGCTCGATGCCGTTGCCGAGCGACTTCGACATCTTCCTGCCCTGCTCGTCCACGGTGAAGCCGTGCGTGAGCACGTGCGTGTACGGCGGATGACCGTCCATCGCGACGCGCGCGAGCAGCGAGGAATGGAACCAGCCGCGGTGCTGATCGGAGCCTTCGAGATAGAACACCGGATACTTGGTGCCGTTCTTGCCGGTCTTCGGATCGTGGTTCTCGGCGCTGTCGACCTTCGCGTAGTCCGGCGGCGTCGTGCCGGTCTGCTTGAACGAGCACGTGTGCACGACGCCCGAGTCGAACCACACGTCGAGCGTGTCGCTACTCTTTTCGTAGCGCGACGCGTCGACGCCCCAGTCCTCGGTCTTGCTTCCGAACCAGCACTCGAGCCCTTCGCGATCGACGCGATCGGCGATCTTGCGCAGCAGCGCCCCCGTGTCGGGATGCAGCTCCTGCTTGTCCCGGTCGATGAAGATCGCGAGCGGCACACCCCAGAAGCGCTGGCGCGAGATGCACCAGTCCGGCCGCGCGGCGACCATCTCGTAGATGCGCGCCTGGCCCCATTCCGGGATCCAGTTGGTCTTCTCGATCGCTTCGAGCGCCTGCGTGCGCAGCCCTTTCGCGTCCATCGAGATGAACCACTGCGGCGTTGCGCGGAAGATCAACGGCGTCTTGTGGCGCCAGCAGTGCGGATAGCTGTGCGTGATGGTCGCGAGATGCAACAGCGCGCCGCGTGATTTCAATTCGTTGATGATCGGCTCGTCCGCCTTGCGCACGTGCATGCCCGCCACGAGCGGCGTGCCGTCGATGAACTTGCCGCTCGAGGCAACCGGATTGTCGACGGGCAGCTTGTAGTTCTGTCCGACGATGTAGTCGTCGGCGCCGTGTGCCGGCGCGGTGTGCACGAGGCCGGTGCCGGCATCGAGCGTGACGTGCGTGCCGAGGACGATCGGCACCGTGCGATCGGCGAACGGGTGCTTCGCGCGCGCGCCTTCGAGCATCGAGCCCTTCACCGTCGCCAGCACTTTCGGCGTTGCGCCGGCGCGCTTGGCGACGGCCTCGAGCAAGCCTTCCGCGACGACGACACGGCCCTGCTCGCCGAGATCTGCGAGCACGTAATCGAATTCCGGATGCGCGGAGATCGCCTGGTTCGCGGGCAACGTCCAGGGCGTGGTGGTCCAGATGACGAACGAGATGTTCCCCTCTCCCGCTTGTGACCGAAGGGAATCCCCATGGGACGGGAGAGGGTGGCGCGCTGCGCCGGGTGAGGGCGCGAAGCGCTTCAGCAAATCTTCTTCATCCGCCGCCGCGAACTTCACATCGATCGCCGGCGACTTCTTGTCCTCGTACTCGACTTCCGCTTCCGCGAGCGACGAGCCGCAATCCAGACACCAGTGCACCGGCTTGAAGCCGCGCACGATGTGGCCGCGCTCGACGATCTGCGCGAGGCAGCGCAGCTGCTCGGCTTCGAACGCCGGATGCATCGTCTTGTACGGATGCTCCCAGTCGGCGAGCACGCCGAGGCGCTTGAAGTCGACGCGCTGCTTGTCGATCTGCTCTTCCGCATACTCGCGGCCTTTCTGACGGAAGGTCGGCGCGTCGATCTTCTCTCCGACCTTCCCGAATTTCTTCTCGACCTGCAGCTCGATCGGCAGGCCGTGGCAATCCCAGCCCGGCACGAACGGCGCGTGGAAGCCGTCGAGCACGGCGGTCTTCACCACCATGTCCTTCAGCGTCTTGTTGACCGCGTGCCCGAGATGGATCGCGCCATTGGCATACGGCGGGCCGTCGACGAACCAGAACTGCGGGCGCGACTTGGTCGCCTCCTGCACCTTCGCGTACAGGCTTTCCTTCTCCCAGCGCGCGAGCATCTCGGGCTCGCGCTTGGCGAGATTCGCCTGCATCGGAAACGCGGTTTCCGGCAGGTTGAGCGTCTTCTTGTAGTCGGTCACGGTCTTCGGGGGCCGCACAGCGATTGTGCGGGGCAGCAATTATACGTGTGCTGACCAGTATTTGACCGCGTCGGCCTTGTCCCGCTGCATCTGCTCGGCGAGCAGCTCCAGCGAGTCGAACTTGCGCTCCTCCCGCAGCCAGCGGTGAAACTCCACTTCCATGATCGATCCGTAGAGCTGCCCGGGATCGCCGAAGAGGTGCGTCTCGAGCAGGCAGCGCGTGAAACCCAGCGTCGGGCGCACGCCGATGTTGGCAACGCCGTTCCACTGCCTCTCGCCGATCCGGGCGCGCACGACATAGACCCCGAGCCGCAGCGCGAGGCTCCGGTGCAGGAAGATGTTGACCGTCGGCATGCCGAGCTTGCGCCCAAGCTGAAGGCCGCGGCGGACGTGTCCGATCACGCGATACGGCCGTCCGAGCATCTTCGCGGCGAGCGCGAGGTCGGGCTTGGTCAGCGCTTCGCGCAGCGCGCTCGAGCTGCAGCGCATGCCGTCGCGCGCAACGGTGTCGATGTGGTGAGCCTCGAAGCCGTGGCGCTCGCCGAGCTGCTCGAGCATCGCGAAATCGCCGCGCCGCTGCGCGCCGAAGCGGAAGTCGTCGCCGATCCCCACCGCGCGCACGCCGAGCTTGTCGACCAGCAGCTCCTCGACGAACCGCTCTGCGGACCATGAAGCGAACGCCGGCCCGAAGCGCTGGAGGATCACGCGGTCGATGCCCTGCTCCTCGATCGCGCACAGCTTGCCGCGGAACGTGGACACGCGCGGGCTCGTACGGTCCTTGGCGAAGAACTCGCGCGGCAGCGGCTCGAAGGTGAGCAGTGCCGACGGCACGGAGAACTTTTTCGCGAGCTCGCGCGTGCGCGCGATCAGCGCCTGGTGGCCGAGGTGGACGCCGTCGAAGTTGCCGATGGTCAGCACGCACCCGCGATGCCGATCGCGCAGGTTGTGGACGCCGCGCACCAGTTCCATGGCGTCAGTGATGCGCGTGACGCAGATGCGCCGGCCGCAATCCGGTGACGAGCAGCGTCGCGAAGTAAGCGACGACCGCCGCGACGATCACGACGACGAGCTTGACGATCCGGTGCGTCAGCGGCTGCCCGATCCAGCTCTCGGTCGATCCGGCGAGCAGCAGCGTGACGATCGCCATGGCGAGATTTGCGGCGAGCAGGCGCAGCAGGAACTGGCTCCATCCCTTCTCCGGCACGAACACGCCGTCGCGACGCAGGCGCCGCCAGAGCATCGTCGCGTTGAGCGAGGCGGTGAACGAGGTGGAGAGCGCGAGGCCGGCGTGTCCGATCTCCGAGCCCGTCGCCTTCGCGATCGTGTAGAGCGTGAGGGAGAGCGTCATGCCGCTGATCAGCGCGGTGATGGCGATGCGCGTCGGCACCCGGGTTTCCTGGCGCGCGTAGAAGCCGGGCACCAGCACCTTGATCATCGAGAACCCCACGAAGCCGACGGCGTATGCCCACAGCGCGTACTGCGTCATCAGCACGGCGCGCGGACCGAAATTCGCGCCGCCGAAGATCGTCGCGATGATCGGCCCCGCGAGGAGGATCAATCCCAGCGCCGCCGGCAAGCCGATCAGCAGCACGATCCGCATGCCCCAGTCGAGCGTCGCGGAGAACTCCTGCGGCGATTCGCGCGAATGCTGCGCCGACAGCGCGGGTAGGATCACCGTGCCGACCGCGATCGAGAACACCCCGAGCGGGAATTCCATCAGGCGATCGGCGTAATAGAGCCAGCTCACGCGACCATCGCCGAGCCAGGTCGACAAGCCCGAATTGAGCAGCAGGCTGATCTGCGCGACGCCCGACCCGATCGCAACCGGAATCATCAGCGTGATGATTCGCTGCACGCGCGGATCGCGCCAGCCCCAGCGCGGCATCGGCAGCAGACGCAAGCGCGCGAGCGAAGGCAGCTGCATGGCGAATTGAAGAATGCCCGCGATGAACACGGCATACGCGAGCACGTGCACCTCGCCGCCGTGGATGTATGCCGACGCAATCAGGCAGATGTTGAGGATGATCGGTGTCGCGGCCGGCACCGCGAATCGGCCGTAGGTGTTCAGCACGCTGCCGGCGAGCGAGGTCAGCGAGATGAACATCAGATACGGGAAGGTCCAGCGCAGCAGCTGCGCGCCGAGCTCGGCTTTACCAGGCACGGCGGTGAAGCCCGATGCGAAGAGCAGCAGCAGGATCGGCGCGGCAAGACACCCGATCAGCGTGATCAGCGCGAGCACGCTGCCGAGCGTGCCCATCACGACCGACATCAAGGTGCGCACGTCGTCCTGCGTGCCGCGCGTCTTGGTCTCGGTGAACACCGGCACGAACGCCTGCTGGAACGCGCCCTCGGCGAACATGCGGCGGCCGAAGTTCGGGATCGCCTGCGCGATGATGAACACGTCCATGCCCGCCTTGTCGCCGAACACGTGCGCGAACATCGTGTCGCGCACGAAGCCGAGCACACGCGACGCCAGCGTGAAGGCGCCGACGACGCCGGTCGATTTCAGCAGCTTCGGCGCGACGGGCGGCTCTTCTTCGGGACTGCCGTCGGGCAGCGGATCAGGCGTCGACAATCGCGTCGGCCTCGATCTCGATGAGCATGTGGTCGTCGATCAGGCGGCTGACCTCGACCATCGTCGTGGTGGGCCGGATCTCGCCGAAGATCTCGCCGTGCGCCGCGCCGTATTCCTGCCACAGCGTGATGTCGGTGACGAACATGCGCGTGCGCACGACGTCTTTCAGCGTCGCGCCGAGCGCCTGCAGCGCCTTCTCGATGTTGCGGATCGCCTGCAGCGTCTGCGCCTTGGGATCGCCGATGCCGACGATCTCGCCTTTCTCATTGGTGGCGGTGGTGCCGGTGACCCAGATCAGGTTGCCCTGCCGGATCGCGCGGGAATAGCCGACGATCGGCTCCCATTTGGAGCCGGACGAATACTTCTGGCGGTCGCTCACGAGGCCTTCTTCTGATTGACAAACGAGGGGCGCAACAGAATACTACGCGCCCCAAATTTTTGACCGCTCGGTTCCCCGGAGTTTGCTTTGGCCAACATTGCGTCCGCGAAGAAAAAAGCCCGTCAGGCGGTGAAGCACCGCGCGCACAACACCGCGCTGCGCTCGATGCTGCGCACGACGATCAAGGACGTGGTCAAGGCCGTCGGCGCGAAGGACAAGGCCAAGGCCGAGGCGGCCTACAAGATCATGGTGCCGGTGCTCGACCGCTACGCCACCAAGGGCCTCATCCACAAGAACAAGGCCGCGCGTCACAAGAGCCATCTGTCGAAGCAGATCGCGGCGCTGGCTTAAAGCGCAAGATCGAGCGTCACAAGAAACCGGCGAGAGCCGGTTTTTTGTTGCCCGTGCGACCCGCGAATCTTGCGACCCGAGGCGGATTCGTTCGATCATCGGCGCCTCGCCCACGCCACGTGGGCACGGCTTTCGGGGGGAAGCCGCGACATGGCCACCAGGTCGCAGGACGCCGCGCGGGGATCGTCATCGCTCGAGGAATCGCGTCGCTGGCGTTTCGCGAACGCGATCCTCGACGAGCGGACGTGCGAGCTCATCGTCGACGGCAAGGAAGTGGAGATCGAGCGCAAGCCGTTCGAGGTCCTGCGTGTCCTGCTCCGGCGCGCCGGCGAAGTCGTCAGCAAGGACGATCTGCTCGCCGCAGTCTGGCCCGGCCGCATCCTCAGCGAGACCGTGCTGACCAAGTGCATCAGTCGCCTGCGCGAGGTGCTGAGCGACGAAAGCCAGACGATCATCAAGACCACGCATGGCGTTGGCTATCGCCTCATCGCACCGGTCGCTGCGGAGGGCACCAGCGCGCCGGCGCAACCGCCGCGCGGCAAGCGCGTGATGATCGTCGACGACCACGAGATCGTGCGCAACGGCGTCAAGCAAGTGCTCTCCGACTTCGACGAGCACGCGACGTTCTGCGAAGCAACGACCTGTGAGCAGGCGCTGGCGCTGGCCGACACGACGCCCGTCGATCTCGTGCTGCTCGACTATCACCTGCCTGGCCTCAAGGCGATGGACGCGGTCCGCGCCGTCCGCCAGAAGCTGCCGCACGCAACGCTGGTCGTGTTGTCGGGTGAAGACGATCCGGCCATCATCCGCCAGGTGATTCACGAGGGCGCCGCGGGCTTCATCCCGAAGAGCTCGAGCAACGCGGTGACCATCGCCGCCCTGCAGCTGATCGTCGCCGGCGGCGTTTACCTTCCGCCGGAGGCCGTCGTCGGGATGCCAGCGCCGCCGGGAAACGCCAGCCACGAAGATCCGCTGGATCGCCTGAGCCATCGCCAGGTCCTCATCCTGCGGCTGGCGCTGCAGGGAAAGACCGATGACCTGATCGCCAGCGAGCTGCGCCTGCCCAACGCAACGGTGAGCGCGAGCCTGGCCGCTTCGTTCAACGCGCTCGGCGTGCAGAACCGGACGGAGGCGATCTTCGAAGCCGCTCGGGCGGGATTGCAGCTCAACGCGAATCCGTGATCAGACCAGCGGCACTGAGAACGTGTGCACAGGAGTCTTGGGCACGTTCACGACGTCGAACTCGCAGCTCAGCGTCCAGGTCCCGTTCGCCGCCTGGCCAATGCCGATCACGACAAACCCCGCGCCGGCAAGGAAATCCGTCCGCTTCACCGAGCATCGATACGTCGAAGCCTTCCCGCCGGGCGTGAAGTCGAATTCCTCCGTCGCGATGAGGTCGTCCTCCAGCGAGTTGGCAAAGCGGTATGGCGTATTCAGACCCGGCGAATGCACCGTGTAGATCGCAACGTCGTCTGCCGGATTCGACGATTGTAAAGGCCGCACTTTCGCCTCCGAGTAGATGCCGAGATGCTCGTCTCCCGAGAGGAACACTACGCGGCGGACGTGGTTGTCCACGATGAACTGCAACAGCCGTTGGAAGCTCGCCGGATACCCGTCCCAGGCGTCCGCGCGCAGCGAAGCCGCAGAATCAGCATCGCTGCCGCTCAGGAGCTCTGCGCGAACGGCATTCCGGTGCCGCGGCAGCAGCAGCGCCGGACAAACCACGATCTTCGGAAGGTCCGGCTCCTGGAGCAGCCATTTCTGCAGTGCGTGCAGCTGGCCCGGCGAGAACATCTCCGCCGCCGCGGCTGATCCGCTGTCGCGCAGCTTGCGCCCGGATCGCGTATCCAGGAGGAACAACGGCAAACCAGCATCCTTCGAGGCCAGCGCAACCCACGTGTGATGGAACGCGGACGAGTTCACATCCGGTTGCGGCGGCGGCCGCTGATAGCGCCAGAACCCTTCGAGTCCTCGCCTACGTTTCTGCTCGTTACTCCAGTTCGCTTGCGACAGATGCTCGGACATCGGTTCCCAGTTGTCCTCGATCTCATGGTCGTCGAGCATCGTCAGCACCGGAACGCGGCGCACGACTTCGGCAACGTGCCGATTGCGCAACCAGGCCTCGTAAGGCTTGCCATAGCGGTCGTCGCGCTGCGTCGGGTCGAACAAGCCGGCACTCGCGTCGATGTAGACCTGGTCGCCCGTGAGCACCAGAAGCGACGGCCGCGGCTCGTCGCCCGAAGCGAGCCGCTGTTCCAGCCGATGCCACGACGCAAAGCCCGGCTCCTGGTTGATGATGCCCGGGGGGTACTGGCAACTGCCGAGCGCAAGGCAGATCTGACGCTCTACGCCGACGCTGGGCTCGTGTCGTGGAACGAGACTCCGCGGCGTACGCGGCACCGGTCGATCCTCATCGCCCGCGTCGTTCAGATGCTCCAGCGCGCGCGCGATGCCCCGCTGGAGCGCCCGGTACTTCTCGGGCTCCTGCGGCGTCGGCAGCAGTGGCCGGGTGATCTCTTCCGACATCAGCTTGTGCTTGAACCAGGATGGCAACTGGCCGTGGCCGATGTCCTGCCAGATCCGGTGCTCGGCGAGGTTAGACCAGCCGGAGCCGCCGCCGGTGCCGGGATCCGCCATCGAGGCGCCCTGCCCGTAGACATGGAACACGGCGAGCTGCTGCGCCCGATCCGCCCATGACGGTAGCGTCTGCGCGTGCCAGTCCGTGTCGTTGCTGGAGGCCGCGGGCGGAAACCCGGCGGGCAACTGCAGATTCCGATTCGCGCCTGGAAGTGCCCAGATCGTTTCTTCATACAACGTCACGTCGTCTGGCAGGCTCGGCAGCTTCTTGAGGCCTTCGAGCACGCTGACCTGCCAGGTCCAACCCTGTGTGGTTTGCTCCACAGGCAGCATGCACAGCGCCACCGGCTCGCCGAGCCGTGGATCGGCGCCGAGACCGATCCAGGTCTTCCGCGGATCGAACAAGCGCATCGGACCGAGCCACGGCGGCTCGAAGCGATACTGGAATAGCGGCGGCGGCTTACGCATGCTCGAGCGCCTGGTCGGAGACCTCGAGGAACCTGCCGATGCGGCGGAACAGAAATTCGAGGCCCTCGCCGATCACCGAATCCTGATGACCGCGACCGTAGAGCTTGACGCCGCGCCAATTGACGCCGGCATCGCGAAATACGGCGGCCATCCGATCGAGCGTCGCGACGTCGGCAAGGCCGTTCTGGTCCGCATGCACGCTCATCGTCGGGAACCTCCACAGCTCGCGCAGCCGATCGCGCGACACGAAGCGATTGCGCCCGGCACGATTGGTGATCGTCTCGTGCTGAGCGAACTGGATGACCTGCGACAGCGTGTCGAGGTTCATCGGACCGAAGAAGTCGTCGATGTTCTCGAGCACCTGGGCGCTCAGGTTCGCGAGCTTGAAGGAACGGTTGTAGAGCGCGTCAATGCGATGCCGCGTGCCGGCGTAACGCGTGCTCTTGCACACGCGCCAGGAGTTCTCGCGCTCGAGCTCTGCGTTTGGATATGGAACGGTCGCGAACAGCCGGTCCATGAGATCCAGCGCGAGCCCCTGCTCGGGCTCGGGACGGAACGCGTAGGGCAGCGATCCGAACATCTGCGCGAAATACGACATGACATACCCGCGGAAGATGTTGGGCTGCGTGAAGATCGGTAACGGCCCATTCTGCGAGAGCACAGCGCGGCGGATGCGCATCGGCAGCGCCTTGCGTGCATCGCGGAAACGATCGCCCTGGAGCTGCATCGGTCCGGGGTCGAGATCGCGCGCGCTCAGCAGCTCCTTGACCTCGCCGCGATCGGCGGAGAGCACGCCCATCGAGAACATGACTGCGCCCATGCAGTGGGCGATCACGTCGAGCTTGCGCTCGCCCGTCTTCCACCAGACGTAGTCGATCGCCGCCGGAATATCCATCAACCCGACCCGCTCCATGGTCCACGGCAGCGCGCCGGTGGGCATGCCGCAGCTCGAACGCATGTCCACCACCCACGCGTCGCGCCCGCGATCGACGAGGAACGCGGCCATGCTCGGATTGAGCAACGGATGCGCGAACGTCGTGCCGCTCGCGCTGTAGCCGTGGAACATGATGATCGGCGGCAGCTCCGGAGCGAGCGTGTCGCCCCGATACCGCGTGAGCCGGATGAGGACCGGCTGGTCCTTCAATCGATCCACTTCGATCGTGTGAATCTCCGGATCGCGAAGCTTGGGCAGCTTGCCGGGAAGCCGTCGAACGTTTTGCGCCTTCGGCGCATCGGGCTTGCGCGCGCTCCACACATGGATGTTGAGCAGCATGCGCGCGAGATAGCCCGCGAGCGACACGACGTCCAGCAGCGCCTCCGCATGTTCCCGCTGCGCAACGATCCCGAACAGCGGCCGGCCCCGCGTGGCGAGATATTGCGGGTCCAGCGTCAAGACCTGATCGCGCCCGCGCAGCGCGGGAAATCGGGTGAGCGTCAGCTCCTGCAGCTGGCGCCAGGGATTGCTGGGACGCGCATAAGTGATCCGCTTGATGCCCTGCACCGTCTCGCCGACGAAACTCCGGCACAGCTGCGCAAGCTCGGCGCGTGAGCTGGCTTCCAGCGCCTCGTCGATGCGCAGGCCGTAGCGGAACATCCGCACTTCGCCGGCGCGCGTCGCCAGCTTCAACATCCCGACCAGACGCTGGTAAAAGCGCTTGGGATTGAAGTCGCGCGATTCCAGGAGGTCGAGCACGATGTCGCGCACGCCGCGATTGAGCGCCCATGCGCAAGCACCGCGGAGCAGCCGGCGCAGTGGTCGCGACGGCTCGCGCTCCATGACGACGAGCTCGCCGCTGACATAGAAGCGCGCGGAGTGCTTGAGCAGCGCGGCGCGTGTAGCAACGTCCGCTCCATGCCGGCATGCGCGCTTGTATGCGCGCCAATCCTTCTCCAGGAAAATGCGCAGCTGCCCGCGCTCTTTCTGTTTCTTCTCGCCCTCCGCGCTCTTCGCGATCTTCAGCACTGCGTCACTCATCGCGCCACCGGTGTCGCGGTTGGGGGCGAACAAGTTGCGGATCGGCAGCGGGTCGTAGGTGAGCGTGAGCTCCACCCAGCACTTCTCGCGACCCAGGCGCACGCGTCCCGATAGCCGCTCGGTGAACTCCACTTCCGTCCGTGTCTTCGAACGGCTGGCGATCTGCGTCGCGACGTTGGCGATCAAAGGCCGCCGCTGCGCTTGCCACTTCGGCTTCCCCGGCGCCGCGTCCCGCCCGCGCAGCTTGCGCATTGCGCGCAGAGCGAGCGCGGTGATGGTCAGCGCCGGATTCGTGCACAACGAAGTCGGGATGATGGAGCCGTCGAGCACATACAGGCCAGCGTGCACGTCGTCAGTGCGTTGGCCGTCGGCATTGAAGACCGCCCCCCACTGGTTGACGACGCCCGTGTCGCGGGCGTCCGCCATGCCGCAGCCACCGAGCGGATGCACGGTGACGATGGGACCGCGCTGATCGCCCACGAGGAATTCCATGTCGGGCGGCAGGAATTGCCACAGCGGATTCGCGAGCGTGCGGCCATCGCCGGCGAGGCTCCTCTTGCCGGATTCCTTTTCGCCCGTCATCGCCTTCAAGAGCTCGAGCTGGCCCTGGAATAGCGGATGCCGCTTCGCTTCGGGCCAGATGACGTCGATCTGTCCGTCACCGGCTTCGTCAGCGCATTGCGAGAGCTGCAGATGACCACCGGCGCCGTCGTCGCCCATTGCCGCGAAGATCGCAGTGCGCTTGATCTTTTCCGGATGCACCGCGAAGGCGTCGTCCGGCGGGTGGCCGCGATCGTGAGTCGTGCAATCGAATTCGCCGAGCTCCTGGAGCGTATTCGAGGTCACGATGACTTCCTCGGCGAAGCGCCGAATCGGCCCTGGGATGGCCATCTCTTCCACGGTGATCGGCGACGACGATCCGTCGCCCTGCGATCCGGCCTCGATCACGCCGGTGATCGTCGGGCCGACCTTGCGATCGTCCGGCGCGTCGTCCTCGTTCGCGAACGCATTCGCGAGCCTGTCGTAGTTGTAGCCAAAAAGGAGCGAGTCGCCATTGGCCGAGAAGCGCTTGCCGAGCGCCGTGGAGAACCGCAAGCCTCGGGTCGTGTCGCGCTGCGAGCGCAGAAGGATCTCGGTGGAGCCCAGCGTTCCCGCTGCAAGGATGACGGTGCTCGCGGCGATCCATCGCGGCTTGCCCTCGCGAGCCTGCATCTTGGGATCGGTGTGAACGACCTGCACGCACCAGAGCTGCGGTGCTTTGGCGCTGCGCTCGAGGCGCAGAACGGTCGCGCCGCAGAAAACGTCGACGCCCTGCCGCACCGCGCCCACGAGCAGGTTGGTATCGAGCGACTCCTTGGCGGAGTAGTTGCATCCGGCGGCGCAATCGCCACAGAGCTTGCACGGCTCGAGCTTCACGCCGCCGCTCGTTTCGTACGCGTCCTTCATCGCAACGGTGATTACCGCTTCGTGGAAAGGGCGGCTGCCGGCCATCTCGTTGAGCAGGTCGGTCTTTTTCGGCCGCTGGCCGTCCTTATGCGACCCGATCGTGTTCGTCTTGGGCGCACCCAAAAGCTCGCGCGCCTCGTCGTAGAAAGGCTGCAGCGCAGCGCGCGTCAGGCCGGCAGGCCACCCCTTGTCGAAGATCTGCGCCGCCGGTGTCTCCATCACGCCCGCATTGATCAGCGAGCCGCCACCGAGCCCGTTGGCCAGGACGACGTTCACATCGGCGCCGGCGCGGATGTCGAACAGCTGCTCGCCGCCTCGGCGCTTACCGGCGAAGCTTCCGCGCAGATGCTTGGGCAGATCAGCCATCCGCGCCGGGAAAGCGCCAGGCAGATATTCGCGTCCGCGCTCGAGGACACCAACCGTGAGCCTCGGCTTGCCGTCGCGCCAGTCAGCGAGCTCCCAGGCCGCAACGGCGCCGCCATAGCCGCTGCCGACGATGAGGACGTCGAACGCGGCGACGGTCCCGTCCGCGTACTCCGACCAGATTCCGCGACGCGCCGCCAGCTCGGCGAATTCGCGCGAGAGCCAGCGGCTGCTCTGGTCCGACGGGCTCGTCCCCTGGCTCTCCTTGCGCTCGGTGACGCCGGCCGGCTCGCTCATGTGCGCAAGGCCTTGAGCACCGAGTCGCGCAGCAATACGGCGTTGACGGGCTTGTGCAACAGCTCGACCCCAGCCTCGTGCGCCTCACGCAGACGATCGGGCGCCGTGTCGCCGCTGATCAGCAGCGCCGGCAGTCCGGGACACAGGTCGCGCAGCGCGCGAATGGCGCGGACGCCGCCATCGCCGCGGCGCAAGCGGAAGTCCGCCAGCACGATCGACGGCTTCTTCGAGGCCGCTGCGAGCAGCGCCTCGTCCGTCGACGATGCGAGGCAGACACCGAAACCGAACCCCTCGAGGACGCTTTTCATGCCGAGCCGGATCGTCTCCTCGTCGTCGATCACGAGCACGTCGATGTCCTGCTGCACGGCGGCGGGCTCCTCCGTCTCGCGTGGCGGGGAATGCGCAAGGTCTGCGGCCAACGGTAGCAACACGGAGAACCGGCTGCCTTCCCCAATTGAGGACTGCAGACGCAGCTCGACCTCGAGCAATTCGGTCAGCCGCCGGACGATCGCGAGACCGAGGCCGAGCCCCTTGCTGCGATCACGTTCGGGATTGCCGAGCTGATAGAACTCCTCGAACACGCGCTCCCGCTCGGCTTCCGGAATGCCGGGTCCCGTATCGGTGACGGCAACCACGCAATGCGGCGGCGTCGATTCGGCGCTGAGCAGGATGGACCCCCTGCTGGTGTACTTCACCGCGTTGGAAACCAGGTTGCGGACGATGCGCGCGAACAGGATCGGATCGGTACGCACGCACAGATCCGGCGGGCAGCGAAGCTCCAGATGCAATTGCTTCGCTTCCGCCTGCGGCGCGAACTCCGAACGGAGCTGCGGCAGCATCTCGTGCAGCGCAACGGTGGTGATCTTCCTCTCGACGATGCCAGCGTCCAGCTTGGAGACGTCGAGGAGCGCATCGAACTGCGACGACAGCGCGCCGACGGCCTGGTCGATCTGTTGCGCGATCGCCGATGTCCGCGCTTCGAGCGGACGCAGCAACAAGGACCCCGAGAACAGCGACAGCGCGTGCAGCGGCTGGCGCAGATCGTGGCTCGCGGCGGCGAGGAAGCGCGTCTTCGCGCGATTGGCTTCCTCGGCCGCTTCGACGCTCTGCTGCAAGCGTCGCGTCAGCTCGAGCTGCTGCAGTCGGATGTCGTAGGACTCCATGAAGACGCTGTGGATGCCACGCGCGTGGCTCAGCATCGTCGACGCATGGAGCATGCACAGCACGGAGCAGAAGAGGATCCGCTCGGTCAGCGAATGCCCCCACTCGGAGTTGACGGACCACGCGACGACCATCGGGGCATGCGTGGCAAATGACATCGGCAGCACCACCGGCAGGTAGCCGGCGGTCGCATGCAGATTGGCCGTGAGCGTTCCGACCAGATAGACCGTGATGACGGTCATGACCGCAGTGGGCACCCACGGGGAAAATCCCATCGACGCGGCCTGCGCCATCGTGGTGGCAAGGAACAGCCACATCGTCTGGCGCAGCTTCTGCCGATCGGAGCGGGTCGGATCCTCCGGTTGCCGCCGGAGCTCGGCGGTGCGGATCCACAGGACCGCCCACAGCGTGAGGACCCAGGCGGCGGCGTAGAAGGCCGGAACGTATTCCAGCAGCAGCAGCCCGAGCAGGCCGCTCGGAAGATAGCGCGCCGTCGGCACGCGGTGGGTCTGCTCGGCGATCAGCCGCACGAGCTCTCCGTCGCGCGAGCGCAGCGACTGCGGTGCCGCCTCCGCAACCATCGCTTGAGGCATTCCCATTCCCCCGAACAGGTCCCAATGCGCCTCGAGATGCATCTCATCTTGCCGCGTCCGGGGACGCGCCGCCACAAATTTCCCCGCAATCCGTCCGGAATTCGTCAGGACCTGGAGGGCCTGCCTGAATAGTTTTGTTCCTGCCCCGGCGCAGCTCGACGAGCGCCGGGTTCACCTCTCCGGGGAGCAGGAACATGACCTTCACCACGCGGCTCGCTCGAGCCCTCGCCTTCAGCCTCTGTTGCGCTTCGTCCCTCGCCATGGCCCGCGCGCCGGCCCAGTTGATCGACCCCGAGGTCGATGCGGTCACGGAATTCGCCGACGCCAACGCCCCAGCAGCGCCCAGCGCGAAAGCGACGACGCAGGGCCGCATCTGCGTGGCCAACGACGTGCTCGACGACATCACCTTCTCGTGGTGCATGGAGCGCGGCGCGACGGTGGATCGCACCAAGATCCTCTATTACCTGCACGGCGCCGGCGGCAACGAGCGCCAGCTGCTCGACAGCCAGTGGTACGCGCAGGTCAAGCAGGGCTGGCAGGCCGCGAAGGTGACGCCGCCGATCGCGATCGCCGTCAGCTTCGGCCCGCGCTGGACGCTCTCCGATCTGCCGAGCGCCTACGTCGCGAAGCATCCCGCGCTGTTCGACTTCTTCACGACGCGGCTGATGCCGTACCTCGAGAAGAAGATCACGACGACCGCGCTGCTCACTGCGGCCGAGAAGAGCGCGAACCCGCTGCGCGTCACGCGCCGCTTGCTGATGGGCGCATCGATGGGGAGCTACAACTCCGCGCTGCTGATGGAGCGCCGCGGCGACCTGTTCAAGAAAGTCGTGCTCGGCTGCCCGGGCCTGTTCACCAGCGTCAATCCGTTCTCCAGCGATCCGGACATCGCCGCCTACGTGACGCGCACCCGCGCGATCGACAAGGTCGTGCGCGCAGGGCTCGCGATCCTGGGCGCGGACGAGAGTGGCCTCACCGTCGACGACTGGACGCGCAACGATCCGATCGCGCAGGTGACGCAGCTCAACGCGACCTCGCCGGCGCTGTTCGTCTGGTACAACGACGGCGATCAATTCGGCTTCGCGGAAGGCGCGACCGAGCTCTCCAACTCCGCCGCGTTGCTCGGCGTGAGCGTGATCGCGCCCTTGCACAACAGCGGCGGCCATTGCGCGATCGATCCTGCGATCGAGGCGAAGATCGCCTCGTTCCTGCAGTGAGCGCGTGCCATGGCCGCGCGCCTGTTCGTCCTGTTCCAGTTCGTGCTGGTCGCCCTGCTGCTGTTGCTGCTGAGCTACTTCAACCTCGTCCGCGGCGCCGATCATGCGCTGATCACGCTGAGCGACGTCGGCCTGGTGACGCTGCCATGAACGCGCCGCTCAGTGGCCGCGAAGCCGAAGCGCTCGCCGAGGCACTCGATCGGATGGGCGAAGCGGTGACGATGATCTCTGCCGTCGGCAAGGTCGTCTACTGCAATCGCGCCGCCGAGCGGATCCTGCGCGAAGGCGTCGGCGTTTCGCTGTCGCCCGAGCATCGCCTGATCGCCGCCACCGGTGACGCTCGGGCGATGTTCGCGGCCGCGCTCGCGCATTGCCTCCCGCTGCCGGCGATCGCCGTGCCGCGCCTCGAGCAGCCGCCGCTGGTGCTCAATCTCCAGCCGCTGCCGCCGGAGCTGCAAGGCGCTTTCGGCGCGGTGGCGCTGCTCTTCATCAGCGACCCGCTGAGCAAGCCGATGGATCGCACGGCCGCGCTGCGCTCGGCCTACGGGCTCACCGAGGCCGAAGCCAAGCTCGTGCAGACGCTATCCGAGGGCGTGCCGCTGAAGAAAATCGCCTCGGCGAACCAGATCACCTACGAGACGGCCCGCACCCACTTGCGCCGCATCCTGGCCAAGACGGGCGCGCGGCGGCAGGCCGAGCTCGTGAGGATCACCCATGCGCTGCGCTGACGTGCGCGTCTCCAATTGGGGGACGCGGGCACGGACGTCGCGCTCCACGATTTTCCCGAGGTTTGGTGCTGCGACCACAGGCATCGAATCCGGGGGAAATGGCCCTGCCCATCGCAGGTCGATCGCACGCTGCACCCACAGGAGTTCTCACATGAACCGCATCCATGGCTGTACCCTGGTCACCGCACTGCTGATGGCCTCCGCCGCTTCCGCGTTCGCTGGCGACACCGAGTCCGATGCGCTCTCGGCCTACCTCGCGAAACGCCAAGTGGTGGCGTCCCAGGATCTCGCCGGGGAGATCAGCACCTCCGGCCGCACCAGCTGCTACATCGCGTTCGTCAACGGCACCGCGCGGCTCGATCCGCAATCGAAGGCGCAGGTTCGGGAGATCGCCTACCTGCTCAAGGAGGATCCCGAGCTGAAGATCGAGATCGCCTTCCACTCGAGCGATCTCGGCACGCAGGGCTCTGCCCGGAAGATGGCGCACGAGCGTGCGGTCGCGCTCGCGAACGCGCTGCTGGTGATGGACGTCCCGCGCGGACGCGTGGTGGCGAAGTCGGCGGAGGATCCGGTCTCCGTCGCGTTCAACGACGTGTTCAGCCGCAACTGAAGGCTCGCGCTGGCGACCCCGATCGCCAGTTGCTGGTTAGCGCCCGCCCGCACCGGGCGCTTCTTTTTTTCCGGGATCGTCGCAGCGCACGAGGGCGATCTCGCGATCCAGATCGGCGACGAGCGTGGTGCGGCTGTCCGTCGGCGCACTCTTCGACGCGAGCTCGCGCAAGGCGGCCGCATTGTCGGCGACCGTGTGCAGGATCGCGCGCAGCGCGTCGCGAACCTTGGCCTGGTTGTCGCGACCGGTGACGCTCTCGCGCAGGCCGATCAGCAGCTTCACCACCTGCAGCTGTCCGATCTGCTCGATGACGCCTTCATGCACCATCATCTGCAAAGCGCTGTCGCTGCCCGACCACTCGGTGCTGCGCGCGCCGAGCGGACCGGCGACGCCATCCACGTCGCTGATGCTGATGTCTGCGCTGCAGAGCGCATGCGCATGCGCGCTCCAGACGCCGATGAGCAACGCGATCGGCAACGACGCTTTCACGACACCAGCGCCAGATTGTCGCGATGGATCAATTCGGCTTCGCCGGGCATGCCGAGCCGCGCGGCGATCTCATCGGTCTTCGCGCCCATCACGCGCAACGCTTCGGCGGAGGCGTAGTTCGACAGGCCGCGCGCGACTTCGCGACCGTCGCTGACACAGGCGACGAGATCGCCGCGATCGAAGTCGCCTTCGATCTTCTTCACGCCGACCGGCAGCAGGCTCTTGCCGCTCTTGAGCGCTTTGGCGGCGCCTTCATCGACGTGGAGCTTGCCGCGCACCTGCAGCTGACCCGCGATCCAGCGCTTGCGCGCGCCCATGCGCTCGTCGGCCGGCTTGAGCAGCGTGCCGATCTCGTCGCCGCTCGCGATCTTCAGCAACGCGTCGGGCGCGCGACCGTGCGCGATCACCGTCGACGCGCGGCTGCGCGCCGCGATGTGCGCCGCCGAGAGCTTGGTGCGCATGCCGCCGCGACCGAGCTCGCCCTTGCTGTCGCCGGCGAGCAGCACGAGTCGCGGATCGGACAGCTCCGCCTCGTGGATCAATTTCGCGTCGGGATTGCTGCGCGGATCGGCATCGCAGAGGCCGTCCTGATCGGTGAGGATCACCAGCAGGTCGGCTTCGATGAGATTCGCGGTGAGCGCGCCGAGCGTGTCGTTATCGCCGAGCTTGATCTCATCGGTGGAGACCGTGTCGTTCTCGTTGACCACCGGCACGACGCCGTACTCGAGCAGCTGCTGGATCGTGCCGCGCGCGTTGAGATAGCGGCCGCGATCGGAGACGTCTTCGTGCGTCAGCAGGATCTGCGCCGCGCGGATCTTGTGATCCTCGAAGCCGTGCTCCCACGCGCGCACGAGACCCATCTGGCCGACGGCCGCGGCGGCCTGCAATTCGTGCAGAACGCTCGGGCGCTTCTTGAGCGCGAGCCGCGCCATGCCTTCGGCGACAGCGCCCGACGACACGAGCACGATCTGCTTGCCCTGTGCGCGCAGCTTGGCGATCTGCTCGCACCAGTCGCGGATCGCCGCGTAATCGAGGCCCTGCCCTTTGGCGGTGATCAGCGAGCTGCCGATCTTGATGACCCAGCGCTTCGCGCTGCGCAGCGAGTCCCTACTCGACGCTGTCATCGGTCAGGATCTCCTGCTCGGGTGCCGCGGGCTCTTCACGCTCAGCGACCGGCTCCTCCTTCGGCGCGTGCTCGGCCACCCACTGCATCGCGGCGGTCTTCAGCTCGTCGAGCCCCGCGTGCGTCGCAGCGGAGATCGCGAACCAGCGCACTTTCTTGCGCAGCTTCTTCAGCGCCGCCTTGATCGTGGCCTGCGCTTCTTCTTCCGACATCAGGTCGATCTTGTTGAACACCAGCCACTGCTCGCGATCGGCGAGCTCTTCGCTGAAATTCTTGAGCTCCTTGTTGATCGTGCGGATGTTCTTCACGAGATCGCTGCCGTCGGGCGGCGCGATGTCGACGAGATGCAGCAGCAATCGCGTGCGCTGCAGATGCTTCAGGAACTGGATGCCCAGGCCCGCGCCTTCGGCGGCACCTTCGATGAGGCCGGGGATGTCCATCATCACGAACGACTGCAGCGCGCCAACCGAAACCACGCCCGGCTGCGGGAACAGCGTCGTGAACGGATAGTCGGCGATCTTCGGACGCGCGGCGGAAACGGACGCGAGCAGCGTCGACTTGCCCGCATTCGGCATGCCGAGCAATCCGACGTCGGCCATCAGCGAGAGCTCGAGCTTGAGATTGCGCTGCTCGCCCGGCGTGCCCGGCGAGAACTGGCGCGGCGCGCGATTGATCGACGATTTGAAGCGCGCGTTGCCGAGACCATGCCAGCCGCCGTGTGCGAGCAGGATGCGCTGATTGGACTTGGTGATCTCGCCGAGCAGCTCTTCGGTGTCGACGTCGAAGATGCGCGTGCCGAGCGGCATCGGGATCTCCATGTCCTTGCCCTTGGTGCCGTTGCAGTTCTTGCGCGCGCCCTGCTCGCCGTGCTCGGCGCGGAAGGACTTGGTGAAGCGGAAGTCGGCGAGCGTGTTCAGGTTCGGATTGGCGACCGCGTAGATCGAGCCGCCGTCGCCGCCGTCGCCGCCGTCGGGTCCGCCGAACGGCACGTACTTCAGGCGCAGGAAGCTGACATGGCCGCGCCCGCCATTGCCGGCTTCGACGCGGATGTTGGCTTCATCGACGAATTTCATGGCGGAATTCTAGCGGGCAAGAAAAAAGCCCCGGACGACCGGGGCTTTTCCACTGCCTCGGTCCTGATCAGGCCGCCGGCAGGATGTTGACGTAGGTGCGCTGCTTGACGCCGCGGACCTTGAACTCGACCTTGCCGTCCGTCAGCGCATAGATCGTGTGGTCCTTGCCGGTCGCCGCGTTGACGCCGGCGCGGAACGTCGTGCCGCGCTGGCGCACGATGATGTTGCCGGCGACGACGAACTCGCCGCCGAACTTCTTGAGACCGAGCCGCTTGCTCTGCGAGTCGCGACCGTTGCGGGTTGAGCCGCCTGCCTTTTTATGTGCCATTGCTCTCTGCTCCGAACCTTAGGCGCCGGTGATGCCGGTGATCTTCACTTCCGTGAAGTTCTGCCGGTGTCCCTGCTCCTTGTGATAGTGCTTGCGGCGGCGGTGCTTGATGATGCGGATCTTGTCGCCGCGACCGTGCGAGACGATCTCGCCCGCGACCGCGCCGCCCTTGACCAGCGGCGCGCCGACGGTCTGCTTGTCGCCGTCGGCGATCAGCAGCACTTCGTCGAACGAGACCTTGGCACCGACGTCGCCGGTGAGGCTCTCGACTTTGAGGACGTCGCCGGGGGCGACCTTATACTGCTTGCCGCCGGTCTTGATGACTGCGTACATCGGGATTACTCCGAGAGTTGCGCGTTCCGGGGGCTGTAGAACCCGGAAAAGAGCGCGCGATTTTATAGATTTGGGGCTGGTGTATCAAGTTGATATACCCTGCCGGCCCCATGTCCGACGTCCTGCCCCTGTTCGCCACCTGTCCCAAGGGCGTCGAGCCCTTGCTGGCCGCGGAGCTGGCGCAGCTCGGCGGCACCGAGACCGCCGAGCGCCAGGGCGGCGTGTTCTGCCGGTCCGAGCAGCGCGGCGCACATCGGATCTGCTTGTGGTCGCGCCTGGCGAGCCGGGTCCTGACACCGCTCGTGACCTTCCCCTGCACCAGCCCCGAGGATCTCTACAACGCGGCGAAGACCATCGATTGGGCCGATCTGTTCGCCCCGGATTCGACCTTCGCGGTCGAAGTCGCGGGCCACAGCCCGCACGTGACCCACACGCAGTTCGCGGGGCTCAAGGTCAAGGACGGCATCGTCGATCGCTTCCGCGAGGCGATCGGACGCCGGCCGAACGTCGATCCGCGCGAACCCGACATCCGTGTCCATCTGCATCTCGATCGCGAGAACGCATCGATCTCGCTCGATCTCGCCGGCGAGTCGCTGCATCGACGCGGCTATCGTGCGGTGGGGGTCGAAGCACCGCTGAAGGAGAACCTCGCAGCCGCGATTCTGATCCGCGCGGGCTGGCCGCAGATCGCGGCGAACGGCGGCGCGCTGGTCGACCCGATGTGCGGCTCGGGAACGCTGGTGATCGAGGCCGGCCTGATTGCCGCCGACATCGCGCCTGGCATCGCGCGCACGCGCTGGGGCTTCCAGGCGTGGCTCGAGCACCGGCCGAAAGTCTGGCAGGAGCTCGTCGAAGAAGCGCGCGAGCGTCGCGCTGCCGGGCTGAAGAAATTGCCTCCGCTATTCGGCTACGACATCGATCCACGCGCCCTGCGGGCCGCACAGCGGAACGCGAATCGCGCGGGGCTCGGCGAAGCCGCGCATTTCGAGCAGCGCGACGTCTCCGATTCCGCGCCGCCCGATGCGACGCCGGGACTCGTCGTGACGAATCCGCCGTACGGCGAGCGTCTCGCCAATGACGCCGAGGTGATCAAGCTGCACAGCTTGCTCGGCGCGGCGCTGAAGGAGCGCTTCGCCGGCTGGCGCGCGGCGGTGTTCACCGGCCGTCCCGATCTCGGGCCGCGCCTCGGCATGCGCGCCGACAAGATGTATTCGCTCTACAACGGGCCGATCGCGTGCAAGCTGCTGCTGTTTCAGGTGCACGCACGCACTGCGCCAGCCGCGATCACCGGCGGCTCCGGCGTCCCGCCTCTCGCCGCACTTCCACCATCCGTGGCGGTCGGCGGCGACGATTTCGCGAATCGCCTGACGAAGAACCTCAAGCACCTCGCCAAATGGGCGAAGCGCAAAGGCGTGAGCTGCTATCGCGTCTACGACGCCGATCTGCCCGACTACGCCGTCGCCGTCGACATCTACGAAACGGGCGAGCGGCATCTGCACGTTCAGGAATACGCGGCGCCGAAGACGATCGACCCGGTCGCGGCCGAGCGTCGACTCCGCGAGGCCCTCGCGCATATCCAGAAAGTGCTCGACGTGCCCGCGTCGCGCATCCACTTCAAGATCCGCAAATCGCAGCGCGGCAGCGCGCAGTACAGCAAGCAGGACGACAGCGGCCGCTTCTACGAGATCGACGAGCACGGCTGCAAGCTGCTCGTGAACTTCGACGACTACCTCGACACGGGGTTGTTCCTCGATCACCGACCGCTGCGATATCGCATCCAGCAGGAATCGAGCGGCAAGCGTTTCCTCAATCTGTTCTGCTACACGGCGAGCGCGACCGCGCACGCGTTCAAGGGCGGCGCGGCGCAATCGCTCTCGATCGACCTGTCGAGCACCTATCTCGACTGGGGCGAGCGCAACCTGCACGCGAACCATCTGCGCGCGAAACGCGCCGACAAGTTCCATCCGATGCCGGAGAACGCGCGCGGACATTGGCTGCTTCAGGCCGATTGCATGGCGTGGCTGAAAGAGCAGCCGGCGCAGCCGCGCTTCGACCTGATCCTGCTCGATCCGCCGACGTTCTCGAACTCCAAACGGATGGAAGGCGTGCTGGATATCCAGCGCGATCACATCGCGATGATCCAGGACTGCGTCAAGCTCCTGGCACCCGGCGGGACACTCTACTTCTCGACCAATCGGCGCGGCTTCAAGCTCGACCCGGCCGCCGCCGGCGACACTGAAGTGAAGGACATCACCGCCCAGACCCTGGACGAAGACTTCAAGCGACCCCCACCCGCCCACCGCTGCTGGAGCTTCCGGCGTAGGATTTGAGGCGGGGGAATCAAAAAAACGGGGGGAGTCACATGTCGCGCAAGCAACCGCCCGGCTCGGGCAGTTTCGATCGTCGTCGCCGCCGCATTCTCAAGGGACTCGCAGCCGCGGCCGGAAGCGCCGCGCTGCCGGGCTATCTGCCGAACGCCGAAGCGGTGCAGTCGCTGCCGCCGCTGCCGGATCCCGAGCATTGCGGCATCGACCACATCGTCGTGGTGATGATGGAGAACCGCTCGTTCGACCATTTCCTCGGCTGGGTGCCGGGCGCGGATGGCGGACAGAATCGCAAGTATCCCGACAAGAACGGCGTGCTGCAGTCGACGTTCGCGCTCGCGGCGGATCCGCAGTACGGCTATCAGGGCTGCGGCAAGGAAGACCCGAACCACGGCTACTCCGGCGGCCGCAAGCACTACAACAACGGCAGGATGGATGGCTTCCTGCAGACCGTCTCGTCGCCGAACGATCTCTTCCCGCTCGGCTACTACACCGCGGGCGACGTGCCGTTCTTCAAGGGCGTGGCCGACAACTACACGATCGGCGATCGCTACTTCAGCGGCATCCTGTCGTCGACCTTCCCGAACCGCATGTACATCCATTCGGGACAGACGGATCGCAACACCAACACGCTGCCCTACGTGCAGCAGGCGCCGTCGACGCTGCCCTCGATCTGGGGCCTGCTGCAGGCCAAGGGCGTGGGCTGCCGCTACTACTTCAACGATCTGCCGTTCCTCGGTCTCTGGGGACCGACGTTCATGCCGATCAGCAAGCCGTACGAGAAGTTCCTGGTCGACGCGGCTGCCGGCAACCTGCCGCACTTCTCCTTCGTCGACCCGTTCTTCGGCGCGTCCGGGGGCGAATCGCCGTACGGCGTCGCGCGCGACGACCATCCGCAATCCGACATCCGCGACGGCCAGGCCTTTCTCGACCAGATCTACAACGCAGTGCGCAGCGGCCCGCGCTGGGATTCGACGCTCCTGATCATCACCTACGACGAGTGGGGCGGCTTCTTCGATCACGTCGCGCCGCCGATGGCGCCGGTCAGCGACGCCGAGCGCACCGTCGTCGGCAACGACGGCCGGCTCGGCTTCCGCGTGCCGCTGGCGATCATCGGCCCGCGCGCGCGGCGCAAGCACGTCACGCACCTGCAGTTCGATCCCAACTCGATCCTCAATTTCGTGCGCTGGCGCTTCGGGCTGGGCGCGCTCTCGGCGCGCGATTCGACGTCGCTGAACCTCGCCTATGCGCTCGACTTCGACAGCGCGCCGAAACTCTCCGCGCCGAAATTCGCCGTGCCGCATCGCCCGTCCGGGTTTGGCCGCGAGTGCAGCACCGGTCTGCATTTCCCGCTGCCGAACCTGGTCTCCTACGAATTCCTCGACACGATCCTGGATCCGGTCGCACGCGCGCAGGCCGAGCACCTCGCCGAGCTGCAGAGCCTGCGACGGCTCGCGATCCGGTCGGGATGGCAGATCTGACAGCCTTCACGAAGCCTTCAAAGAGCGCGTGAGAAAATAATCGCATCGTCGGGGAGCTTGCGCCTGCATCGGGCGCAAGCTGTCGTCCACGGAGGGATCGATGTCCAAGCGAAGCTCTGGGCGCGGGATGCGCTTCAATCCCGGTCGCCGTCATCTGATCAAGGGAATGGCCGCGACGGGCG
>DASRHK010000157.1:0-12073 GCA_035650495.1 Nevskiaceae bacterium | reverse complement strand
AGGATTCGGTGGGCGACCACCTCGCGCTGATCCGCGTGTACGTCAACATCGGCATGTGCACCGAGGAATGCTGGACGCCGAACTTCCCCACGCCCGGCAGCTTCTTCGGCGAGCAGAGCCACCAGCGACCGTTCCGCATCGCGCAGTGCGCCAGGGACTGCGAACCCTGGAACTACGCCGACGCCAAGATGGACGACCTCGCCGCCTTCCTCGTCACCGGCGGCCCGACTTACCTGATGAACGCGGTGGACGTGGACGGCACGCCGGGATCGCAGTTCATCGATCTGGCCAAGGTGCCGCAGGGCCGCAAGGTGTTCGCGCGCGAGTGCGCGCGCTGCCACAGCTCCTCGGTGGCGCCGGAGAACGTGCGCAACGACAAGCAGGCGCTCGCGAAATTCTACGAAGGCCACGTGTTCGGCAAGGAAGACTATTGGCAGTACGAATTCACCGACGCCGAGCGCAACGCGGAAGAGTTCAAGACGAAGTATCTGGTGAAGGATGCGAGCGGAAAGCTGCGCCCGAAACAGTTCGCCGAGAAGGAAGTGTTCGGGCAGGACTGGCTCGGCAGCGACGAGCTCGTGCCGTTCGGCGTGATCGGCACCAACATGTGCCGAGCGCTGCACGACAACCACAGCGAAGGTCACATCTTCGAGGAGTTCTCGTCGATCGATTACAAGGAGCGGCCTTCACCGGGCTCGGTGCCGCGGGTGATCAATCGCATGATCCCCGGCATCGGCGGCATGAAGATGGGCATGCGCAAGATCGAAGGCGGCTCGGGTTATCTGCGCTCGATCTCGCTGCTGTCGGTGTGGGCGACCGCGCCGTTCCTGCACAACAACGCGATCGGGGATCTGACCTATCTCAAGGACGGCACCATCGACTACACCGTCGCCGGCCGCATCAAGCAATTCGAGCAGGCGTTCGACGAGCTGATGACCTCCGACAATCCGAACGATCCGGTGCACCGTCCGCAGAAGACCACGCTGGTCGACCGCGACTTCAAGCTCGCACCGCGCGAGGACGGTCAGGGCGCGATCAAGCTGCCGGTGAAGAAAGGCACGCCGATGGCGTACTTCACGTCGAGCAACCCGCACGAGCCGCTGTTCATGAAGTGCGACGACCTCGTCGAGAACAAAGGCCATCAGTTCGGCGTGAACCTGTCGAAGGAAGACAAGCTCGCGCTGCGCGAATTCCTCAAGTTGATGTAGTCATGTTCGTCGGCCACTACAGCGCAAGCTTTGCACTGAAGGCGCGACAGCCGCGCGTGCCGCTGTGGATCCTGTTCCTCGCGGTGCAGGCCGTCGACATCGGCTGGGGCACGTTAGTCCTCACGGGCATCGAGCGCGCGAACTACGTTCCGGGATTCACCAAGGCATTCCCGCTCGATCTCGCCTACATGCCGTTCACGCACAGTCTCGTCGCGGGACTGATCTGGGCCGCGGCATGCGCGGCTTTGTATTTCGTCTGGCGCGGCCGCGACGGCGTTGCTGCCGCGGTCGTCGTCGGGCTCGCCGTGCTGTCGCACTGGTTCCTCGATCTGCCGGTGCACGTGCCCGACCTGCCCCTCTACGACAACTCGATGAAGCAGGGTTTTGGATTGTGGAACTACCCGGTGCCGGAGCTCTTGCTCGAAGTCGGGTTGCTGCTCGGCGCCGTCGCGCTGTATGCGCGCACCGTTCCGCAGCACGCGCGCGGCGCGTGGATCTTCGGCAGCGTGCTCGCGCTGATCCAGGCCGGACAGACGCTCGGCCCGTGGCTCCTGACCAGCGCGCAGCTCGTCGCCATCAGCGCGCTCGTGTCCTACTTCGCGTTCGCGTTCGTCGCCTATCGCATCGAGCGGATCGATCCCGCCCGCTAAACTCCAGCCATGAAGCGCTGGTTCCAAATCGCCGGGCTGGCTGGCGTCGCGATCCTCGCGGTGCTCGTCACGCTGCAATTCACGGGTCGCTCCTCGCACAAGATCACCGAGCGCGCGAAGCAAAGCGCGGTGGCCGCCGACGCCGATGCGCTTTCCGCGAAGCTGATCCCGTCGGAGGACCTGCCGCCCGAAGACACGCGGTCGCTGTTCGATCACCTGATCGCGCAGAACGAGTCGCTGCCCTTCCCGTTCGAGAAGCTGATCGCGGCGCTGCAGAAGCTCGATCCCGCCGCGCAGCCGCCGCTCGTCGTGATGATCCCGCACGGCCGATCGCTCCTGAAAGCCTCGGCGGACTACGAGCACCCGCGCGTGCTGCTGGCGACGGATTTCCAGGCGCCCGACAAGGCGACGCTCGGTCTGGCTCCGCGCGGACAGCTGTTCCTCGGCTTCGTGGAAAACGCGCACGAGATCGAAGTGATCTCCTACAACGAAGCTGCGGGTCGCTTCGAGTTCCAGCTCGTGCAGGATTACTGCGAAGGTTGTCAGCCGAAGCTCGTCTACGCCAAGCGCGCGGTGTGCACGACCTGCCATCAAGGCGCGGTGCCGATCTTCCCGCAGCGGCCGTGGAACGAGACCAACGGCCAGCCGCAGACGGCGGCGAAGATCGTCGAGGCCCGCTCGGCCGCCGGCTTCAATCCCACCCGCTATCTCACCGCGCCGATCGGCAATCCGCTCTCCGCGCCCGAGCGCTTCGACGAGCTCACCGACATCGGCGCGTTCATCCCGGTGACGCAGCGCGCGTGGATCGACGGCTGCGGCGACGGCGACGCCGGCGTGAACTGCCGCAAGCAGATGCTCAAGGCCGCGCTGTTGTATCTCTGGAATCCCGGCGAGTTCGACCTGCACGGCAAGGAAGCGCAGAAGCTGCGCGATCTGCAGGTCGAGAGCTGGCCGCAGAAGGGCATCGCGGTGCCGGGCAACGATCTGTTCAATCGCGATCCGCTCGCGGAGCGCAAGAGCTTTCGCGGCTCGGTCAACGCTTTCTTCGCGAGCCTGCTGCCGCATCGCTCGAAAGAGGCGGAGCCGAAATCGAACGAAGACCTCGACGCCTTCGAGCGCCTGCCGAAATTGCCGACGGAGCTCGACCCGCTGACGCCGCGCGCGCCCAAGCGCGTGCTGACGGCGCAGGACGTCGACGGCGCGTTCGGCATCGCGGCACTGCTCACGCAGTCGGACTTCAAGCAGCTCGAAGCCGCGTCCAAGGTCAATCGCGAGAGCCTGCTCGCCGCGGTCGACAAGGTCGAGCCGGCGTTCTTCAAGCTCGCGCCATTCTCGCGCGTGAAGACGATGCAGGCGCTCTCCGTCGCGCTCGGTGCGAAGACCGCGCCGGACTACTGCTGCCTCGCGACGACCGACCTGTCGCCGCCGGTCGCGAGCGGCGAGCCGCCGATTGCCATCTCGAAAGGCTCGCTGCTCGAGCCGTTCTCGCAATACTGCTTCGCCTGCCATCGCGGCAACCCGGCGAAGCGCCTCAACTTCATGGCCGGCAAGAGCGAGGACGAAGTGCTCGCGCACCTGAAGGACAAGACCGAGATCCGCGACGTCCTCGACTGGTCGCGCTATCGCGGCACCGACAAGGAAGCCAAGCTGATGCCGCCGGCCGATTCCGCGCAGCGCCGCCAGCTCGAGCGCGCGCTGGCGGATAATCCGAAGCTGCTGGAGGAGATGCGCTCGACGGTGCCGAGCTTGTTCAATTTCTAGAAGGAGGCGCCATGCGCCATACGGGGATCATCGCCGCACTGATTCTGCTCACGAGCACGCAGGCCTCCGCCGAGCCCGCCTTCGCGCGCATGTATCGCGCGACCTACGGCTACCCGCCGTCCTGCAACGCGTGCCACAAGGACGGCGGCGGCACGCCGCTCAATCCGTTCGGCCAGCAGTTCAAGGACGCCGGTGAATCGCTCGCTGCGTTCGACAAGATCGCCAAGCTCGATGCCGACGGCGATGGCGCCAGCAACGCCGAAGAAGCCGCGGCGAAGTCGAATCCCGGCGACAAGGTTTCCACGCCCCTGCACAAGACCGACTGGCTCGACGTCACCAGCCTCATCCCGAAAGAAGTGCAGGAGCAATTCCCGGGCATCCGTGAATACCTGCCGCGCGACGCGACGCTCACCGACGCCGACATCGCGCGCGCGAAGACGCTCGGCGCCGAGCTCGACAAGAAGGACGAGAACACGATCTACATTCCGCTGCAGGACAAGCGGCCCGCCGGCACGGCGCTGATCTTCCCGGCGAGCTACAAGGGCAAGGATTTCTTCCTGCTGCTCGCGACCGATCGCACGCTGAACGTCATCGTCGTGAAGCCGATGAACACCAACCACGTCCCCGATGCAGCGAAGAGCAAGGTCTACGACTCGTTCAAGGGCGTCGCGGTCGACCAGCTGCCGAGCGCTTCGGGCGACGATCTCGATTCGGCGATCAAGGCGGCGGTGAAGAAAGCCGGCACGCTGCTCTACGTGAGGTTGAAGAGTGCGTAAGGCGATTGCCGCTGCGTTGCTCGCACTGTTCGCGCTCGCGCCCGTCGCGCATGCCGACGACAGCGCCGTCGCCGGCGAGCAGAAGCAGCTGCATCAGGACGACCTGAAGAAATCCGATCAGGACAATTTTGATTTCTTCAGCGACAAGCCCGTCGCCAGCAAGGACGTCGTCGAGCTGCCGCCGGAGAAGTCGAAGTGGATCACCGTCGGCGGGCCGATCGGGCTCATCGCGTTCTTCTTCCTGCTCGATCTCACGATCTGGTGGCTGGTGCCGTTCTCGGATCGCTCGATCGAGATCAACCTGCGCGACTTCCCGCCCGCGGTGAAGCGCGGCATGGCGATGGCGGTGGTGATGTTCGGCATCGCCTTCACCTTCGGCGCCTCGGAGATTGCCTACCAGCTGCATCTGCACGGCAGCGCCGAGGCCTACTTCGCGCAGATGTCGCTCGGCACGCTGATCTACTTCACGCACGGCCATCTGTTCGGCTTCACGACGAGCTTCTTCATCGTCGGCGTGCCGTTCTCGCTGCAGTTCAACCACATCAAGAGCTATCAGTGGGTGTTCCCGATCGGGCTCGCGGCGTCGGTCACCGACGTGTTCTCCTGGTGGGGCATCAAGTACGTGTCGCCGAACTTCGAGTGGGTGTCGATGTTCTGCGGCGTATTATTCGGCGTGAGCTATCTGTGGATGCTCATCGGGCTGCTGCGGGTGCTGCTGTTCCCGGAAGTCATCTGGGCGAGCGACAAAGATCGCGAGCAACGGCTGGCGCAGCGCGAGCGGATCAACGAAACCGCCAAATACACCGAGGGGGACGTGTGATGGGACGAGTCGGGGGACAGCGGCTGCGCGCCGCATGCGTGGTGGCACTCGCGTTGATCGCCACCGCCTGCGCGAACAAGGTGCCGCGCATCGCACCGAGCGCGCAGATCTGGGATCGCAACGTCGCTGTCGGCGTCGCGATGATGCCGCTGCCGGCGGCCGCGGCGTACAAAGAGGGCTCGCAGGGATTGCTCGACATCGCGATCAACTCGGCGATGGCGAGCGATCTCGACTCGCACCTCTCCCGGCTCGACGTCACCGGCATCGACCAAGCCGGCGACCAGATCATCGGCAAGCTCGAGTCGCGCGGCGTGCGCGCCCAGCGCATCAGCGAAGCGATCGATCCGGAGCGCTTTCCCAAATCCGGGGGCGACGGCAAGCATACGGCCGAGCGCAACTACGACGTGCTCGCGACGCGCTACGGCGTGCAGCGGCTCGTGCTGATCCAGCTCGCGAGCGTGGGCACCACGCGCCACTACTTCGGCTTCGTGCCGACCAGCTCGCCCAAGGGCTACGCGCGCGCCACCGCGCAGATGATCGACCTGCGCACCGGCGAGCTCCTGTGGAGCGCGGCGAGCGTGCGCCGTCAGGATGTCGCCGACGAATGGGATCAGCCGCCCGCCTTCCCCAACGTCGATCGCGCGATCGCCGACACCTTGCGCGCAGTCGCGCACGATCTCGCGAGCGACCTCGCGTTCTAGCCGGAGAGGACGATGCGCACGTTCATCCTGGTGATCACCGCATTGGCTGCGAGCGGTTGCGGCTCGACGCCATCGCGCCCGTACTCCGCCCCGATCCAGATCGCCGATGCGATTCCGTACGAGCCCGGCGCCGCCAACGATGCGGTGCGCAGCGAGTGTGACTATCCGACGTATCTGCCGCAGCGGATCGCAGAGATCGCGGCGAAGCACGGCATCGCGGTGGAGCTCTCGCACGAGCGGCTCGATCAGGTCACGCGCGGACCGGTCCTCCTCATGCGCACGACCGACGTCTACGTGCTCGGCGGCGGCGGCTATACCGGCGGCGGCAAGAAGGCGCGCGTGCGCGGCGAGCTGCGCGAGGACGGCCAGGTGACCGGCGACTTCGACATCCAGCGCACGAGCGGCGGCAAGTGGACGGCGTGCGGCACGCTCGATCACATCGCCGACGCGATCGCCGGCAACATCGTCGCGTGGCTGAAGGCGCCGCAACCCGGCACGCGCATCGGGCTCGATCGTTAGCTACGCCGTCTTCAGCCGCGCCACTTCCTGCAGGCCGAGCAGCTCGATCGCCTCGGCGCGCATCTCGACCTTGCGCACCTTGCCGGTCACCGTCATCGGGAAAGCGGTGACGACGCGCAGGTAGCGCGGGATCTTGTGGTGCGCGATGCGCTCGCGGCAGAACTCGCGCAGCGCTTCGCACGTGAGCGCCTTGGCGCCCTCCTTGAGGATCACGCAGGCCATCACTTCCTCGCCGAACTTGCCGTCGGGAACCCCGATCACCTGCACGTCGCGCACGTCGGGATGCGTGTAGAGGAACTCCTCGATCTCGCGCGGATAGATGTTCTCCCCGCCACGGATGATCATGTCCTTCAGGCGGCCGACGATGTTGACGTAGCCTTCCTCGTCCATCGTCGCGAGATCGCCGGTGCGCATCCACCCTTCGGGCGTGATCGCCTCGCGGGTGCGCGCCGGATCGTTCCAGTAGCCGAGCATCACCGAATAGCCGCGCGTCTGGAATTCGCCGGGTTGCCCGCGCGCGCAGACCTGGTTCGTGTCCGGATCGAAGATGCGGATCTCGACGTGCGGATGCACGCGACCCACGGTGCCGACGCGCCGATCGATCGCGTCGTTGCGCGCGCTCTGCGTGGCGACCGGCGACGTCTCTGTCATGCCATAGACGATGGCGACTTCCGGCATGTGGAAATCGGTGACGAGACGCTTCATCACCTCGAGCGGGCACGGCGCGCCGCCGATGAAGCCGGTGCGCAGCGAGCTCACATCGGTCTTGCCGAAATCGGGGTGCGCGAGCATCGCGATGTGCATCGTCGGCACCGCGCCGAGCACCGTGCACCGCTCCTGCGCGATGGCGCGCAAGGTCGCGGCCGGCTCGAACGAAGGCGCGGGAATCACCATCGTGCCGCCGACGGCGACGCAGGAGAGATTACCGACCACCATGCCGGCGCAGTGATAGAACGGCACCGGGATGCAGAAGCGGTCGCGTTCCGTCATGCCCATCTCGCGCGCGGTGAAGTACGCGTTGTTGAGGATGTTCCGGTGCGACAGCGTCGCGCCCTTCGGCGCACCGGTGGTGCCCGACGTGTACTGGATGTTGATCGGATCGGCGGGCTTCAGCTGCGCCATGCGCTGCGCAATGGCGTCCTTCGCGACACGCTCACCATCCGCGAGCAGCTTCGCCCAGTCGCCGGGTCCTTCCTCGTCGAGGAACACCACCTGCTCGAGCGCGGGGCAGCTCGCGCGCACTTCGCCGAGCATCGCGACGTAGTCGCTCGTCTTGAAGCGCCGCGCAGCGAGCAGCATGCGACAGCCCGACTGCTTCAGCGCATACGCGAGCTCGTTCGCGCGATAAGCGGGATTGATGTTGACGAGGATGATGCCGAGCTTCGCGGTCGCGAACTGCGTGAGCACCCACTCGGCGTGATTGGGGGACCAGATGCCGAGACGATCGCCGATGCCGATGCCGCGCGCGATCAGCCCGCGCGCGAGCCGGTCGACTTCGGCGTCGAGCTCCCGCCAGCTCCAGCGGATGTCCTGATGCACGACCACCAGCGCCTCGCGGTCCGGAAAGCGCGCGACGGTCTGTTCGAAATACGCGCCGATCGTATGGTCGAGCAGCGGGTGGTCGGACGGGCCGGCGGTCTGGGCGGGCTGCATCGCGTGAGCATAAACTAGCCGTCCCGCGAAGAATCACTCGAAGAGACGACAGGGACTTCCACCATGAATTACTTCGTCACCGGCGCCACCGGCTTCATCGGCAAGTTCCTCATCGAGCGCCTGCTGCAGCGCCCCGATCCCAAGATCTACGTGCTGGTGCGCGAGTCCTCTCAGGACAAGTTCGAAGCCTTGAAAGAGCGCTACGGCGAGGCCGGCAAGGCGCTGATCCCGGTCTATGGCGACATCACCACACCGGGTCTCGTGTCGGCTGCGGACTTCAAGAAGCTCGCCGGGAAGATCGATCACTTCTTCCATCTCGCCGCCGTCTACGACATGGGCATGGACGACGAGACCGCCGATCGCGTCAACAACGAAGGCACGCGCAACGCGGTGAATTTCGCGAACGATCTCGGCGGGCCCGTGAAGCTGCACCACGCGTCGAGCGTTGCGATCGCCGGATCGGATTTCGTCGGCCGCTTCACCGAAGACATGTTCGACGAGGGCCAGAAGCTCACGCATCCGTACTACCGCACCAAGTTCCAGTCCGAAGCGATCGTGCGCGACGAGGCGAAAGTCCCGTTCCGCATCTATCGTCCCGGCGCGGTGGTCGGCGATTCGCGCACCGGCGAGATGGACAAGATCGACGGCCCGTACTATTTCTTCAAGACCATCCAGAAGATCAGCTACGGCGTGCCGAAGTGGATGCCGCTGCTCGGCATCCAGGGCGGACGCGTCGCCATCGCGCCGGTCGATTACGTCGCCGCCGCGATGGACTGGATCGCCCACAAGGACGGGCTCGACGGCCAAGCGTTCTTCCTGATCCAGTCGCACTCGCCGACCGTCGGCGAGCTGATGCAGACGCTGCTCGAAGCGGCGCACGGCCCGAACGTCGCGAAGAATTTCGAGCTGCCGCCGATCCCGAAAGGCGTGAAGGCGATCGCGGGCAAGGTCGGCTCGCGCGTGCCCGGCGGCTTGAAGAAGCGCGTCGCCGACGCGCTCGGCGTGCCCCCATCGGTTTTGGGCTACGCGTTCAACCGCGCGATCTTCGACGACAAGAAAGCGCGCGCTGCGCTGAAAGGCAGCGGCATCGCCTGCCCCGACATCAAGGATTACGCCGACAAACTCTGGCAGTACTGGGAGCTGCAGCTCGATCTCGAAGTGAAAGTGCCGCGCAAGGCGATCCAGAAGCTCGCCGGCAAGGTTGTGATGGTCACCGGCGCGTCGTCGGGCATCGGCTTCAACGTCGCCAAGAAACTCGGCGCGGCCGGCGCGAAAGTGATCCTGGTCGCGCGCACGCGCGAGAAGCTCGAGGAGACGCAGAAGATCATCCAGCGCGCCGGCGGCGAAGCGCATGTGTATCCGTGCGATCTCTCCGACATGGCCGCGATCGACAAGTGCGCGCAGCACGTGCTCAAGGATTTCGGCCACGTCGACGTGCTGGTGAACAACGCCGGCCGCTCGATCCGCCGCGCGGTGTTCGAGTCGCTCGATCGCTTCCACGATTTCGAGCGCACGATGCAGCTGAATTACTTCGGCGCGGTGCGGATGATCCTCAACCTGCTGCCGTCGATGGGCAAGCGCAAGTCGGGGCAGATCGTCAACGTGTCGTCGATCGGCGTGCTCGCCAACGCGGCGCGCTTCTCCGCGTACGTCGCGAGCAAGGCGGCGCTCGACGCGTTCTCACGCTGCCTCTCGGCGGAAGTGAAGCACCTCAACATCGACATCACGGCGATCTACATGCCGCTGGTGCGCACGCCGATGATCGCGCCGACCAAGATCTACAACTACGTGCCGGCGTGGTCGCCCGATCATGCGGCCGACACGGTGCTCAAGGCGATCCTCGAGAAGCCGAAGTCGATCGCGACCAAGATGGGCACCGCGGCGCAGCTGTCGTACGCGCTCTGGCCGAAGCTCAACGACTACATCCTGAACAAGGGCTTCAACCTGTTCCCGTCGTCGTCTGCGGCGAAGGGCAGCAAGAAGGAGCCGGAGAAGAAGCCGACGCTCGAGCAGGTCGTGTTCGCCAACGTGTTCAAGGGCGAGCACTGGTAAAAGGCGTAGCATCCTCGACGCAGCGACCGTGCTGCGCATCCGGGAGTGTGCTCATGAAGAAGGGACTCGTGATTGCCGCGGCATTGCTCGCGGCGCCGCTATTCGCTCGTGCCGCCGACGCCGAGCCCGGCAAAGTCATCGTCGGCCTCTACCACGCCGCGCCCGGCAAGCAGCTCGAGCTATTGAAGTGGCTCGCAGCGCGCGACGCGGTCGACAAGGAAGCGGGCGTCGCGGCGACGCAGATCTACGCGCACACCGACGGCGACAGCTGGGATTACCTGGTGATCGCGCCGCAGCTCACCGACGCCGAAGGCGCGAAGGTTGACGAGATCGCGAAGAAGAAAGGCCTGAAGGTCGGGTTCCCGGCCGGGCTGGAATTCCGCTCACTGATCCAGACGCACACCGACACCTACGCGCGCGGGCCGACGACGGCCGCGGAGCTGGTGAAGGCAGCGGGCGGGAAGTAACCGGCTTCGTCATTCCCGCGGAGACGGGAATCCAGTTTTGCGAACTGGGTCCCCGCCTTCGCGGGGACGACGACGTTACGCGGCCTTGTCCTGCGCCGCCTTGTTCTGCTCGTGCTTGCGCTTGCTCGGGAGAATTCCCATGAGCTTGCAGATGATGCCGAGCATGATTTCGTCGGCGCCGCCGCCGATCGACATCAGGCGCGTGTCGCGGTACGCGCGCGCGACGTGCGTCTCCCACATGAAGCCCTGACCGCCCCAGAACTGCAGGCAGGCGTCGGTGACTTCGCGCGCGATGCGGCCGGCCTTGAGCTTGCACATCGACGCGAGCATCGTCGCGTCGCGACCGGCGACGTATTCCTCCGTCGCCTGATACACCATCGCCTTGAGCGCCTCGACTTCGGTGCGCAGCTCGGCGAGGCGGAAGTGCACGTACTGGTTGTCGAGCACGCTCTGGCCGAATGCCTGGCGCGTGCGCGTGTACTCGATCGTCTCGTTGATGATGTTGAGCTTGCCGTCGATGCTGGAGGCCGCGCCGAACAGGCGCTCCTCCTGGAACTGCAGCATCTGGTACATGAAGCCCATGCCTTCCTGGCCGATCAGGTTGCGCTGCGGCACGCGCACGTTGTCGAGGAAGATCATCGCGGTGTCGGACGCGCGCATGCCGAGCTTGTCGAGCTTGGTCTTGCGATCGATGCCCTTGGCGTCCATCGGCACGATCAGCAGCGACTTGTTCTGATGCACCTTGCCTTCGCTGGTGTTCACCAGCATGCACGCCCAGTCGGACTGCGTGCCGTTGGTGATCCACATCTTCGACCCGTTGATGACGTAGTCGCCGCCGTCCTTGCGCGCGGTCGTCTTGATGCTCGCGACGTCGGAGCCCGCGCCCGCTTCCGACACGGCGATCGAGACGACGACGTCGCCCTTGATCGCTGGCTCGAGGTATTCCTTCTTCAACGCGGGCGAGCCGAAGCGCGCGAGCGCGGGCGTCGCCATGTCGGTCTGCACGCCGATGCCCATCGGCACCGATCCGCAATGACAGTTGCCGAGCGCCTGCGCGAACATCACTTCATAGGAGTAATCGAGCCCGAGCCCGCCGTACTCGACCGGCCGGCAGATGCCGAGGAAGCCGAGATCGCCCATCTTCTTGATGATCTCGTGCGCGGGCCAGATGCCCGCGGCTTCCCACTCGGCGACGTGCGGGTTGATCTCGTCCTCGACGAACTTCTTGACCGTGCGATACAGCTCTTTGTGCTCGTGCGTAAGGATCATTACCAACTCCGGGTGGGATGGCGCTGCGGGGCGACGCTGCGGCTCTTATACGCCGCGCGAAAGCCCAGCGTCAACGCAATCGGTAGGCGTGATTACCGCTTCGGCGGCGGGATCGGCGGCGGGATGTTGTCGATCTCGATCTCGTAGAGCTTCGGCCAGCGCTTGCCGGTGACGTAGAAATGCCCGCTGGCGGAATC
>DASRHK010000156.1:0-9903 GCA_035650495.1 Nevskiaceae bacterium | reverse complement strand
GGCGAGGGCGCGGCAACGCCGCCATTCACCGCCTGCACGACGTCATTCGTGCAGAGCTTGGCGACGACCGACAGTGGCTTCGCCGGCTCGTTGTCGAGATCGACGGTCGCGCCCATGAACGTGGCTTGCGCGTACTCGGGCTTGTCGTTGCGCAGCTCGAAGGCGAAGCGGCCCTTGTTGTCGACGTACTGCTTGAAGCGCAGCTGCAACCGCTCGCGCATGCCGTTCATGTACCACAGCGTCGCGTGCAGCTCCTTGTAGCCGGGATCGCTGAACTGCAGATCGACCAGATGCGTGCGTCCCACGACCGGCTCGATGTGGCCGCCGCCGTTGAACAGCACTTCGTTGTTGCCGGCATGCAGCTGCACGGTGCGGTCGATCATCGTCGACTTGCCGCTGCAGCCGTTGCCGACCAGCGCGACCGCCTGGCGGAAGATGCGATGCGGGCTCACCGCCGTGCCCGGGAAATCCTGGTACGGCATCTCCCAGATCATGATCTTCGGCGGATGCTTCTGGAACGCGTCGGTCGGCAGGTAGTGCAGCAGCGAACCCTCGAACGAGCCGCCGGTGATCGCGACGTTGAGGATGTCGGCGCTCAGGTACTGCTCGAGGTAGCCGCCGAAGTTGTAGCCGCCGCGATCGTCGCTGTTCGACGTGCCGACCAGCACGATCTCCGGCGTCGCGCCGTTGTCGTCGCCGAGCAGGCTCTCCGCCGCGCCGCCGCCGCCGACCGGCTCGGTCGCGTACGACGGCAGGAACTGCATCGAGTAGCTGCCGCCGCAGATCTGCTGCGCGATCTTCTGGATCGAGCCCGGCTTGGAGATGACGCCGTTGACGTGCGTCTTGAATTCCTTGCGCGGCACTTTCGCGTAGACCGGCAGCGACTTCACCGTCTCCGCGACGATCTGCGCGGTGCGCTCGCTGCCGCTGGGCGTCCAATGGTGATCGCGGCGGAAGTAATAGTCGTAGCCCTTGCCCTCGTTCACCAGCTTCTCGTAGGGCGGGACGATCGCGCCGGTGGTGCGCAGCCGCGCCATCGCCGCGATGTAGCTCTGCTTCGCGGTGGCGAAGTCGTAGTTGCGGCGCTCGGCGTCGGTGAGCTTGTCCGCGTCCATCAGTCCGCGCGGCGGCTGATAGACCAGCACGAGCTCGGTGCCGACCTTGTGCAGCGCGTCGACCAGTCGCTTCATGCCCTCGAGGCTCGCGTCGGAGATCTCGATGTGCTGCGTGAGGTCGAGATCGGTGCGGAACAGCCAGCCTTTCTGGCCCTGCACGATGATGGCGTTGTCGGTGAAGTACTTCGACGTGTTGTACGCCGAGCGATCCGCCGCGCGCGGACACAGATCGCAGCACGGCTTGACGCGGTACTGCGGCGCGTCGGCCGGCGCGGCGATGTCGTCCGGCGGCACGTCGTTGTCCGTCCGCGCGTCGACGTCGTCCTGCGCCTTGGCGGCGACGCAGAGCGCCGCCGCGAACAGCGCAATGGCGATGCGTGTCCGCATCCTTCTAGTTCACCACCCAGATCAGCTGCGGCTGATCGGCGGTGCCGGTGACGAACAGGCTGAATGCCTTGCCGCGCTCGAGCTGCACGGGCTTGGCGTCGGCGATCTTGGTGTCGCCATTGAAGACGGCAAGCGTCGCCTTCGCCGGATTCACCTCGCGATGCGCCGCGTTGCCGGACGCGACGCCGTCGATGACCTTGGTGCCGGAATCGGCCATGCGCAGCGACAGGTGCGAGCCGTCGATCAGGTTGTAGACCGACAGCAGCGACTTCAGCTGCGACGAGAAGCAATCCTGCTCGAACTTCTGCACGCCGGCCGGCGTGACCGCGAGCGTGTAGCAGCGATTGGAATCGAGCTTCACCTTCTGGTCGGTGTTGCCGATCGTCGACGGATGCTCGCCGGGCGCGACGAATTCGTACGGCGAGGCGTCGAGCGGCGGCGTGTCGGGGATCTGCTTGTCGCCGATCTTGGCCTGCAGATGCGGATTGCCGCTCGCGTTGAACAGGCGGACGTACGCCGAGCCCGGCGGCGCGGCGCGCGGATAGAGCCCGGCATCGGCGACGTCGACGAGCGCGATCGCAGCGAAGACACCGAACAGCATGGAAAGGGAACGACGGTTGGACATGGCTTTCCTCCTTACACAGGCAACTGATGCGCAGACCGTCCGGGGAAGACGGTGTTGCGCGCACGGATCGTGAATGCCTCCGGCGGCAGGTGGTACTGCTCCAGCGGCTGGTGCGCGAGCAGATAGCGCTCGGGCACCTCCCAGATGACGAGCTTCGGCTTCGCGGTGCGGAAGTCGTCGCTCTTCAAGTACGCAATCATCGGCGCGAACGGGCCCTGGCCCTCCTTCGCGTAGTTGGCGACGTCGCGTTGAAGCTTCGATTCCAGCGCGCCGGCGAAATTCCATTCGCGCTCGGCGCTGTAGCTGGTGCCGATGAGCGCGACGTCCGGCACGGCGGCGTCGCCGAGCAGATCGGCGGAGTCATCGCCGCCTTCCTTGATCGTCTGCGCGACGTCGATCTCTTCCGGCGGCGGCAACAGCCGCGCGAAGTAAGGATCGAGCGGCAGGAAGTTCAGCAGATCGCCGCGATGTGTTTGCAGCCCGGTCTTCTCGATGCGGAACGTGCTCTTGCCCGCGCTGTGCAGCGGCAGCAAGCGCCGCGCGATCGTCGCGATCGAATCTGCAGCGAGCTGGGCGCCGAACGGCGTCCAGTGCGTGTCGGTGCGCAGGAAGGTGGCGGCCCTGCGCTTGCCTTCGGTCAGCGTCTCCAGCAGATCCGGCGCTGCGATGCCGAGTCCGCGACAGTGTCCGAGCGCGCGACCGTAGAGCTGCTGGTGCAGCGACGGCGGCACGCGCGTGCGCAGATGCTCGGGATACACGCGCGCTTTCGAAGGAACGATCGCCATGATCAGGCGCACGTCCTGCCGCGACAGGTTCTCGCGCACCCACGAGATCAGCGCGAGATTGCGCGCGAGCTCGCCGATCGCGTCGTTCGGGACGGCGAACTCTTCGTCGGTGTAGAGCCAGTCGTCCTTGCCGACGACTGCGCCGCTGCGCGCTTCATGGAACAGCGTGTAGTCGATCGCCGCCCACAGGCTGATGCCGAACGTGCGCACCGGGAACTGCTGGTCGTAGTGCGATTCGAACGCGTGCGCCATGCGGCCGTCGATCACGTCGTCCGGCACCGGCGGCGCGCGGAAGCTGCGCGCGCTCACGAGCGCCGCGATCGCGAGCGCAACGACGAGTCCTGCGAAGATGAAAGCGTGGAGGCTCTGGGCTTTCTGCGAGCTCATGGAAGTCGACTCAGAACTGGAAGTAGAGGAAGGGCGAATAGCTCTGCGCGGAGAGCTTCAGCACCGACAGCACGAACGCAGGCCAGATCAGCCACTGCGCGGTTTGCATCGACAGCAAGCGTACGCCGGCCGGTCGCATCACGGCTTCCGACGTTCCGGGGCGCGGCGCGCTCGCGCGACGCGACGTCGCGCCGGTGTAGACGAGGATCACGCCGGCGAGCGCGAGCGTCGCGAGCTGCAGATGTGTCACGGTGCCGGCGTAGACGTCGGAGAGTCCGACGCCATCGAAGCGGAACATCGCGGCGTACATCGTGAACGCGCTCGTCACGTTCGGCGCGCGGAAGATCACCCAGCCGATGACGACGAACAGGAACGTCATTGCCCAGCGCACCGGCCGGAACGAAGTCGTCTCCGCCTTCACGCCGAGCAGCCGCTCGACGCACAGGATCGCGCCGTGCCACGCGCCCCAGATCACGAACGTCCAGTTCGCGCCGTGCCACAGGCCGCCGAGCACCATCGTCAGCAACAGGTTGCGATAGGTCTTCACCTTGCCGCCGCGATTGCCGCCGAGCGCGATGTAGAGGTAATCGCGCAGCCACGACGACAGGCTCATGTGCCAGCGGCGCCAGAACTCGGTGATGCTCTGGCTGATGTAGGGCTGGTTGAAGTTCTCGACGAAGCGGAAGCCCATCATCAGGCCCAAGCCGATCGCCATGTCGCTGTAGCCCGAGAAATCGAAATAGAGCTGCACCGTGTAGGCCAGCGCACCGAGCCACGCGTCGGCGGTCGTCGGATGCGTGAGCGAGAACGCGCTCTGCACCAGCGGCGCGACCGAATCGGCGATGAACACTTTCTTGATGAAGCCCTGCATGAAGCGGAGCGACCCTTGCCCGAAGCGCTCGAAGCTGTGCTCGCGCTGCTCGAACTGATCCTGCAGGTCCTTGTAGCGGAACACCGGGCCGGCGATGAGATGCGGGAACAGCGCGACGAAGGTCGCGAAGTCGACCGGATGGCGGGTCGCCTCGGCATCGCCGCGATAGACGTCGGCGATGTAGCTGATCGACTCGAAGATGTAGAACGAGATGCCGATCGGCAGGATCACCGAGGCGAAGCTGATCGGCTCGAGCCCGAAGTGGGTGACCAGCGCGTTGAAGCTCGCGACTCCGAAGTTCGCGTACTTGAAGTAGCCGAGCGTGGCGAGATCGAGCGCGACGCCGGCGACGAGCCAGCGCTTGCCGCCCGGCGTGCCCTTGCCGTGCGCCGCGATGCGCATGCCCACGACGTAGTTCCAGATCGTCACCAGGATGAACAGCAGCAGGAAGTCGACGCGCCACCACGCGTAGAAGACGTAGCTGCCGATCAGCACCACCCAGTTGCGCAGGCGGTTGCGATCCGGCGTCAGGTAGTACGCGGCGAGGAACAGCGGCAGGAACAGGAACAGGAAGACGTTGGACGAGAAGACCATCGCGTCACCGGTTGTTGGTCAGCACGCTCTGCGGAGCGGGCTTGATGACGACCGCGCCCTTCTTGCGCATCAGGATGTCGAGCACCTGCTCCTGATAGCGGCCGAGCACGCCGGTGAACTTGATGCCGAGCTGGCGCGCGGGCGCGCGCATGTCGACGTTGTAGAGCGCGAGCGAGAGCGGCGCGTCGACGCTGATCGGCGAGGAGCCGTTGGAGACGAGCTGGCCGCCGACCACGGTCATCGATACGCGCTGCTGGTAGGGATCGAGCTTGATGTTGCGGCCCTGGCCGACGTCGCGGATGTGGCCGTAGATGCCCGACAGTCCGTTGGCGATCGCGACGTTGTTGTAGAGCCGGATGTCGGTCGAGTTGCGCACGCGGATGCCGTGGCGCGAATTGCCGCTCGCGACGTTCTCCCACACCAGGTTCTTCGGGCTCTCGTAGATGGTGATGCCGTCGGAGCCGTTGCGATAGACCTTGTTGCCGGCGATGACCGTGTTGATGCACTTGCGGTCGATGACGATGCCGGTGAGCGCGTTGTCGAACGATTCGTTGCCGATGATCCAGCTGTCGTTGACCTCGCGCGAGATGATGATGCCGTGCTTCTCACGCGTCTTCGACGTCTTGTTGTTGGCGATGATCAGGCGGCGCGAGCGATCGTGCGGGTCGATCGCGTAGTGGATGTTGTCGTGGAAGTTGTTGCCCATCACCACGACGTCCTGCGCTTCATAGGTGTAGAAGCCGTACCAGTTGTCGTAGAGCTCGCTGTTCAGCAGCCAGCCCGAAGGCGAGGGTCGATCCATGATCGGCTTCAGGCCGGGCGAGAACTGCGAGATCGACACGCCGTAGCCTTTCGACGCCGTGTAGCCCAGGTGGGCGATCACGCTGTTGACGATGTAGGTGTCCGAGCCCGCCCACGAGATCAGGAACGGCCGGAACTCGGATGGCTTGCGGAACCACGCGGGCTGGTTCTTCTCCTCGTTCCAGCCGAGCAGCTTCGCGCCGGACACGAACAGTTTCCCCTCGTTGACGAGGAATGCGCCGCGGTTCCACGACAGCCGCAGCTCGACGCCCTGCGGGACGTGCAGGGTGCCGCTGGGCGTCACGTCGATCGGCAGGCGCGCGACGTAGACGCCTTTGCCGACTTCACGGAAATCGTCGGCGGGCAGCTCGCGCGCGAGATCGGCCGGCGTCATCACGCCGTCGCGGACGTAGATGATCTTGGGCATCGTCGGCTGGCGCATCGCCCATTCGCGCAGGCCTTCGCGCTTGCCCATGAAGCCCTTGAACGACATCTTGTCGAGCATGCTCTCGATGGTCGCGTGGCCCTTGGGCCCGCGCGGCAGCTTCGCCATCGCCGCGGCGGCCGTGTACTTGGAGAGATCGGGAAGCTTCGGCGGATCCATCGCGAGGTTGTCGACCGCGGCGGCGTCGACCTCGTACGGCCGATTCGGTACCGGCAGCTCCGCTTCGGCGGTCGCGGGACCGTCCGAATCGGAGCCGTCGCTCTGATCGTCCTCGTCGCCGCCGCCGGCGAGATCGAAGATCGCCGCCGCGGATTTATCCGAGCTGCGGCTCTTCGCGGGCGTCGTCGGCCCGACGGGGACCTCTGGCGTCGTCGCGTCCGGCTCGTCGTCGGGGATGTCGTAGTAATCCGCGCGCGCGGCGCCGCACGCTGCGACGAGCAGCGCGGCGATCACCCAGCGATGGAAGCGTCTCAATACCAAAACACGAGCTCCACGACGGCGCGGTATTCCGGATGCGGCTTGTGCGTGTCGTCCTTGTAGGACGCGCCCGGCTCGAACACCGAGCCGCGCAGGCGGACCGCGCTCGACTCGGCCTGGCCTTCGGTGTCTTCGAGCAGATCGTCGGACCGGATCGAGAAGTAGCGCGTCAGCACGAGGTCGTAGCCGCGACCGAGCTCGTGCGCCTTGTTGACGAGTGGCGCGTTGACGCCGTCGGTCGTGACCGGCGAGTTGCGCTCCGGACGCCAGAACTGGTTGAACACGAAGCTCGCGTCGTAGTGGCCGGCGTCGATCGACGTGAAGCCGGTGACGGCCATCAGGTTGCCGAGCTCGGCGCGATACGCTTCGTTGAAGCGATGGAGCAGCGTGCGCGTGCCGGTGAAGCGCGAGTAATTGCTCTGCACGCCGGTCTGCACGAACTGCTTCGACGGATCGAACTGGCCGTTCTCGTCGGGGCCGCCCTGCGCGCCGGTGGAGTACGCCGCGAGCCCGCCGAACTGGATCGGCCAGCGGCGCGGCATGCAGATCTTCAAGCCGCCTTCGCCGGCCCACGCGTTGATCGTGGTGCGCCGCGTCGGCGGCGTCAGCACCGTGTGCGTGGTGACGCCGGTGACCGGATCGACGACGCTGTCGTAGCGGCTGCCCTGCTGCTTGCCGGTCAGCGCGACCGCCTGCACCCAGTAGCCGAAATGCGGTGGGCGCTTCCAGTCGAAGTAATGATCGTGCGCCATGATGCCGACCCACGCGCCGTCGAAGTGCTCGGTCTTCGTGCGGTTGGGATCGATCACCTCGCCGCTGTCCGGGAGGCGCGGCGTCTTGTCGTCCTTCGCATAGACCGCGCGCAGCGTGAGGCGATTGCGCTCGAGCCATTCGCCGCCGATCGAGCCGAACACGTAGGTGCGATCGCGCTGATCCTGCGGGATCGGCGCGCGGTCGCTGCGCCACGCGTAGCGATTGAGCTGGCGCGCGCCGCCGAACTCGGCCTGGATCTGCGTGGTGTCGAGCACCCAGCGCGCGGCCTCGATGTCCGTGTCCCACCACTCGCCGTCGTCCTGGCGGATGCGCTGGCGGCCGACGCGGAAGAACTCGCCGGGATAGTCGGTGATGCCGCTGTACTCGAACCACAGCTCCTTCAGGCCGACGAATCCGTACTTCGAATCGCCGGTGCCGCTGGTCTGGATGTTGTCGGCTTCATTGCCGGGGCGCAGCAGCTGACCCGTCTGCGCGTAGCCTTCGGGGCGGAAGAACATGCCCCAGTGCTGGCCGAACTGGACGTGCACCCATGGCGTGAGATCGATGTAGCCCTGCTGGTGATCGCTGGAATTGCCGAGCCCGAGATCGCGGCCGCCATCGGCAATGCCGGCAACGGTGCCCTTGAAGCGGCCGTCGACGGTGACGTCGGCCAGCGCGGTGGTGGTGAAGGCGAAGCTCATCAGCGCAACGAAGAGCGGATGTCTCATGGCGCGGCTCCATTGTTGTTGTTCGAAGCGGTTTCCGAAGCGTCGAGGTCCGTCTCCTTCGGACGCAGCGCGTACTCGCGTTCGTATTGAGCGGTGGCTTGGGCGCGCTGCTTCGGTGAGAGCGCGCCCTCGAGTTGCTTGGTGAGCTGGATCGCGGCGGGCGTGCCGTCGCGGGAGCCGAGCTTGGCGAAAACGTAGGCGTTGACGAGGTTCGGGCAGATGCCGCGGCCGAGCGCATAGAGCCGCGCGATCTGCGTGTCGGCGCGCGAATAACCGCGCCGCGCGGCCCACAGCAGCTCCTTCAGAGCCTTCTCGCCGTCGACTTCGTCGAGATAGCCGAACTGATACAGCCGGCCGAGGTAGTAATGCGCTTCGACCTCGGTCGACGTCGTCTTCGCCGCGATCTGCAGATGCTCGTACGCCGCCTTCGGATCGCGCATCGCGCGCTGGCCGAACAGGTAGAGCTCGCCGAGATATAGATGCGCGAGCGCCTGCCGCTTCTCGACGCCGGATTTGAGCGCCTGCTCGATCTCGAAGTCGGGAACCAGGTACGGATAGCGCACGACGACGCCGGCGGCGAGGATCGGCGCGTCGTCGGATCCCTTCGCCAGGCGCTCGAGGATCTGGTTCGCGAGCTCGGGCTCGCCCGCGTCCGCTTGCGCCTGCTGTTGGGCTGCCGCTGCTTGCGCGGCCTTTGCGCTCGCCATCGGTTCCGCGTCGCACGATTTCTCTGCGGGCGCCGGCGCGCCGTTGCCTTGGTCGCTCACCAGGTCGGCGGAATCCACTTCCGGCAGGTCGGAGACCGCGACCGGCGCGAAGTTCTGCTCGTCGTCGGGCGTCGCCACCAGCGAGCGTGCGAGATTCGCCGTCGTCTGCGCCGGCGCGCGGCCCGCCTTGTATTGCGAGATCGCTTGCGAAGCGAGCCGCTGCAGCGTGTCCTTGTCGCCGCGCGCGCGCGCATCCTGCGCGAGGATGATGTAGCAGTCGGCGACGAGATCGAGCGCGTGATGACAGAGCTCGACGACCTTGGCGGCGTGATTGTCGATGTCCGGCGTGCGGCGATACCAGTAGACCAGCGCCGAGCGCGGCTCCGGATTGTTCGACGCCTCGGCGAGCTTCGCGAGCTCGGGCAGGCGATGCTGCGTGTCGCGCCGCGGCTGATCCGCATAGAGGCGGATCAATCCCGCGAGCGCTTCGGGATCCTTCACGCGCTTCCACTGCTCTTCGAGCAGCGGCTGTCCCTCGTCGAGCGACGCGGCGCTGCCTTCGCGCACGAGCGCGCGGCCGAGCGCGGTGGCGACGAGATCGTGCTCGTGCTTCGCGGCTTCGCGCAGCCAGTGGATGCCGTCTTTCAGGTGCGCGCTGTCGTTCAGGTTCACGAACAGCCGGCCGAGCGCGATCTGCGCATCGACGTAGCCGCGCTGCGCGAGCGGCTCGAGATCGCGTCGCGCATCGTCGACGCGGCCCGCCGCCGCGGCTTGCTTGCCGCGCGTGAGATCCGCCGGGCCCGCAGCGCCTTTAACGATGAGCCCGCTGTTGTCCTTCTGGATCTTGCTGTAGCTCGACGAATCGGCGAGGCACGGCGCGGTCCACGCCGCCAGCGCGGCGAGGGCACAGCCGATCATCGTGCGGCGCGGGCTCATGAGGGGCGCTCATCCTCGTGCACTTCAGCGTTTCATCCGCTTCGCGGGCGCGGACTCGAGTCGGGGCTCCGGCGCCGCGTCCTGCGGCTGCGGCGGAGACGTTCCCTCGTCGTCGTCCTGCGCCGGCGGCTCGTTCTCGACGGCCGCGGGCGGCGTCGATTCCTCCGCTTGCGGCGTCGAGGTCCGATGCGCGCGGCCGAGCAGCATGCCGCCGATCCGCGACAGGAACGTGCTGCCCATCGCCTCCAGCACCACGGGCTTGGACAGGGTCACGTCCACGGGACGGTCGATC
>DASRHK010000155.1:0-17379 GCA_035650495.1 Nevskiaceae bacterium | reverse complement strand
AAGATCAAAAAACTCCATCCGTACTGCTCCGCAGTCTAGCGCTGCAACTACAATGTCGCCAGGAGACGAGGGAAGCGCGGTGACTGTTTTCGTTGCGCAGAAGAGACCTTACCTCGCGGAGCTCGGGCCCGGCGACTATCTGTGGTGCGCCTGCGGGCGCTCGAGGAACCAGCCGTGGTGCGACGGCTCGCACGCGGGCATCGACGTCAAACCGATCCCGTTCACCATCGCGCCCCGAAAGACGCCGGAGACAGTCTGGCTGTGCGGCTGTAAGCACTCGCGCGGCAAGCCGTTCTGCGACGGAACGCACAATCGCCTGCCATAAGGAGCAGGCCGCTCTCAAGGAGGAGAGACCATGAAGCTGCTGATTCGCCTTTTGCTGGCCATCGTGGTGCTGATCGCCGCGGCGGCGGCGACGATCTACGCGCTGTCGGAGCAGCGGCTCAACAAGCACTACGACGTCGCGGTCGAGCGCATCCCGATCCCGACCGACACCGCCGCCATCGAGCGCGGCGGCCACGTCGCCAAGATCCGCGGCTGCCGTGAATGCCACGGCGACGACCTCGGCGGCGCCACCGTCGTCGAGGATCCGAAGGCCGGGATGATCTATGGCGTCAACCTCACCCGCGGACGCGGCGGCCTGCCCGAGGATTTCAGCGACGCCGATTTCGTCCGCGCGATCCGTCACGGCGTCGCGCGCAACGGCCGCCCGCTGCTCTTGATGCCGTCCGCCGAATTCCACGCGCTGACCGAGCAGGACGTCGGCGACGTCATCGCCTACGTGAAGAACGTGCCGCCCGTCGATCGGCAGGTCCCGCCATCGCGCTTCGGTCCGATCATGCGCGCCGTGCTGGTGCTCGATCGCAACGCAGAGCTCTTGTCGGCGGAGCACATCGATCATGCGGCGAAAGCCGCGACGACGGCCCCGGCGACGGAGATGGATCAGGGCCGCTACCTCGCGGTGTCGTGCACCTTCTGCCACGGCGACGGCTTCTCCGGCGGCACCATCCCCGGCGTGCCGCCCGACTTCCCGCCGGCGAAGAACCTGACGACCGGCGGCGAGATGAAGAGCTGGAGCGAGGAGGATTTCGCGAAGCTGCTGCGCACGGGGCTGACGCCGGACGGCCGCAAGCTCGATCCGAAATACATGCCGTGGACCGCCTTCAAGGCGGCGACCGACCCCGAGATCCACGCGCTGTGGACGTATCTGCGCTCGGTGCCGGCGAAGCCGGACGGACAGCGTTAGCTACAGCGAGAGGTCGTAGCCGCGCTCGTTGTGCTCGGTCTGGTCGAGCCCGATCGTCTCCTTCTCGGTGCTCGCGCGCAGTCCGACGATGCGATCGACGATCTTGAGCAGCACGAAGGTGCCGATGCCCGTGTAGGCCGCGGCCGAAGCGACGCCGAGGATCTGGACGCCGATCTGCGAGCCGGTCGTCATCCCTTCCGCGTAGCCCTGCCCGGAGAGTACGCCGAGCGCATCGGAAGCGAAAAAACCGGCGAGGATCGTCCCCGTCATGCCGCCGATGCCGTGCACGGGAAACACGTCGAGCGAGTCGTCGACCTTGAGCACGCGCTTCATGTAGCTCGTCGCGCTGAAGCACAGGACGCCTGCGATGCCACCGATGACGAGCGCGCCGCCGGGCCCGACGTAGCCGGACGCGGGCGTGATCGTCGCAAGGCCTGCGACCATGCCGGTCACGATGCCAAGCACGCTCGGCTTGCCGTACTTGATCCACTCCATCGCCATCCACGCGAGCGCGCCGGTCGCGGCGGACGCGTGCGTCGCGAGCATCGCCATGCCGGCGTGGCCGTTCGCGGCCAAGGCGCTGCCCGCGTTGAATCCGAACCAGCCGACCCAGAGCATGCCGGCGCCGGTCACGACCATGGTCATGTTGTGCGGAAGCATCGCCGTCGTCGGGAAGCCCGTGCGCGGACCGAGCACGAGGGCGCAGACGAGCGCCGCGATGCCGCAGGTCGTGTGCACGACGATGCCGCCGGCGAAGTCGAGCACGCCGCGCTTGAACAGCCAGCCATCGGACGCCCACACCCAATGGCACACGGGCGCGTAGACCGCCACGATCCAGAGCGCCGACAGCCAGAGCACCGCGGAGAACTTCATGCGCTCGGCGAAGGCGCCGATCACCAGCGCCGGCGTGATCACCGCGAAGGTGAGCTGGAACATCGCGAACACCGTTTCCGGGATCGTCCCGCTGACGGCGCCTTGCGCGACGCCGTTGAACATCGCCTTGCCCATCCCGCCGAGGAACGGCCCGCCCTGGGCGAAGGCAAGGCTATAGAGCCCGACGACCCACAGCACGGACACGAGGCACGTGATCGCGAAGCATTGTCCGAGCACCGAGAGCACGTTCTTCGTGCGCACCAGACCGCCGTAGAAGAGCGCGAGTCCGGGCAAGGTCATGAACAGCACCAGCGCCGTGGACGTGAGCATCCAGGCGGTATCGCCCGTGTTCAGCATGGTGATTCCCCCAGTGACCGCAACCGCTGCTCGCTCAGATCGCGTCTTGTCCCGACTCGCCGGTGCGGATGCGCACGGTGGCGTTCAGGTCGTAGACGAAGATCTTGCCGTCTCCGATCTGCCCGGTCTTCGCCGCTTTCAGGATCGCGTCGCAGGCCTTGTCGACCATGTCGTCGGGCAGCGCGACCTCGAGCTTGATCTTCGGCAGCAGATCGACGGTGTATTCGGCACCGCGATAGAGCTCGGTGTGGCCCTTCTGCCGGCCGAAGCCCCGGACCTCGGTGACGGTCATCCCCTGCACGCCGATGTCCGCAAGCGCCTCGCGCACGGCGTCGAGCTTGAACGGCTTGATCACGGCGATGAGCATTTTCATGGGCGCTGCCTTCTCACGTTGTTCGTGCGCGGGCAGGCAGTCTACCCAATTCGGCGCCCAAAAAAGAAAGGGCGGGTCGTGAGACCCGCCCAACAATCCGCCTCTCGTCGCAAAGAGGCCGGAGGAGAGCTGTCAGTGGTTGTAGGCCTTCTCGCCGTGCTCGGAGAGATCGAGGCCTTCTTCCTGCGCCTCGTCGCTCGCGCGGATGCCGATCGTGAACTTGAGCGCGAGCAGGATCACGAGCGCGACCGTGCCCGACCACGCGAGCGACGTGGCGACCGCCCACAGCTGCGCGACGAATTGCGCGTGGGCGTCGAACGCGCCGACCGCTTCCGCCGTGTAGTCGTAGACGCCGGTGCCGCCGAGGGCGGGATTCACGTAGATGCCGGTGCCGAGCGCGCCGATGATGCCGCCGATGCAGTGCACGCCGAACGCGTCGAGCGCGTCGTCGTAGCCGAGCATCGCCTTCAGCTTGGTCGCCGCGAGCAGGCAGACCACGCCGGCCACTGCGCAGATGACGAAGGCGCCGACCGGTCCGACGAAGCCCGCCGCCGGCGTGATCGCGACGAGACCTGCGACGATGCCGGAGCAGATGCCGAGCAGCGAAGGCTTGCCCTTGAGCAGCCACTCGGTGCCGGCCCACGCGCAACCCGCGACCGCGGTGCCGAACAGCGTGTTGAAGAACGCGAGGCCCGCGCCGCCGTTGGCTTCCAGCGCCGAGCCGGCGTTGAAGCCGAACCAGCCCATCCACAGCATGCCGGTGCCGATCGCCGTCATCATCAGGCTGTGCGGCGCGAAGTGGATCTTGCCGAGGCCCTTGCGCGGACCGAGCACCAGCGCGCACATCAGCGCGGCGATACCGGCGTTGATGTGAACCACGGTGCCGCCGGCGAAATCGATCGCGCCCTTCTGGAACAGGAAGCCCGCGTGACTCGCTGCGACTTCCGCGGCTTTCGCGTCGCCCTTGAGGTAGGCGTCGGGGCCGTCCCAGTACCACACCATGTGCGCGATCGGCAGGTACGAGAAGCAGAACCACAGCACGCTGAAGATCATCACCGCCGAGAACTTCATGCGCTCGGCGAGACCGCCGGTGATCAGCGCGACGGTGATCGCCGCGAAGGTCAGCTGGAACATGCAGTAGACGAAGTCCGGCAGGTACTGGCCCTTGCTGAAGGTCGCGGCCGGTGCGGTGGTCGGATCGTCGGCGGAGAGGAACCAGCCCTTGCTGCCTTCCTGCCATGGCAATGCGCCGAGGAAGTCGCCGTGCGCGGTGAACGCCGCGCCGTAGCCGAAGATCACCCAGAGAACTGCGATCACGCAGAAGATCGCGAAGCTCTGCATCGTCGTGGACAGCGCGTTCTTCGAGCGCACCATGCCCGCGTAGAAGAGCGCGAGGCCGGGCACGGTCATCAGCAGCACGAAGGCGGTCGACGTCATCATCCAGGCGACGTCGCCCTTGTTGCAGTCGAAGCCCTTGTCGCCGCACTTCGGCGCCGCGGCCGGCGCAGCAGCAGCCGGTGCTTCAGCTGCGGGCGCAGCGGCAGCCGGTGCAGCTTCAGCAGCAGCGGGCTCGGCGGGCTTCGGCTCGGCCGCAGCCTTCTCTTCCGCGGGCGCGGCCGCAGCGGCCGGCTTCTCTTCCGCCGCCGCCATCTCGGCGACGGGCGCAGCCTTCGCCTTTTCCTTCTTGTGATGCTTCTTCTTCGCCGGCGCGGCCGGCGCGTCGGTGGTCGCCGGCGCGGCCTCCGCTGCAGCCGGCTCCGCGGCGGTCGCCGCGTCGTCCTGCGCGTAGGCGATCGTCGGGCCGCTCAGCGCGAACGCGGCGAGGAGTACGAATCGAGAAAGTCGGTTGAAGCTCATGTGCGTTTTGCTCCCGGTCGCGTTAGAGCGCGTCTTTGCCAGTCTCGCCAGTACGGATGCGGATGGCCTGCGTGAGGGTGAACACGAAAACCTTGCCGTCACCGATCTTCCCGGTGTGCGCGGCCTTGGTGATGGCTTCGATGGCGCCGTCGAGCTTGGAATCGTCGACCGCCACCTCGATCTTCACCTTCGGCAGGAAGTCGACGACGTATTCGGCGCCGCGATACAGCTCGGTGTGGCCCTTCTGCCGGCCGAAGCCTTTCACTTCGGTGACGGTGATGCCGGCGACGCCAATCTCGGAGAGCGCTTCGCGCACCTCGTCGAGCTTGAACGGCTTGATGATCGCGGAGATCAGTTTCATGCGCTGTGCACTCCCCTAAGTTGAGACGCGGGGGTGCAAATGCAGGGACCATGCCAGCGGCTTCGGCCGCGCTTCTCACCGTTTTGGGGCGGATTCGCACCAATCGTGTGCAGGTCGGGCCGGTACGGCATCGCTAGAATTGGCGCGATGGAAGGCGCCGCCCTCGTCGAAGCCAAGGACCTGCTCGGACAGTTCACGATCGCGGTCGCGGCGGGCGCGATTGGCAGCGCGATCGCCAGGCGCCTGCGCATTCCCGACGTCGCGGTCTTCCTGCTGATCGGCATCGCGCTCGGTCCGCAGCTGCTCGACTGGCTGCACATCGGCGCCGAGTCGATGATCAACCAGCTCGTGCTGGTGTTCGGCGCGAGCTTCATCCTGTTCGACGGCGGCGCCGGCCTGCGCTTCGCGGTGCTGCGCGAGGTCTGGATCACCATCGTCGTCATCGCCACGATCGGCGTGTTGATCACGGCGGCGATCACGGGCTTCGCGGCACGCGCGTTGTTCGACGTGCCGCTGCTGACCGCGCTCCTGCTCGGATGCGTGCTCGCGTCCACCGATCCGGCAACGCTGGTGCCGATCTTCAAGCAGGTGAAGATCCGCGACCGCGTCGAGCAGACCGTGATCAGCGAGTCGGCGTTCAACGACGCGATGGCCGCGATCCTCACCTTCACCGTGCTCGGCATCGCCAGCGGCACGGCGGAGTTCTCGGCGGGCCGCGCGCTCGTCGATCTGTTGCGTGACGCGGGGCTCGGCATCGGCGTCGGCGCGCTTGCCGGATTCGCGGGTGCTGCGCTGATCGGCCATCGGCGCGTCGGCTGGCTCGCCGACGTCTCACCGCTCGTCGTCGCGATCGGTGTCGGCGCCGCGTATCTCGCCGCCGAGAAGATCGGCGGCAGCGGGTTCATGGCGGTGTTCCTGTTCGGGCTGATCGTCGGCAATCGCGAAGCGTTCGGCTTTGCGATGGCGCCGCACGAGGAAGCGCAAATGCATCACTTCGTGCACTCGACCGCGCTGTTCATGCGCCTGCTGATCTTCATCCTGCTCGGATCGCAGGTGAACTTCGCGCTGATCGCGCGCTACTGGCTGCCCGGGCTGGCGCTGATGGCGGTGTTCATGCTGATCGCGCGACCGGTCACGGTGTTCGCCTGCGCAGCGCCGGATCGTCGCGCGCGCTGGTCGGCCTCCGAGCTGCTGTTCATGTGCTGGGCGCGCGAGACCGGCGTGATCCCGGCGGCGCTCGCCGGCATGCTGGTGGGCATGAACGCGCCCGGCGCCGAGATGATCGCCTCGGTCACGTTCATCGCCGTGCTTGTTACGATCCTGATCCAGGCTCCGACCACGCGCTGGCTCGCGGCGCGGCTCGGGCTCCTCGCTTGAGTCAACGAACATGGCCGACCCCACCAAGCGCATCGAAGAGCTGGTCGAATCGCTGACGCGGCTCCTGCCGCCGGGCATGAAAGGCCTGCGCAGCGAGTTGCGCGAGAACTTCCGCGCGGTGCTGCGCGCCAACCTCGAGCGCCTCGATCTCGTCTCGCGCGAGCGCTTCGACGCGCAGGCGGACTTGCTCGCACGCACGCAGAAGAAGCTCGAAGCGCTGGAAGCGCGGCTCGCCAAGCTGGAGAAGAAGAAGAGCTGACCATCCGGTCAGGTGCCGCGCCGCGCGCATCGCGCGACAGTGCGGCATGGCCCTCGCCACCGTCCTCTCGCGCGCGCAGAACGGTCTCGCTGCGGATCTCGTCACCGTCGAAGTCGATCTCGCGCCCGGTCTGCCCGGATTCTTCATGGTCGGACTCCCGGCAGCGGCGGTGCGCGAGTCGCGCGAGCGCGTGAAGGCGGCGGTGCAGAACTGCGGCTATCAATTCCCCAATCGGCGGATCACCGTGAACCTCGGCCCGGCCGATCTCCCCAAGGAAGGCGGACGCTTCGACCTCGCTGTCGCGCTTGCCGTGCTCGTCGCGTCCGAGCAGGTTCCGGCCGCGCCGCTCGCGAAGGTCGAGGTCCTCGGCGAGCTCTCGCTCGCGGGTGATCTGCGTCCGGTGCGCGGCGTGTTGCCGGCCGCGTTGCGCGCGAGCGCCGCGAAGCATGCGCTCCTGGTTCCGCACGCGAACGCCGACGAAGCGATGCTCGCGGGACTGACCAAGGTGCACGCCGCGTCGAAGCTCGCCGCACTGTGCGCCGAGCTGCACGCCGGCTCTGTGCCAATCGCCGATGCGCAGCGCTTCGAGGCAGGCACCGACGTCGCGCCCGATCTCGCCGACGTGCGCGGCCAGCATCAGGCCAAGCGCGTGCTCGAGATTGCCGCGGCTGGCTCGCATTCACTGCTTCTTCTGGGTCCGCCGGGCTCGGGCAAGTCGATGCTTGCTGCGCGACTGCCGGGATTGCTGCCGCCGCTGACCGACGCCGAAGCGCTCGAAGTCGCCGCCGTCGCCTCGATCGGTCCCGACGGCTTCGATCCGCGCAAGCATTGGCGGCGACGTCCGTTCCGCGCGCCGCATCACACCGCGTCGGGCGTCGCGCTCGTCGGCGGCAGCGGCTCGCCCAAGCCCGGCGAGATCACGCTCGCGCACCTCGGTGTTCTTTTCCTCGACGAATTACCGGAGTTCGATCGCCGCGTGCTCGAAGTCCTGCGCGAGCCGCTCGAAAGCGGACGCATCACCATCTCGCGCGCGGCGAAGCAGTCGGATTTCCCGGCGCGCTTCCAGCTCATCGCCGCGATGAACCCGTGTCCGTGCGGCTATCTCGGCGACGTCAGCGGCAAATGCCGCTGCACGCCGGACCAGGTTGCGCGCTATCGCTGGCGCGTATCGGGACCGCTGCTGGATCGCATCGACCTGCAGCTCTTCGTGCCGCGCGTCGAGCGTGAAGTGCTGACGTCCGAGCAAGCGCCGGCCGTCGAATCGAGCGCCGAGGTCCGCGCACGCGTCGAGCGCGCGTGGCAGCGCCAGCTCGCGCGATCCGGCAAGCCGAACGCGCGCCTCACGAGCAAGGAAGTCGAGCGCCACTGCGCCATCGACCGCGCCGGCCGCAAGATGATGGAGGCGGCGCTGTCGCGGCTGTCGCTGTCCGCGCGCGCATATCACCGCGTGCTCAAGGTCGCGCGCACCATCGCCGATCTCGCCGGAAGCGAGGCGATCGAATCGCCGCACATCGCCGAGGCGGTGCGCTATCGCGAGCTCGATCGGGCGGCCGCGCCGTAGAAAAACGAAGAGCCGCGCGAGGCGGCTCTTCGGTGGAGCAGAGGCGTCGGCCTGAAGGCCGACCCACGATTGCAGTTAGCTGCCGCTCGGCGTGCCGAACTTGTAGATCGCCTTCACCGCGACGTCGGGCTGCTGCTTCTTGACGTCGTCGTCGAACGCGAACACCTCGTGGTTCGAGCTGTCGATGCGGAACTCGGCGAGCAGGTCGAAGTTCTTGGTCGCCGCGTAGTCGCCGGTCAGCGTGACTTCGTAAAGGTTCGACTTGTTGTCGCTCGTGTCGGCTGCCACGACGTAGTTCGTCGTCTTCAAGTACTCCGCGCGCAGCGAGGTCTTGAAGCTGTCGGTCCACGCGACGTTGAAGTAGCCCGCGACGCCCGCAACCGTCACGCCCGCGCCGATGTAGCGCGCCCAGTCGGCGTTGACCGCGAGCTGGATCGCCGAGCTCGCCTGGAACGTCGCGACGAAGTCGAGGAAGTTGGTCTTGTGCGCCGGTTGCGGATCGATGCCGTAGTAGTCATAGACGCCGATCGACACCGCCGACGACGGCGCGAACGCAAAGCCCGCTTCCGCCGTCTTCTCCTTGTTGACGTCGTTGGCCTGGCCGGTCACGGCGCTGTTGTTGACACCGAGGTAGAGCGTCGCGGCGCTGCCGAGCTTGGTCGCCGTGCGCACGCCGGTGTGCACCAGCGGCTCGGCGTTCTGGAACAGCAGCGAGCGCGAGATGTTGGTGTTCGCCGTGTCGTCGATCACCTCGAAGCCCGAGAGCGTGACGTAGCGGCCGGCCATGACCGTGAACGGACCGCTCGCGTACTGCAGGAAGCCCTGCACCAGGCTGAAGTCGCTCGAGCCGACGCCGTAGGAGCCGTTGACGCCCGACGCATCGGTGCCCGCCATCGCGGTGACGACGCCGCCGAAGCCGTCGCTCGGCTGATAGGCCACGTTGAGCCACGCCTGGTTGAGATCGAAGCTGTCGGACTTCGCGTCGAACGCGCGGAACGACAGCGTCTGACCTTTGTTGAAGCTCGCGGTGTACGAGCCGGAGACGTGACCGGCGACGGCAATGCCGGAGTTCACCAGGATGTCGGAGACCGACGGGCCCGCCGCATGGGCCATGGGCGCCGCCAAGCTGCACGCCAGCAGAGGAACGATTCTTCGCATGAGTAGAAGCCTCTTCGTGTGGATGGTCGCGCGCACGCGGCTGATCCCTAGGCTTCGAGATGCCCCCCGCACGCCGGCGTGCATCAACGCAAGCGCTATGCCATGGGTTTTTGCACCAACTTGAGGCTTCAGTGCGCGCTGATGCGCGCGTTCACGGCGCGCGACGCACCGGAACAGGACAGCGGCTACGCGCCGCCCTTCATCATGTACTGGATGGTCGCCTTGATCTCGTCGTCAGACAGATCGGCGGCGCCGCCGCGCGGCGGCATCGCGTTCTTGCCCTTGATCGCCGACGCGGCGAGGCCGTTGACGCCGCCAGCGGCGCTGGCGCGCGCCGACCACGCAGCCTTGTCGAATGCCTTGGGCGCGCCGAGCAGGCCCGCACCGTGGCAAGCCGAGCAGACCTTGTCGAAGACCTGATCCGGCGGCTGCGGGGTGTGGGCAGCGGCGGCCGGCATCGACACCTTGAGCAGGTTGGCGTCGGTGATTGCAACGGCGACGGGGCGCGTGCGCTCGTCGAGGCGCTGGATCGCGGCGTCGTCGGCGATCGGCGCCGGCGTGATGAATCGCGCGGCGGTGATGCAGATGGCGGCGATGCCGACGAGCACGCCCATGACGGACGCGAAGGTGACGTAGAAGACCTTGTCGTGATTCTGGCTCAAGCGGGACTCCCCACGGACGACGCTCGGGCGCGAATTATACCGTCAGGCGGCGAGGCTGCGACCGTGCTCCGTCATGGGGACGACCCGCCGATGCTCCGACACCGCCGGCTCCGCGATCGCCTGCAGGATCGCCTCGTGCAAGCCGTGCGCCGGGAGATCCACGCGCAGGCCGGTGCCCTGGTCGGGGCGCCAGATCAGGTAGTCGGTGTCGCGCGCCGTGAAGCCGAGCGCGGCGAACTGCGACGGGAAGCTCGGCAGATGATCGCCATAGAACGCGAGCAAGCCCTGCTCGCGCGCGAGCGCGTCGGCAAGGATGCGGATCATCCGATCCGAGTTGCGCACGCTGCGCAGGAACTCGACGAGATCGCGCGCGCCCGCGAGCTCCGGTAGTCCCGGCGCGACCGCCTCGCCGCCGGCATGCCGCTTCTGCCACGGACCGTGGTTTTCCATGGTGATCGCGAACACGAACACTTTCGGCCCGTGGCTCTTGATCAGCTCGGCGATGCGGCGCGCGACTTCGACGTCGGCGGTGTAGAGGCCGACCTTCTGCGCGCCGGCGAAGCCTTCGATGCCGATGAAGTCGTCGAAGCCGAGGTTGCCCATCACGTGATCGCGCCCGTAGAAGGCGCGATCGAACGGGTGCAGGCAGATCGTGTAGTAGCCCGCCTCGCGCAGCCGCGACGCCAGCGACGGCAGCTCCGCGCGCGCGAAGCCCTGATACGGATTGAAGCGGTCGAAGCCGATCAGGTCCTCGTCGAGCCCGGTGAGCACGGCGAATTCGGTGCGCACGGAGTTGGCGCCGACGCTCGGCACCTTGAGCCGGCCCCACTGCACCGAGCCCTGCGCGCAATGCTCGAAGGCCGGCACGAGGTCGCGCGAGACGCCCGCGTGCAGCCGGCGCGCGTCGAAGAACGATTCGCACTGGATCACCACGATCGGGCCGGTCGCGCCGTCGAGGTCGATCGCGCGGTGCGACTGATCGAGCGCGGCCCGGCGTCGCGCGGCGCGCTCGCCGCGGCTCAAGACGCCGTGGATCAGGAGCGTCGCGAACGGACCGAAGCGCTCGCAATCGGCGATCGGATTGCCGGTGGCCTGCAACCGCTGCAGCGCCGACGTCACGCGCGCCAGCTGCGGCCCGGCCACGAGCCAGCCCGCGCCATAGACGGCGATTGCGACCGCGCACGCGAGCCAGATGTTCGCCGGGAGCGCGGGCAGATCGAGCCAGTACAAGCCCCCGAACAGGCCGATCGCGGTCGCGGCGCCGAGCACGATCCAGTGCAGGTCCGGGAAGATCAGGCAGATGCGCGGATTGCGGAAGATGTCGACCGCGGTGATGAGATCGGCGCAGACGATCGGCTCGAACAGCGTCTTGCGCTTGAAATGATCGGCGATCGCATACGCCGTCTGGCACGCGCCGACCAGCAGGCCCGCGAAGATCGGACGGCCGGTGCCGGATGCGATGAACGCGAAGCAGGCGCCCGGAACTGCGAGATCGAGAAGCATCGGCCCGATGCGCCAGACGCGCGTGCGTCCGACGCGGCGCGCGACCAGCCAGCCGAGGAGGCACAGCGCGATGCCGAGCGCGAAGCGGCTCATGCGCGCAGCGCCTGGCTCGATGCCGCCACCAGCGCGCCCGGCGCGAGCGCCGGCAGCTCCACATTCGCGGCAGGCTCGCGCGCTTCGATCGGCATGACCATGAGCGCGGGCACTTCCTGCGACCAGCGCGCGAGGAGCTTCGCGACGGCGAGCTCGATGCCCATGTCGGAGAAATAGCTGCCGTTGATCTGCGTCTTCGCCGCGACGACGCGACGGAACGCCTCGAAGCCCTGCGCGTCCGCGGGCCGCGCTTCCTGCCAGAAGCTGTCGAGCGGACCCTGGAAGGTGAGGCCGTCCATGTCGTAGATCGCGCGACCGAGCGTGATCACCGGCCGCTGCAGCGACAGCGCCAGCGTTCCGATCGTGCTGTTGATGGTGACGACGCCGCGGCACTCGCGCAGCAGGTGCTCGGGCGTGCCGCCTTCGATGAAGTACACGCGATCGCGCACGAAGTGATCGCTGGCGATGCGTTCGACGATCCGACGCCACTGCTTGAGGCTCGTCTCCAGCGGGTGCTCGCTGATCACCAGCAGGCTGTCGGCAGGCGCGTCCTTCGCGAACGAGCGGATCACGCTCTCGATCGCGGCGGTGATCGAGGCGAAGCCGGAGTGATAGCGGATCTGCGAATCCGCCTCCAGCTGCAAGGGGAACAGGTAGTACGGCCGCCCGAGCGCTGCGATGCGGGCGATGTCGCGCTGCAGGCGGTAGCGCGCCAGCGGCTTACCCAGCACGCGCCGCGCGCCGCCGGCGTATTCGATCAGCTTGTGACACGGGCGATGCGTGCGGTAATGCGGATAGCGCCACGCGAGCAGCGCGGTCCAGCACAAGTAGCGGATGTCGTCGATCGCGCGGCGGAACTTGCTGTTCTCCACCGGCGCCGTCTCGCTGCGCGCGGGCAGCATCGCAGCGGCATGGCGGAACCAGCCGAGGTCGCGGCGCAGCCGCGAGTGTCCGTTGACGCCGCCCTCCTCCACCGTGATCCAGTTCGGCCGCAGGTAGCCCTCGTCGCACACGTGCACGCGGATGCCTTGCGCGCGTGCGTGCCCGATCGCGACACGATGCAGCGGACGGCAATCGCCGAACAGCATGAGATCGGTGATGCCCCATTCGGCCAGGCGTGCCTGCAGGAAGGCCGGCCATTCGGCGAGCCGCCCGCGGAACGGGGTCGCGCCCGGCAGCGACCAGAACGCTTCGTCGCCGCCGTTGAAGTTGATGCGGTGCACGGCATGGCCGCGCGCATGCAGCGCGTGACCGAGTCGATCGAAGAAGCGCGATGCGTTGCCTTGCAGGAAGAGGTAGCGGCGGGAGCGCATCAGAGCGCCCCCGCGGATGCGGTGCGCGCACGCCAGCCGCGCATCAACACGCCTTGCAGCTGGCGCAGGCGCGTCCAGCCGCTCGCGTGCCAGAGCTCCGGCGAGCGCAGGCGATCGATCAACGTCTCCGGCGTGCACGCGCGGGACGTCAGCGGATCGAGATAGCGCGGATACAGGATCAGCGTGCCGGCGACGAGCGCGTCGAGCGTGAGCGCGCGGCGCGGACGCTCGTGCGTCGCGAGATCCTCGGTGAGGCCCCAACCGGAATAGAACGGCCGGCCGTAGGCGACGACGCGGCGACCGCGCAGCAGCGCCTCGAAGCCCGCGAGTGACGTGATCGTGTGCACCTCGTCGCACGCGTCGAGCAGCGTCGCCACCGACACGTCGCGCACGATCTGATCCGCGAAGCGCCGGGCGACGGCGTCGAGGAGCACGCCGTTGCGATGACCGGCGTCGACGTCGGGATGCGGCTTGTAGACGATGAACGCGTCGGGATTGCGCCGCCGCACCTGCTCGAGCAATGCGCGATTGGTCTTCACGGTCGCGCCGCCGAGCTGCACCGAGCGATCGTCCTCGACCTGTCCCGGAACCAGGATGACGGTCTGGCCGGCGGCGGCGCGGATCGGAACGCTGGCCGCGCCCGTGTTGTACTTGGTGATGCGCGACGCGACGATGAGCCCGCGCAGCCGGCAAGCCCGCAGCAGGAGCGTTTCGTCGAAGTGCGCGGTGTTCAGCACATGCTCGAGATCGCTCTCGCGCGTCGGGTCGTAGTAGATGCCGCGTCGATCGACGACGATCGACGCCGCCGGCGTGAAATCGGCGCCGAGGCCGACCGAGCGCAGGAAGCCGTCTTCGACGCGCAGCACCGGAACGCCCGCGGCTTCGGCGAGGGCGGCGAGCTGAACGGGCTCGCGCGACGCCCAGACGGCGATCGCGCCGTGCTCGCGGCGCGCATGCTGCACAGCCGCGGTGACGCCGCGGAAGAATTTGGGTGTCCCGTGCTCGCCGCGCAAGAACTCCGCGATGCGTGGCTGCTTCCACCACGACATCCCGAGGCAAGCCACGACATCTCCCTCTCGCATCCCGATGCCCTCTTCAGTCTTCGACGCGCATCGCGGCACCGACGTGCCGCTTTGCAGTCCCCCGGGACTGAAGTTTTGGATTCGGCGGTTGCGGATCAGTTCCTGTGTACGTTCGCGGACACTTCCTGCAGGAGTTGCTCGACCGCCGCGAAGTGCGCGGACCACTCGGGCTTGCGCCAGCCGGGCAAACGCCCGAGCTGGGAAGCGCGCCGCGGCGAATCGCGATCGGCATAGTCGAGAACCGCCGCGCGCCAGGCGACGCCGTCGAGCGGATCGAGATACTCAGGCACTTCGCCGCCGACCTCGCGCAAAGCCGGCAGGTCGCTGCAGATCACCGGCACACCGGCAGCGAGCGCTTCGGCGACCGGCAGCCCGTAGCCTTCCACGAACGACGGCAGCAGCAAGGCGCGCGCGCCGGCGAGCAGCGGCGCGAGTGCAGCGTCGGGAAGCATGTTGTGCTCCTCGACCAGCGACTGGATCGCGACGCAGCGCTCGATCATGTCGATCGCGTTCTCGTTCTCCCAGCCGCGCCGGCCGACGATGATCAGCCGCGGCGTCGCCGCGCCATGCGCTTGCGCGAGCTGGCGCCACAGGTTGAGCAGCAAGAGATGATTCTTGCGCGGCTCGATGGTCGAGATGTAGATGAAGTACGGCGGGCCGGCAGCGTCTTTCGCGTCGGCGTGCGGCAAGTCGAGGCCGAGCGGAGCGATCACGGTCGGCACGACGTGGTCGAGATGCGGCGCGAGCTCGCGCTGCGTCGCCGCCGAATTGAGGATGATGCCGCGCGCCTGGCTCGCGATCGTTGCGATCCGGCGCGCATGGATCTCCGCCTGGCCCGGTCGTCCGTACTCCGGGTGCGTCATCGGGATCAGGTCGTGCACGAGGAACACGGGTTGCGCGCCGCTGCCGCTCACCAGGCGCTCGATGACCTCGGGTCGATCCAGATGGTGATGCGACACCAGCAGGTACGGCACGCCGTCGCCGGCTTCGCGCACGCGACGGTGCAGCGCAGACTCCGTCGACAGCGAAAGCGTGACGCGGATGCGATCGCCGAGCCGTGCCGCGGTTGCTTTCGACGCCGCGTCGCCTTGCCACAGCGCCGCCAGCGCATTCACGTAACGACGTGCGAGATCCAGATCGATCGCGCAAATGCGTTTCAGCGGCGACAGCGCGCACGCGATCGTGTCGTCGCGCGGCAGGAAGCGCTGCGCGTAGGCGAGCTCGACGCGATCGATGCCGCTCGGGGCCGCGCGGCGCGAGCAGGACAGCAGGCGCGACAGGTCGAGCAGCGCGGCGCGCGAAGCGCTCACGGCTCAGTGACTGATCTTGTCGAGCTGGATGACGCTGAACACCGGATAGGTCACGGCCAGCACGATGTTCAGGAATTTCTGCAGCTCGGCCGCCGGCGCGTTGGAGACGTAGAGCACGTCGCCGTTGACCACCGGGAAGCTCTGCGCAGCGAAGAAGATCTGCGGGTCCTTGAGATCGACGCGATACACGACGGGGATCTTGCCGTCGGGCGTCTGCGGGCGCGGCTGCTCGGAGGGCGGCAACGCGTCGGCGGCCTCGAAGCGGAAGATGAACACGCCTTGTGCATCGGCGCGCGTGTCCTGCAGGCCGCCGGCGCGCGCCAGCGCTTGCGCGAGGGACAGGCCCTGCCCTTCGAACGCGACCTCGTCGTTCTTTCCCGTCGCACCGAGCACCGAGAAGCTGTACGGCTGATGCAACGCGGTCACCACGTCGCCCGGCTGCAGGACGATGTTCTGCTTCGGATCGCGGATCACCGTGTCGAGCGGCAGCGTCTGCACCTTGCCGCCGCGCGAGACCTGCACCGACGTCTTGTTCACCGGATCGCGCACGCCGCCGGCCGCCGCGAGCGCATCGAGCACGCGCTCGCCGCGCGCGGTCAGCGGCAGGCGCTGGCTGTTGGCGACTTCGCCGACGACGGTGACGCTCGCCGTGTTGTTCTGCGTCAAGCGCACCAGCACCTGCGGCTTGTGCGCGCGGCCGCCGAGTTGCTCGACGATCGCCGCGGAGACCTCGTCCGGCGTCTTGCCGGCGCACTGCACGGAGCCCGCGAAGGGGATGGTGATGGTCCCTTCGGCGCTGACCATCTGCGCCGGCAGCGTCGTCGCGCGGCTCGTCGTCGTGTTGTCGAGGATCGTCGCGGTTCCTGCGAAGAGACCCGCGGGCGGGGTTTCCCAGATCGTCACTTCGATCACGTCGCCGGGACCGATCGCGTAGTTGGTATGCGCTTGCGCCGGCTCTGCGAACGCCTCGGAGAACTGTTGCTGCTGCTGGCGCGCCAGCAGCAGCCGCGCGACGCCTTCGTCGACGTCGACGACTTCCACCGGGACCGGCTTGCCCTTGCCCTCGACGCGGCTGACCTGCGCGTAGTTGGGACCGGAAGAAGGCAGCCACGAGGGCGACAGCACGCAGCCCGATAACAGGCTGACGCACATCGACGCCGCGATGACGCACGTTCGGATCAAGGTCGCTCCCCTTTCGACGACAGACCGTCGATGGGCGGCGACGGTTCCGTGCTAGCTGATCTGCGCGGGGATCGCGGTGCGGTTCTTGAGGTGCGCGGCCGCCTTGCCGGTGACCTGGAGATACCAGTCGTCGGGCACGCTGCAGCCTTCCTGGTCGAGGGTGACCATGGAGACGCCGACCGGGACGCCGACCACGGACGTCTCCGCGGGCGCCAGCGCCGTGCCTTCGTCGAACTCGTCGAACATCGCCGCGTAGACGCTCCTCACGCCGGCGTTCACGAGATTGGCGTACTGGTGCCAGAGGAACGCGCCGCAGTCGCGCGGGATCTGGTTGAAGATCGCGACATCCACGATGCCCTTGTTGAGCATCTGGTTGCTCCACGAGAAGCCGGGGAACGTCACCGGCAGATAGCCGATGCCCAGCCGCGCCGTCTCCGCGAGATCGGGGATGACGATGCCGTCGCGGTACGCATCCGCCCCGGCCTGATCGTCGAAGCGACCCACCGACCACGGGCTCAGCACGTCGTAGCTGCGATAGACGGCGGCCCAGCGCGAATCGGATTTCGCATCGCCGGTGAGCGTGCGCCACTGGCTCGGCACGCCGCCGATGACGAACGACGCTTCGAGCGCGTCGGCGCCGCGCTTCAGATCGGCGATCAGAGCAGCGACGTCGGCGGGATCGCCGGGACGATCGCCGAAGCCGAAGCCCCAGAGCTCGACGACCGGCTTGCCGTGATCGCGCAGATACGCGGAGCTGTCGGTGACGTGCAGATCGTCGACGAGATGCTTCCAGTCGGCGCGCAGATGCGCGA
>DASRHK010000154.1:0-9967 GCA_035650495.1 Nevskiaceae bacterium | reverse complement strand
TACGATCAGGTCGATCTCTTCAACGGCGCGCTCGATCGCTACAACTGGAAGATCGTCGGCAAGAAGGAGATGTATCTGCCCTACAACTCCAACAACATCGGCAGCCCGAAGATCTCGTTCAAGCAGATGGTCGCGCCCAAGCATCTCAATCAGGATCTCGCGCGCTACGAGCTGCATCGCTACTGGGTCGTCGAAGCCACGCTCAAGGCCGGCGTCTCGCACACCTTCAAGCGCCGGATGATGTATTTCGACGAGGACAGCTGGGATCTCGAAGCGGTCGACTGCTACGACAACAAGGATCAGCTCTACAAGCTGCAGGAAGGCCATCTCGTCTATCAGTCGAACATCGAGTCGGCGACCGGCGTGCCCGAGCTCATCTACGACTTCCAGTCGGGCCGCTACTTCATCACCGCTGCAGCGAACGAAGACACGCCGAACGATTTCACCGTGCTCTATTCACCGGACTATTTCTCGCCGGAATCGGTGCAGCGGAAAATCCTCAAGTAGGCGCGCGCGGCGAGCGCGCGAGCGCTCGTACGTGATCGCTCCGGAGCTCCGAGACCGACCGGCAGCCCAGCAGCGCGAGGTCGCGAGCAACTTCTTCGCGCAGTAACGCGATCGCGCGGTCGACCCCCGCCTCCCCACCGGCCGCGAGCCCATAGAGATAAGGCCGGCCGATCGAGCAAGCGTTCGCGCCGAGCGCGAGCGCCTTCAGGATGTGGGTGCCGCGGCGGATGCCGCCGTCGACGATGAGCTCGAGCCGATCGCCGATCGCGTCGCGGATCGGCGCGAGCGTGTCGATCGGAGCGGGCACGCCGTCGAGCTGACGGCCGCCGTGATTCGACAGCATCGCCGCCGTCGCGCCGATCGACACCGCCTGCTTCGCATCCTCCGGCGTGCTCATGCCCTTGATGACGAACGGCCCGCCCCACTCGCGCGCCAGCCACTCGGCGTCCTTCCAGCTCACCGTGCGATCGAACTGCGTGCCGATGTACTCGATCACGCCCATCGCGCCGCCGCTCAGGGCGTCGACGCGATGCGCGACGTTGGCGAGCGTGAAGCGCGGCTGCAGCGCGAAATTGAGCAGCCACTCGAAGCTGGTGGCATAGCTCAGGAACGTATTCAGCTTGAAGACTTGCGGCGGCATCGCCATGCCGTAGCGATGATCGCGCTCGCGATTCCCCGCGATCGGCGTGTCGACGGTGAGACACAGCGCCTGATAGCCCGCCTGCTTGCAGCGTGCGACGAGCTCGCGGGTCAGCTCGCGGTCCTTGAAGATGTAGACCTGGAACATCTTCGGGCCGCGCGTTGCCGCCGCGACGTCCTCGAGCGAGGTGGTCGCGAGCGTCGACAGGCTGTACAGCGTGCCGGCGCGTCCCGCGGCCTTGGCGGCGCCGATCTCCTTGTGGTGGTGGAACAGCCGCGACATGCCGGTCGGGGCAAGGAAGAACGGCAGGGCGAGCTCGCACCCGAGCACGCGCGTGGACAGATCGAGCGTCGAGATGTCGTTGAGGTAGCGCGGCAGGAGCTCGTAGTCGTCGAACGCCGCAGTGTTGCGGCGCAGGGTCCACTCGTCGTCGGCGCCGCCGTCGATGTAGTTGAACATCGGCGACGGCAGCTTGCGGCGCGCGAGCTTGCGCAGGTCATCGATGTTGTAGCAGCGCGCGAGGCTCATCGCAGCGATCTCACGAACTCGAGCGTGGCGGCGGAAGTCGCCTTGGCCCCGGCCGGCTCGAACACGAGACCGCCGTGCGTGTGCGGAAGACTCATCCAGCGGCCGTTCTTCGCGGCCTGCTCGCGATGCGCTTCCTCCATGATCTCCATCACGCGCCGCGCCTTCTTCGGAGACGCGAGGATGCGGCCGAGGAGTCCCTTGGGCTCGCTCGCCTTGCCTGCGGTGATCACCAGGCGCGGCGGCATCGACGTTGCGCGCGCAATCGCGGCACGGAACTCGTCGATCTGATCGAGCTCGGTGAACGCATGCCGCATCGACTCGGGCGAGCCGAACGAGGTGCGCAGCATCACTTCGCCTTCGTCGCCCGGCAGGGTCTTGGCGGCGGCGCCGTAGATCGGATCGGGCAGCCCGAGCCGGGTCATCACGCCGATGATGCGCGTGACGACCTTGGTGACGCCGAGGACCTTGCGCACGTACGGATGATCGCGATCGGGCGTGCCATCGACCTGGACGAACGCGCGCACGCGCTGCGGCTTCTGCGCCGCGTGCAGGGCGCACATCAAGCCGCCATACGACTGGCCGACCAGCACGACGGGCTGGCGGATATTCAGCGCCACGAGCATCGCTTCGAGCTGATCGCTCAGGCTCGCCGCCGTGCGCGGCGACGTCAACGTGCTGCCGCCGATGCCGGCGCGGTTGTAGAACAGCAGCTGCGCGTGCGGCGCGAGCTCGCGCTGCACCCACGTCCAGTAGTGATACGACGCCGACCAGCCGTTCTCGAACACCAGCGTCGGCAGATCGGACTTCACTCCGGCCAGCCGATAGCGCAGCGACGCGCCCGGAACATCAACTTGCCCGTCGACACTGCCTTCACTCGAATGCATAGGAGAGCTCCACGCCGAATGCTCGCGGCGGTGAAATGTACTTGAGGGATGCGACGTCGCCCGTCGCGGGGTTTGCGTAATTGTTCGCAGCCTGCACGGCGCGCGCGTCGATGAGGTTCTTGCCGTAGAGCACGACGCCGAATGCGCCGAGCTTCGCGCTCGCGCGCGCGTCGAGGAGATGGAAATTCCCCTTCTGGATGTCCTGGAACGAGAGATTCGTCGCCGACGCGCTCTCGTAGCGATGGATCAGCGAGAGCGTCGGCACGTGATTACCCCACAGCCAGGTACCGGTGAGCACGTTCGAGACCGTCCACGCCGGTGCGCCGGGCAGACGATCGCCCGCTTTCGCCGGCGGCCGACCGTTGTTGGGGTCGTAGTCGTTGAGCAGGCGCGAGTCGAGCCAGGTCACCGACGAGCGCAGCGTCACGAACGGCAGCGGCCGCAGCGACAGGCTCGTCTCCAATCCGCGGCTGCGCGCATCGCCGACGTTGTCGATGTACTTGAACAGCCCAATCTGGTCCTGGATGACCAGCGGAATATCTTTCCAGTCGATCCAGAATCCGGCGAGATCGACGGTCAGCCGCCCCTTGAGCCAATTCGTCTTGGCGCCGAGCTCGTAGTTGCGCACTTCGTCGGGGTTGTAGAACTGCTTGGTCGGCGTCAGCGTCGTGCTCGGCACCAGGTTCGGGCCGCCGAGGCGATAGCCGCGCGAATAGAGCGCGTAGAGCAGGAGCCGCTTCGTCGCCTGATAGGCCAGCGAGACTTTCGGATTGAAGCCGTTGGCGACCTGGTGGTTGTCCTTGGTGTATTCGGTGCTGCCGCCGGGCAGCACGACGACGCCCTGGGCGAACACGCGGCTGTCGACGACGTTGTGGTAGTAGCGCCCGCCAGCCGTGAGCTTCAGCGAGTCGTTGATGGGCCACGAGCCGTCGATGAACGCTGCGGCTTCCGGCGCGTCGACGCTGGCGTGCTCGCGGAAGACCGTCAGCGCGGAAGTGACCGTGCTCGGCAGCTGGATCGGGATCTGCAACGGATCGAGCACCGAGTGCAGCAGCGCCAGCGTGTCGACGAGATCCTGCGAGTCGAGGATGACGTCGAGCTGCTCGTTGCGGTTGGCGTAGGACAGGCCGGTGAGGAAATCGAAATGGTCCCAGCGCGGAGAGACGTAGCGCAGCTCCGCGCTGTAGCCCTTCACCAATCCGTACTGCGTCAGGATCAGCGGCGCGAGATTGCCCGTCGCCTGCGCGCCGAACGCGTTCTTCGCGTCGTAGCCGAGCCCGCCTTCCTTGTCCTGATAGCCGCCGATCAGCGTGAAGCTGCCGAAGCCGGTGTCGTGCTCGTAGCGCAGGCTGTAGAGCCGGATCGTGTTCTCACTGGGCTCGAGCTGCGTGGAGGTTTTCTTGAGATCGCCGAGCGTGGGGTCGACGTAGCCGGCGTCGTCGACCATGGTGCGCTGATAGAGACCGGTCAGCCGCAGCCGCGACTCGGGACTGAAGGAATAGCCGAGGATCGCGCGCCCGCCCCAGGTCTTCGACGAGTTCGATTCCTCGCGATCCAGCCCGACGTTGTCGATCCAGCCCGGCGTCTTCGTGTAGTAGCCGGCCGCGCGCAGCCCGAGGCCGTCGACGAAGAGCGGCGTGTTGAGCATCAGCTTGCCGGTGCCGCCGAGCGAGCTGTTCTTCTTGAGATCACCGACCGCCTGCGCCGCCGCCTTGAAGTTGTACGGATCCGGCGATTGCGGGATGTAGTTCACGGCACCACCGAGCGAAGCCGAGCCGAACAGCGCGCCCTGCGGACCGCGCAGCACCTCGATGCGATCGGCGTCGAAGGCGTCGATGTCGGGCACGACCATCGGCGCAGCCGGATCGGTGAGCGGAATGTCGTCGTAGTACGAGCCGACGGCGGTCTGCGCGAGATTCGGGATGGTGTCGGAGTTGATGCCGCGGATCGTGATCACCGAATAGCCCGGCGTGCCGCTGTTGAAGTTCACGCCCGGCGAGAGCGAAAGATAATCGGCCATGCTCGACGAGCCGGTCTCGTCGAGGCGCTCGCGCGTGATCGCGCTCACCGCGCCCGCCAGCGTGCGCGTGCTCTCCTTGCGCTTGTTGGCGGTGACGACGACGTCGTCGAGCTTCACGGCGTCGTCCTTCTCTTTCGGCGGCGTGGGCTCCTTGGCCTCCGTCGGCGTCACCGGAACGGTCTGCTCGTAGGGCTGGGGCGACTGCGGCGCCTCGTCGGCGAGTGCCGTGACGCTCGCGCCGATCAGGAATGCCGCCAGGATTGGTCTTTCCCCCATGCCGGGCAGTTTGTGCAAGCGCGCGCCGGATCGTAGAGTGGTTGGACCACCTTGGGAGTCGCGATGGAGACGCACGACGCCGGCCGCCCCGACAGCATTGCCCGCCGCCTGGAGCGCGCGATCCAGAAGGGTCAGTTCGCGCCCGGCTCGCGCCTGCCGTCGGAGCGTGACCTGGCGCAACGCTGGCAGGCCTCGCGCTCCATCGTGCGCGAAGGCATCAGCATGCTCGTCGCGAAAGGTCTGCTGAGCCGGCGCCACGGCTCCGGCACTTACGTCAACGCACCGTCAGATCATTTCGGCGCAGAAGTCTGGGCCGACATGAGCCGGCGCTATCCCGATCTGCCCGCCGACTTCTTCGAATTCCGCCACATGCTCGAATGCCGCGCCGCGGAGCTCGCCGCCGAGCGCCACGACGCTGGCGATCGCAAGCGCCTGCAGGCCGCACAGGCTGCGGTCGACGCTGCATTCCGCGGCGGCGACCGCGAGCTGCAGATGCGCACCGACATCGCATTCCATCACGCCATCGCGGAGGCGACGCACAACCCGGTGTTCGCCTACCTGATGATCTCGCTGCACAAGCTCTTGCACGATCACATGCAGCTCACGCTCGCGGGCACCACGCCGCGCTCGGAAGTGTTCCGTCACGTGGTGGCACAGCATCGGCGCCTGCTCGACTCGATCCTCGCGCGCGACGCCGTCGAAGCGGGTCGAGCGGCGGCCGCGCACATCGACTTCGTGCGCGTGCGGATGAATCACCTGCCGCCGCGACGACCTATGACGGCCGCACCGTCGGGCACGCGCGGTTGATCGCGCCGAGCACGCGCGCGATGCGGAGCACGCCGGTCGGCGAAACCGATTTGCCGGTGTTGAGGAATGCGACCGAGATGTCGCGCGACGGATCGGCCCAGCACAGCACACTGACGAAGCCGAGGTGGCCGAACGCTTCGTGGCAGTTCGGCCCGTAGAGCCCGAACGGACGCTCGCCGAGCATGAACCCCGCGGAGAAGCGCAGGGGCACGCGCAGGATCGCGTCGAGCTGGATCTTGCCGACCGGCTTCACCGCTTCGTGCACCGTCTCGCGCTCGAGCACGCGCACGCCGTCGAGCTCGCCGCCGTTGAGCAGCATCTGGAACACGCGGCTCGCGTCGTCCGCGCTCGCGTAGATGTTCCCCGCGGGCACCACGCTCGACAGATAACCCTCCTGATTCGACGCTTCCACCGCGCGCTCGAACGGCACGCCGACGATGCGGCGCACGTAGGTGGTCAGCGGCCAGAACGGCTTCGGCCCGGTGAGCGCGTTCGCCGGCGCGAGCTTGCGCTGCTCCGGCGGCAGGCCGTAAGTCATGTAGCGAAGCTTCAGCGGATCGGCGATCCATTTCTTCAGCGCGTCGCGCAAGCTCATCCCCGACGCGCGCTGGATGAGCTCGCCGACGATGAAGCCGCTGGTCAGCGCGTGATACGCCTGCTTCTGGAACTGCGGATCGTCGGGCGGCGCGAGACACAGCATGTGCACCAGCGCATCCCAGTGCTGCAGCAGCGCGGGATCGGGATCGCGGATCGGCAGCGCCGGAATCCCTGCGCGATGCGCGAGCAGCTGGCGCACCGTGACGCGATCCTTGCCGTGCGCCGCAAACTCCGGGATGTGATCGGCGACACGATCGTCGAGCGAGAGCTTGCCGAGCTCGACCACCTTGTGCAGCAGGAGCGCCGTGATCGCCTTGGATGCGGAGAACAGGCAGACCGGCGAATCGGGATCGAGCGGCATCACGGGTCCGTCGTCGCCCGGAAGATTTCCGGACACCGCACCGATCGAGCGCTTCAGCACGATCTTGCCGCGCCGGCGGATCACCAGCGTGATCGCGGGATGCAGGCCGGAGCGATAGAACTCCTCGACCGTCTTCCAGATGCGCGCGACGCCGGCCGCGCTCATGCCGGCGTCGGACGGCGCGACCTCCGAGGAATAATCGATGCGCGTGATCTCGGACAGATCGCGCGGCACGTTGACGATGCGTTGCCGCGCGAGAAGCCCGATCACGCCTGCCCCGCCGGAATGCGCACGACGATCCCGTCGAGCGCGTCGCTCATCTTGATCTGGCACGACAGCCGCGACCGCGGGGCGGGCTCCACCGCGCCTTCGAGCATCGCCTCTTCCATCTGATCCTTCGGCTCGAGCTTGCCGTACCAGGCTTCGTCGACGTAGACGTGACACGTCGCGCAGGAGCAGCAGCCGCCGCACTCGCCGATGATGCCGTTGACCATGTTGCGCGTCGCGGTCTCCATGATCGATTGTCCGACCGGCGCGTCGAGCGTCTGCTCGGCGCCGTCGGGCTGCACGTAGGTCACTTTCGGCATCGCGCCCCTTTAGGCCGGGAGGAAGGTCTTCAGCGGGATCGTTTCGTCGGCAAGCTTAGCCGGATCGAGCTGCGCGCGGATCGCAACGAGCTTCTTCGCGAGCGCGAAGTCCGCAGGCTTGGTCACGCAATCGGCGGCGATCAGCTTGCCGTCGCCGAGATAGAACGCGGAGAACGCGCGCTGCGTCTTCGGGTCGCCGCGCAGGATCATCTGATCGAAGCCCGTCGACAGGCCGACCATCTGCAGCTTCACGTCGTATTGATCCGACCAGAACCAGGGCACTGCGTCGTACGGCTTCGGCTTGCCGGCGAGCGTGTGCGCCGCGGCGCGCGCCTGCTCGAGCGCGTTCTGCACCGACTCGAGTCGCAGGCGCCGGCCGAAATGCGCGTTCGGGTGATTGGTGCAATCGCCTGCGGCGACGATGTCGGGATCGGAGGTGACGGCGTGCTCGTCGACGACGATGCCGTTGTCGATCGGAAGCCCCGCGGACTGCGCAAGCTCGACGTTCGCGATGAGACCGATGCCGATGATCACGAAGTCGGTGTCCACCCGCGAGCCGTCGGCGAACGTCACGTGAGCGACTGGGTCGCCGTCGAGCGACTTGATCTGCGCGCTGGTGCGCAGATCGACGCCCGCCTCGCGATGCACGCGCTCGAAGAACTCCGACATCTGCGGCACGGTCACGCGCGCGAGCACGCGCGGCAGCCCTTCGAGCACGGTGACCTTGAGCCCGGCTTTCACGAGCACCGCTGCGATCTCGAGGCCGATGAATCCGCCGCCGATGATCGTCACCCGCTTGCCGGCGGCGCAGTGCGCACGGATCGCGTCGATGTCGGCGATGGTGCGCACCAGGAACACGTTGGGCTTGTCTGCACCGGGAATCGGCAGCGGACGCGCACGCCCGCCGGTGCACAGCGCGAGCTTGTCGTAGCCGATGTTGCGGCCGTCCTGCAGCTCGACGGTCTTCGCCGCGCGATCGATCTTCGTCACGCGCGTCGAGCCGATGAACCCGATGCGCGCCTTGTCGAACGTCGCGCGCGGCATGACGAGCAGCGAATCCTGCGTCGCGGTTCCGGCGAGATACGCCTTCGACAGAGGCGGGCGCTTGTACGGCAGATGCGGCTCCTCGCCGATCAGGGTGATCGAGCCGGCGAAGCCGATCTGGCGCAGCTCGGCCGCGAGCTGGCCGCCCGCCTGCCCGGCGCCGACGATGACGACGTGTTGGGGATCGCTCATGAGACGCGCAGTTTACTGGGCGTAAGGCTTGAGCGGCGGCTCTTCAGTCGTGAGATGCGGCGCCATCGACGGCGGATGCTGCATCTCGTCGAGCAACACGCTCAGCATTCCCTGCGCGGCTTCGGGCGCGACGATCTGATCGGGGATGAAGTTCGCGAGACCGCACAGCGCGCTTGCACCGCCGGCGCGCTCGATGTTCGCCGGGCCTGGATTCGTGATCGCATCGAGCGCGAGCTCGAACGCGAGACGATCGGTCAGTCCGATGGTGATGTGATCGACGAAGCGTCCGGGACAGATGTCCTGCAGATGTATGTTCGCGACGTTCGGGTTGTCAAGCCCGAGGTCGAGCGCCGCGGTCGGGATCGGCGCTACGGGCTGCACCAGCTCGTCGAACGTCGTGTAGAGCGTCGTGTAGCTGACATCGCCGGGCGTCTCGTCGTCGCGATTGACGGCTGCTACGAATTCCGAATCAGGCTGGAACTGCCAGAACGATGCGGGCATGCCGGTCGGCAGCGGCACGCCGAGACTCGCGCGCGTGGTGCCGTGATTCGGGCCCGCTTCGAGCACGAAGTCCTCCGTCGCGTCGCGCGCCGACTTCCACCACTTCAGCGCCCAGCGCGGCATGCCCGCGCCCTGGCTGTGCCCGATCATCGCGACCTTGCGGCCCGACTCCGCGTGGATCTTGCGCAGCGCGTTGACCACGTACTCGGCGGAGATCTGCTGATCGCCGAAGCCGCGATCCGGATACGTCACGGCGCACACGTCGAAGCCGCGATCGGCGAGCAGCGGCAGATAGGTCCAGGTGTATTGCTCTTCGCCATTGGTGAACGTGCCGTGCACCAGCAGCACCGGCGGCTTGTCCGGATGCGTGAAGCCCGTGCACATCAGATTGGCGTCGAGCGTCGCCTGGTCGGTCTCGAGCGCCGGCTCGTCGGCGAAGTCGGCGCTCTGCGCGGGCGCCGTCGCGCTGTCGAGCGGCGCGTTGGCGCCGCAGGCGGAAAGACCGAAGATCGCCGCGAATGTAAAGATTTTGCGCATGCCGCAGTTTCCCGTGGCGGCGGCGTCCCAGCATCATTCGTTCGGCGTATGCTCCGGCCTCCCACCACACCGGGGTCCACCATGCGCCACATCCGACTCGCCGCTGTCGCCGCGCTGCTCACCGTTTCTTCCATCGCGCTCGCCGCGCCGAAGCATCCGCATCTCGTCGCCGCGTGGCAGTCCTGTCAGCGCGCGCTGCAGCAGATCAGCGTCGCGCAGGACAAGAACGACTTCGACATGGGCGGGCACGCCGCGAAGGCGAAGGAACTTCTCAAGCAGGCCGAAGAAGAGCTCAAGGCCGCCGCGCAGGAAGCGACGGAGAACGCGGGGAAGAAGAAGTAATCCGACTTGCGGGAAATGAAAACGCCGGCGAAAGCCGGCGTTTTGGTTACAGGATCCGGTTACGGCGTCGTGACCTTCGGCAGCGCCGGCGGGGCGCAAACGGTCCCGACGCAGATGAGGGGTGCGGCGGCAGAGGTCGCGCCG